>NZ_JBVHHB010000016.1:0-149899 GCF_055561295.1 Kitasatospora sp. NPDC022785 | reverse complement strand
GTTGGGGGGGGGGGGGGGGGGGGGGCGGCCGCGGCCCGCCCCCCCCCCGGGGGGCCCCCCCCGCGGCCGGCGGGGCCGGGGGGGGGGGGGGGGGGGGGGGGGGGGGCCCCGGGGTCTGCGGCGGGCTCAGCCCACCAGCCGGCCGCCGCGCAGCAGCGGGGCGGCGGCCTCCGGCCCGTACTCGTCCAGCGGTTCACCCCGCAGGATGGCCCGCTGGAGCAGCTGGAGCTGTCCGGACGGCTCCAGCCCGAGCTCGTCGATCAGGGTGTCGCGCAGCTTCTGGTACACCTCCAGCGCGCGCGGAGCCCGCCCGGCGCGGTACAGGGCGACGATGAGGTGGGCGTGCAGCGCCTCGTCCAGCGGGTGGTGGCCGGTGAGTGCCGACAGTTCGCCGATCACCTCGTGGTGGCGGCCGAGCCGCAGGTCGGCGCGGATGCGCCGCTCCAGGACGCCGATCCGGCACTCCTCCAGCCGGGTGGCCTCGATGGCGAGCTGGTGGCCGTGCCGGACGTCGACCAGCACCGGTCCGCGCCAGAGCGCGGAGGCCGCGCCCAGCAGGCCGGAAGCGGCCTCCATGTCCCCGACCGCGAAGGCCGCGTGGCCGGCCGCGGTCAGCCTGTCGAACTCGTGGGCGTCCACCGCGCCCGGCGGCACCTCCAGGACGTAGCCTCCGTGCCGGGTGGCGAGGGTCCGCTCGGCGCAGAGGGGCTCCCCGCTCTTGACCGCGGCCGCACGGAGCTTGCGGCGCAGCTGGAGGATGTACGTCTGGAGCGTGGTGGTGGCGCTGCGCGGCAGGTCGGCGCCCCACAGCTCCTCCATCAGCTGGGGAACGGAGACGATCCGGTTGGCGTTGAGCGCGAGCAGCGCCAGGATCTGGCGCGGCTTGGCCGCCGTCGGGACGATGGACAGACCCGAGGCGGCGGCGGTCAGCGGGCCGAGCACCTGAATTTCCATCCGAGGACTTCCCCCATCTCTCCGCGATGCCGGGCTGCGGGACGCGTCCGGTCATTCTGGATCGTGACACGAGGGAGAGCCGCCATGACAGTGAGATCTTCAGGAATCGGACAGGAAGTAACCGCCTTGACGTGCTGTGAGATTCTCACGGCCGCCGGGTGACGGCCGCACTGGTGGCGGGCCGGCGCCGGGTGGATGATGGCAGGGTCAGCTCGGGGCGCGGGCGGCCGGTCCCCCGGTGAGTTCGGCGAGGAGGTCTCCCGCCACCCGCAGGGCGTCCACGCCGTCCCCGGTCTGGCCGAAGCCGGTGTCACAGAGCGCGAGGCTGACGGTGTAGCGCTGTTGGATCACACAGGTGTGGAAGGCCCACTCGGCACCGGTGCCGGGGGAGCCGTCGGGCAGCCGGACCTCGCCGGCCTGCCGGTCCCGCGGTCCGAAGCCGAACTCGGTGAAGCGGAACCGCATGCCCTGGCCGATGGCCTTGCTGTAGGCCTCCTTGAGGGTCCAGAGCCGGACGAGCGCGCTGTTGCGCTCCTCCTCGGGCATGCGGTCCAGCTCCTCCTGCTCGTGGCGCGTGCACATCTGGGGTTCGGTGCCCAGGCCGGTCATCTGCCGGTCGGTGAGCTCGGCGTCCACGCCGATCCAGCCGCGCCGGGTGAGCCCGAGGACCAGCAGGTCCGCGGTGTGGCTCAGGCTCAGGTCCAGCTGCCCGAAGCCCCGCAGGTACGGGCGGCCGCCGAGCTTGTAGGCCAGCTCCAGGGCCTGCGGGGGCTCGCCGACGACGGCGCCGGCGGTGTGCTTGAGCATCATCCGGGAGGCGACGAACCGGGCCCGGACGGCCGGGTGCCGCATCCGCCGGAACCGCGCGTGGTCGGGCCCCAGTTGCTCCGGGAGCCGGGGGTCGGCGAGGTCGCCGGGCAGCCAGTCCTCCATCCGGGCGTGCACGAGGGCGCTGCCGTGCCGTTCCATCGCCTCGCGCAGCTCGTCCCACGGCCCGGCCGGTCCGCGGGCCTGGACCGGGTGGGCGAACACCCACCCGGTCCGTGCGTCGGGCGCCGGTTCCAGCGAGCGGGCCATCTCAGGCCGCCCC
Source organism: Kitasatospora sp. NPDC022785 (assembly GCF_055561295.1). NCBI lineage: Bacteria > Bacillati > Actinomycetota > Actinomycetes > Kitasatosporales > Streptomycetaceae > Kitasatospora > Kitasatospora sp. NPDC022785. The sequence goes on along the minus strand of NZ_JBVHHB010000016.1, from coordinate 147,855 downwards.
GGCCGGTGCCAGCCGCCGGTTCAGGTACTCCAGCAGCGTGCCGACGGTGTGCAGGCTGGGCAGCACCTCCGGCATGGAGAGCCCGCCGAGCTCGGGGAAGTGCTCCTCCAGCGAGGCCTTGAGGCTCATCAGCATCACCGAGTCGAAGCCGAGGTCGTCGGCCAGCTGGAGTTCCTCGTCCAGCTCGTCCTCGCAGGGGCCGCCCGGCTCGGGCTGGAGCAGGTCCGGTGTGAGCTCGTCGGCCGCGGCGAGCAGGACGGCCTGCAGGCGCAGCGTGACGGAGGCGGGCGCGGTGGTGGTCGGGGTGGTCATGAGCGGGCCGCCGGGCCGGACGGGCGGGCGGCGGCGAGGCCGCCGAGGTGGACGGCGAGCTCGTCGACGGTGGCGAAGCGGTAGACCGTGCCGGGATCGAGGCCGAGCGCGAAGAGCTCCTCGATCTCGCCGTACAGGGCGAGGGCGACGACCGCGTCCAGGCCGTACTCGGTCAGCGGCACGTCGGGCTCGACGGGGGCGTCGCCCGGCAGGTGGTCGCGGAGCCGGGCGGTGAGCCAGCCGTACAGCTCGTACTCGGTGCCGTCGACCGCGGTGATCACCAGCGACTGCCAGTCTGTCGTTCCGGTTGTCATCAGCTGTCCCCGTCTCCTCGGAGGGTGGGCGTGCCACCGGCCAGTGGCGTGTCGTACAGGTCGTAGCTGCGGCGCCCGCGGTAGCGCCGCAGGACTTCGGCGAGCAGCGGTCCGTCGTGGTCCGCGGCGCTCTTCGGGGTGGCGGTGCCGAGCCGGCGCAGCAGCCTGGTGAGGGCCGCGGCGATCCAGCCGGTGCCCGCCAGGAACCCCTGCCCCGCCTCCCGCTGCCCGCGCCAGACACCGAGGCAGGCGGCGGCGGTGAGCAGCAGGGCGTACCGGTCCGCGAGGGCGTGGCCGCGTGGGTCGGCGAGGGCGGGGCGGCCGTCCCGGTCGAGTGCGGCGCAGCCGTCGCGCAGGGCGGCCAGCTCGTCGACGAACAGCCGTGCAAGCGTGGTGAGTTCCGGGTCGGGCTCCTCGCGCTCCAGGGCGGCGGCGGAGGCGAGCAGGGAGCCGGCGAGCGGGTCGCCGGTGGCCGCCGGGCCGATCAGGCCGAGGTCCAGCGGCGGGAGTCCGCCCGCCTCCAGCCGGAAGAGCGCGTCCGGCGCCCCGCCCTCGGTGAACCACGACTGCGCCGCCAGTCGCGGCAGTTGGGGGACGACGGTGGCCCGGCAGGCGGCCGAACCGGCCGCGCCGAGGCCGATCATCGGGAGATCGCGGACGTTCTTCGGGAACTCCCCGTACGCTCCGGCCGGATCGTGGAACTCGGCGCCGAGCAGGGTGGAGAGCTCGTACGCGGTGTCGGTGAGCAGTTGCGGCAGCAGGTACTTGACGGCCGCCGCGTAGAGCGCGGTCCCGGCCGGGGCCAGGTGGGCCGCGCGGGTGGCGACCAGCGCCAGGCAGTCGCACATCAGCAGGTCGACGAAGGCGCCGGCCAGGGTGGTGCGGGCGTGCGAGACCCGCTGCCGGCCGTCGCCGTCGTCGGGGCGCTCCTCGGCCACGCCGCGGTCGACGGCGCAGGCGACGGCGGTGCGCAGCGCGGTGTCGGCGCTGCCGAGCGCCACCGACGGGCCGACGCTGCGGATCAGGGGGAAGACCCGCAGGGCGAGTTCGAGGCCGCGGCCGGGGCCGCCGAGCAGGGCGTCGCCTGGGACCGGGCAGTCGGTGAACTCGATGCCGTCGACCAGGCAGCCCCGGACCCCGAGGGTGCGCTGCCGGGGCAGCGCGGTGGCCGCCCCGGCGGGCAGCTCGGCGCGTCCGACCAGCAGCGCGGAGTGGCTCTCCCGGCCGCTGCCGGTGCGCGCGAACAGCACCAGGGCGTCGGCCCTGCCGACGTTGGCGAAGGCCTCCTTGCGGCCGCTCAGCCGGAGGCCGGCCGGGCCGTCGCCGCCGGGAGGCGCCGCGGTGGCGGTGAGCTCGTTGGCGAGGAAGCTGCTGCCGCGGGCCAGTTCGGGGTAGGCGACGACCAGCCGGCCGCCGGCGTGCAGCAGCCGGGCGGCGGTCCGGCGCTGGGCGGGGGTGCCGGCCGCCCAGACCGCCACCGCCGCCTGGAAGCTGGTGACGCCGGAGCCGAGGCCGAGCGACGCGTCGCGGCGGAACACCGCGCGGACGACCCGGGCCAGGCTGTCCAGCTCGGTCAGCCGGCCGCCGAGCTCGGCGGGGACGAACTCGTCGTTCAGCCCGAACCGCTCGACCAGCAGCTCGGCGGCGGCGAGCGGCTCCTCCCGGGCGTCGGCGGCGAGGAACGCGGCGCTGCCGGTCGGGTTGTGCGGGTCGTCCGGGTCGCCGAAGGCCCGTTCCAGCTCGGCGATCCGCCGCCGGACCTCCGTCTCGGCGGTGCCGGGCGGCGGGAGGCCCGCCGCCGGCGCCGATGCCGCTCCTGTGCTCACCCCGCCGCGCGACTGCACCTTTCGTCTCCTTCCCTGGCCGGACCGGTGGCCGGCGGCTGGGGCATGGTCAGCAGCCTGCCCTCGCCCACCGTGGTGTGCAGCGGCTTGATCCGGCCGGTCAGGAAGAGCTGCCGCATCGCCGTTCGCCGCAGCTTGCCGCTGGTGGTGCGCCGGACGGTGCCGGGGCGCACGAGCAGCACCTGCTCCACGGCGACGCCGAACTCCTCGGCCACGCACCGCTGGACGGCTCCGGCCAGGGCCGGCAGCTCCTCCTCGGCGCCGCCGGTGCGGACCTCCTGGACGACCACCACCTGGTCCTGGTCGGCGCCGACGGTGAAGGCGGCGCCGGAGCCGAAGAGCACGCTGAGCTTCTGCACCTGCTGCTCGATGTCCTGCGGGTGCAGGTTACGGTCGGCGACGATGAGCAGCTCCTTCAGCCGGCCGACGACGAACAGTTCGCCGTCGTCGAGGAAGCCGAGGTCACCGGTGCGCAGATGGCCCCCGCCGTGCTGCGGCCCGGCGCCGGAGGGCCGGGCGTGGAAGAGCTCGGTGCTCTCCAGGTGGCGGTTCCAGTAGCCCTGGGCGACGGCGTCGCCGCGGAGCCAGATCTCGCCGACCGTGCCGTCCGGCAGCGGGGCGGTGCTCTCCGGGTCGACGATCAGCACCTCCAGGCCCTCGGCCGGCCGGCCGACCGACACGAAGCTGCGGGAGGCCCTGCCGGGCACGGCCGCGACCACCCGGTTCTCCGCGAGCGCCGCCGCGTCCACCTCCCGCCGCCCGGGCCGGGGTGCGGGGCCGCCGACGGTGGCCAGCAGGGTGGCCTCGGCCATCCCGTAGCCGGGCCGCAGCGCGGCGGGGCGCAGCCCGGCCGGCGCGAAGCGGGCGGTGAAGGCGTCCAGGGTCTCGGCCCGGACCGACTCCGCGCCGGTGACCGCGACCTCCCAGCGGCTCAGGTCGAGCGCGGCGGCCTGCTCCTCGCCGACGCGCTGCACGCAGAGCCGGTACCCGAAGTCGGGCGCGCCGGAGACGGTGACGCCGTAGCGGTCGATCATCTGGAGCCAGCGGACGGGCCGCTGGGCGAAGGTGAGGGGCGGGAGCAGGACGGCGCCGGCGCCGAGGTAGAGCGGGTGGAGCAGCTGGCCGATCAGGCCCATGTCGTGGTGGAACGGGAGCCAGCCGCCGATCCGGGAGTGCTCGGTGGTGCCGAGGGCCCGCTGGATGGCGCGCTGGTTGGCGAGCAGGTTGGCGTGGCCCACCACGACGCCCTTGGGTTCGCTGACCGAGCCGGAGGTGTACTGGAGCAGTACGGGCTGGTCCGGCCGAGCGGGCGGGCGCACCCAGGCGTCCGGGTCGCCGAGGTCGGGGCGGTCGGTGGCCAGGCACGGGATGTGCGACTGCCCGGCGTTCGCGAGCAGTTGGGAGACCAGCGGGCCGTGCGCGGCGTCGGTGAGCACGTAGCCGGCGGCGGCGTCCTTGAGGATGCCGGCGAGCCGGTCGTCCGACTGCCGGGTGCCGCTGGGCGGGGGCGCGGGGACGGGGATCGCCGCGGCGTAGAGGCAGCCGAGGAAGGCCGGGACGAACCCGGCGCTGTCCCCGTGGCAGAGCACCACCCGCTGGCCGGCCGGCTGCCCCTGTTGCAGCCACGAGGCGATACGTTTCGCCGCCCGGTCCAGCTCCCCGTAGGTGACCGCGTGGCCCGCCAGCGGGTCGGCACCGGGCTGCCCGGGCCCGGCTCCCTCACCGTGGACGAAGCGGTAGACCTCGCGGTCCGCCAGCTCTTCGCCGCGGCGCAGCAGCAGTTCGGTGAAATCGGCAGCTCTGGCCACCACAACCCCCATGACATCTGGTCCGACGGAGCGTCACGCACACCCCGGCCGCCCTGCGCGCCACTGGCCACGGGACGGCTGCTGGCCTGCACGCGCCAGAGCATGTGTACGGCCGCTCAAGCGCCGCTCGAAGCCCCGAGGACCGCCACGCCCCCGCTACCAGCCCCGCAGCCTGGTCAGCACGCGCATCCGCCCGAGCTGCCGGGCCATCATCAACTCCGTCTCGCTGAGCGGAACATCGGGGACCACCTGCTCGGGGTGGTGCTGCCCGGGCGAGCTCGACGAGGCGGCCGGGGCCGCCGGCTCCGGACGGTCGCCGGCCTCGGAACGGACGGCGGGCTCCGCGCCGGGCACCGCCTCGGGAGCGGAGCGGCCCAGCACGTGCATCAGGGCGTACGTCGGCGGAGTGAACCCGTACATCGCTCCCAGGATCGCCAGCGGCCGAAGAAATGCCGACAACCACCGCTCTGTGCCGGTGATCTCGTGCCTCATGCGTCCTCCTCTCGGACGGTCGATGGCCGCGAGCGTGCCATCCCACCCTCGAGAACGACTCGGGACCGGCACCGGAGGTGGGCATCCTGCCGACGATCCCACCGGCGCGGGCCGCGGGCCAGTGCACGGCTCCCGATCCGGCCGTGACTTCCTCACATCGAAGCGGTGACACGGGCACTGGTCGAGAATCGCTCGGATTTCGTTCACTACTTCCCTGAGCACAGGTCCGACGCCCATCCGTCCCGCGGCCCGCTACCGCCATCTCAACGGAGGAAATCATGTCCATAGACAAGGACTGGCGTTTCGCAGAGGTCATCCTGCGTGCCTGGACCGAGCCCGGTCTGCGCCACCGGTACGAGGACGACCCCGCCCAGGTGCTGGCCGAGGCCGGCATCCAGACCGTGCCCGGGGAGCCGCTGCCCGCGCTGCCGCTCGCCGAGGAACTCGACGTGGTGACCGAGCTGTTCGACCTGCTGCCCGCCCAGGCTCCGGCGACCGCACTCTGCCTGAGCATCCGGGACGCGGAGTTCGAGCCCCTCCTCGCCGGGGCGGAGGCCTGATTCCATGACCGTCAGCGGGGGAAACGAGCGGGCCGCCCTCATCGGCTTCAAGAACCACCTCCGTCCGAAGGTGGTCCCCGGGGACGCCGTCTACCTGATGTCCGAACACGGGGTGACGGCCGTCCGGGGCCCCCATCTGGCGGCCCTGGTGCCCCTGCTCGACGGCACCAGGGACCTCCCGGCACTGCTCGGTGCGGCCGCGCCCGCCGTTCCCCCCGCCCAGGTGGCCCGGATCGTCGGCGAGCTGACCCGGCGCGGGCTCCTCGACCACCGCCCGCCCCGGGAGCGCGCCGAGACCGGCCGCGACGGCGCCGACAGCGCCGCCCGGGCCTACTGGGAGCAGGCCGGCGGCTCCGCGCCCGCCCCCACCGGCACCGTCCGGATCGTCACCCTCGGCGAGCTGGACCCGGCCCCGCTGCGCGCCGCCTGCCGCAGCGCCGGCCTGGTCCACGCCTCGCCGGGTGCCCCCGCCGCCCTCGACCTGGTGGTCTGCAGCGACTACCTGGACCCCCGGCTCGCCGCCCTGGACGCCGGCTACCGCGCCGACGGCCGGCCCTGGCTGCTCGCCAAGGTGACCGGCACCACGCTCTGGGCCGGCCCGGTCTTCCGCCCCGGCACCGGCGCCTGCTGGCACTGCCTCGCCCACCGGCTGCGCGGCCACCGCTCGGGCGCGGAGCCCGTCCGCCGCGCACTCGGCGACGCGCCGCTGCCCGTCCCGCTGGCCGCCCTGCCCCTCACGGTCGGGCTCGGTGCCCAGCTCGCCGCGCTGGAGTGCGCCCACTGGCTGGCCGGGCACCGCGCCGGGGAGGACGCCCGGGTGGTCACCCTCGACACCCTGACCCTCGCCAGCCGCTCGCACCGCCTCACCCGGCGGCCGCAGTGCCCGGAGTGCGGCGACTCCTCGCTGATGACCCGGCAGGCCGCCCGCCCGGTGGAGCTGGCCCCCCGCCGGTGCACCGTGCGCAGCGGCGGCGGCCACCGCGTACTCTCCGCCCAGCGGATGCTGGACCGGTACGGGCACCTGCTCAGCCCGGTCACCGGCGTGGTCAAGGAGATCCGGCGCGACCCGCGCGGCCCCGACCTGCTCAACGTCTACCGGGCCGGGCACAACCTGGCCCTCGGCGCCCGCCACATGTCCGACCTGGCCGGCTCGCTGCGCCAGGAGAGCTGCGGCAAGGGCCGCACCGCCCTGGACGCCCGGGTCGGCGCGCTGTGCGAGGCGGTCGAGCGGATCAGCGGCCTCTGGCAGGGCGACGAGGCGAGGGTGCGCGGCTCGCTGCACAGCCTCGGCCCGGACGCCGTCCACCCCGGCAGCTGCCAGCTCTGGGACGAGCGGCAGTACGCCGACCGCGCCCGCCGCAACGCCGACGGCCACCCGTTCCACCAGGTCGCCGAGCCCTTCGACCCGGACGCGGAGCTGGACTGGTCGCCGGTCTGGTCGCTCACCCGCGAGCGTCAGGTCCTGCTGCCCACCGCGCTGCTCTACTACAACGTGCCCGACCGGGCCGGCCGGCGGATGGTCCACGCCGACTCCAACGGCTGCGCCGCCGGCGGCACCCTGGAGGACGCCACCCTGCAGGGCCTGCTGGAACTGGTCGAACGCGACGCGGTGGCCCTCTGGTGGTACAACCGCACCCGCCAGCCGGCCGTCGACCTGGCCGCCTTCGGCGACCCCTGGACCGCCGAGGTGAGCCAGGCACATGCCGAACTCGGCCGCCAGATATGGGCGTTGGACCTCACCTCGGACCTGGGCGTGCCGGTCTTCGCCGCGCTCTCCCGCCGCACCGGCCGACCGGCCGAGGACATCGTGTTCGGATTCGGGGCGCACCCGGATCCGGCCGTCGCCCTCAGCCGCGCGCTCACCGAGATGAACCAGCTGCTCCCACCGGTACTGGAGGCCCGCCCGGACGGCACCGGCTACGGCTGCACCGACCCGGTCGCCCTGCGCTGGTGGCGCACCGCGTCCCCCGACACCATGCCCTACCTCGCCGCCGATCCGGCCGTCCCGGCCCGGACGCCGCGCGACCACCCCTACCGCCCGTCCGGCGACCTGCTCGACGAACTACGCCGGCTGCAGGGCGTCCTGGAACGCCGGGGCCTGGAGGTCTGCGTCCTGGACCAGACCCGACCCGACCTCGCGCTGCCCGTGGTCCGTACGCTCGTCCCGGGCCTGCGGCACTTCTGGCCCCGCTTCGCGCCCGGCCGGCTCTTCGACGTCCCCGTGGCGCTGGGCCGGCTGTCCCGTCCGACCCCGTACGACGAGCTCAACCCGATCCCGCTGTTCGTCTGAGCCCGCTCCCGTCCGGGGCCCGCTCCCCGCCCGGGCACCCACCAACCGCCGAATCCGAGCCCCACCGCCCTGCCCGGGCGAACCGCACCGCGGTCCGCCCGGGTGCATCCGACCCGTCCAGGAGCCACCGTGCCGCCCGCCCCGCCGTCCCGGCCGTCCGACAGCCACCAGTCCGCCGCGTGGATCGAGCTGTGGTCGCTGAGAGAGGACACCCTGCTGGAACAGCAGCCGGGCGACGGCTCGTTGATCCTCCGGTCGCAGTGGGGCGACCTGCACATCCCGCGGCCCGGTGCGGTGCTCAGCGAGGCGCTGCGCCGGATGCTGCTCGGCCCGGTGCAACTGGAGAACGTCCCCGGGACCGAGGAACTCGCCGCCCGGGTCCGACTGTTGGCTGCCCTGAGGCAGCTCGGCGGCCTGGTCGTCCGCTCGGTCGGGGCGCCGGACGGCGAGCAGCCGCTGCTCTCCGTCCTGCCCACGGCCACCGGCGCCCGGCTCGACCCGGCGCCGGTGCCCGAGGACCGGCCGCTGCGGCTCTCCCGCTTCGCCGCGCTGCGTTCCAACGGGCGCGGAAGCCTGCTGGAGTCCCCGCTCTCGCCGTTCCGCGCGGTCTTCACCCGGCCCGAGGCCGGCTGGCTGATCGCCAGCCTGTGCCGCCCCATCACCCTGGACGCGGCCGCCGAACGCCTCCCCGTCGCCCGCCCGGCGGTGGCCGCGCTCCTCTCGCACCTCGTCCCCACCGGCATGGTCGAGGTCGCCGACCCCGCCCCGCAGGCGGACGGCTGCCCGCGGCCCGCCACCTTCCCCGAGGACCGCGACCCGGCCCTGCTGCCGTGGTCCCACGACGACCTCCGGTTCCACTGGAGCAGCCGGCCCGGCCTGCACGACGGCCAGTTCGGCGCCACCTATCCCCTGCGGGGCCGGCAGGAGCAGCCGCCCGCGCTCAAACCACCGCCCCCGGGCCCCCGGATCGAACTCCCCCGGCCCGCCGCCGGACCGCCGGACTGGGACACCTCGCTGGTCGAGGCGCTGGAACGCCGCCGCTCCGTCCGGCGGCACGGCACGGCGGCGCTGACGCTGCGCCAGCTCGGTGAACTGCTGCACCGGTCGCTGCGCGTACGGGACGCCGGCGAACCGCTCCCGTCCGGCCGGACCCGCCCGCCGGGCAGCCGGCCGTACCCCAGCGGCGGTGCCTGCTACGAGCTGGAGTTCTACCTCACCGTCGGCCGCTGCGCCGGCCTCGAACCGGGCGCCTACTACTACGACCCGCTCGGCCACGCCCTGATCCGGCTGCCGGCGGCCGGGCAGCTGAACTCCGCGCTGCTGCGCGAGGCGCAGGCCGGCACCGGGATGACCGAGCCGCCCGACCTCCTGCTCACCATGACGGCCCGGTTCGCCCGGGTCTCGTGGAAGTACAGCGGACTGGCCTACGCGCTGACGCTGAAGCACGTCGGCGTGATGCAGCAGACGCTGTACCTGGTGGCCACCGGCATGGGCCTGGCCGCCTGCGCGCTCGGCACCGGCAGCACCAGCCTCTCCGCCGAGGCGTTCGGGCTGGACTGGCGCGTGGAGTCCGCCGTCGGCGAGTTCGTCCTCGGCCCGCTCCCGGAGACCCGCCCGCTCCCGGAGGCCGGCCCACCCCCGGAGACCGGCCTGCCCGCGGCCCGCCCGGCCGAATCCAACCCCGGTGCCGCAAGGGCGGAATGACGTTCCGCCGACGACCGACCGCCACCGCCTCCCGACGGGAAGGACCGGTCCGTCCCAGGGGCCTCCGGACGGGCGGGTTCCGCCCTACCATCGACCGTGTCAGCGACCACCGGAGGGAGTGCCATGACGGGCAGCGCCACTGGACGGGAAGAGCCCTCGCCCGGGCCGCCGGGCCCCGGCTCCCCCGACTCCCCCGACGACCTCGTGGAGCACCCGGGACGCACCGAACCGGGCGTGCGGGTCCTCGGCATCGAGGCCCCCGCCCCTCGCTTCGCACTGACCGTGGTGTGGACGGTCCTCACCGCGTTCCTCACCATGCAGATCGTCAACATCCTCGACGAGAGCGTCACCCCGCTGACGGTCTCGCTCTGCCTGACCGTGCTGCCCGCCACGATCGGGCTCCAACTGTTCCACACCCTGCCGAGATTCCGCCGGTCACGGGCCCGCTACCGGCACTGGACCCTGCTGCTCCAGGCGCTGCTCGTCACCGTACCGCCGCTCTTCCTCGGCTGGCCGTGGGGCGGGATGGGGGGCTTCGTCGGCGGCTCGATGCTGCTGCTGCTGCCGATGCGGGCCGCGCTGCCGGGCTTCGGCTGTCTGATCGCCGGGATCGGCCTGGCCACGGGCCTGAGTGCCCAGGGCACGGTGCCCACCGTGCTCTACATGATGGTCTCCACCCTGGTCACCGGCACCATCGTGTACTGCCTGACACTGCTCGCCAATCTCACCCTGGCCGTCCACGAGGCCCAGGAGGACATCGCCAGGGTCGCCGTGATCAAGGAGCGGCTGCGGTTCGCCCGCGATCTGCACGACCTGCTCGGCTACAGCCTCTCCGCGATCACCCTGAAGAGCGAACTGGCACATGCCATGGTCAACCGCTCGCCGGCACGGGCCCAGGCGGAGTTGGAGAGCATCATCCAGTTCTCCCGCCAGGCGCTCGGGGACGTCCGCGAGGTGGCCCGCAGCTACCGCTCGATGTCACTGCTGACGGAGCTCTCCTCGGCCCGCTCGGTGCTGTCCGCGGCCGGGATCGACGCCCATCTCCGGGTGGAGTGCGGCCGGTTGACGACCGGCGCCGACACCGTCCTGGCCACGGTGCTGCGCGAGGGCATCACCAATGTCATCCGGCACAGCAAGGCCTCCCGGTGCACGATCGACGCCGTAGCCCAGCACGGCCGTACCAGCCTGCGGCTCGCCAACGACGGGGTGCCGGCGCACGACCGCGGGCAGCAGCCGGGCGCCGACGGCGGCCTCGCCAACCTGGCCGCCCGGCTCGCCGATGTGGGGGGCACGTTCACCGCCGGAGTCCGTGCGGACGGCTGGTTCCAGCTGGAGGCGGTCATCACCACCGAGCTCTCCGGCGCCCTGGAGGAGGACGAGCCCCAGGTGGCCTGAGGCCCCGTCACGGCCCGGGTCGACGACCGGCAGACCACCGGGGGTGGGCGGCGGACTGCCCGGCGCCCTCCTAGACCCAGCCGGCCTCGCGGGCGATCCGCACCGCGTCCAGCCGGTTGCGCGCGTTCAGCTTGACCACCGTCGAGGTCAGGTAGTTCCGCACCGTTCCGACCGAGAGGTACAGGCGCCCCGCTATCTCGGTGACTTCGGCACCGTCGGCGGCCAGCCGCAGGACCTCGGTCTCCCGCTCGGTCAGCGGGTTGTCACCGCTGTCCCAGGCCGCCACCATCAGATCCGGGTCGACCGCCCGCTCACCCTGTGCCACCCGCCGGATGGCCTGGGCGAGTTGGCGCGGCGGGGCGTCCTTGAGGATGAAGCCGCGCGCTCCGGCCGCCAGCGCCCGGCGGAAGGTGCCCGGCCGCCCGAGACTGGTCAGGATCAGCGTCCGGCACTCCGGCATCACCTCCTGGAGCCGGGCGGCGGCCGTCAGCCCGTCCATGCCCGCCAGGTCGATGTCGATCACCGCCACATCGGGCCTGCGTTCCAACGCGGTCGGCACGATGTCGTCGCCGTTGGCGAGTTCGGCGATGACCTCGATGTCCTCCTCCAGCTCCAGCAGCGCCACCAGGGCGCCCCTCACCATGTGCATGTCCTCGGCCAGCAAAACCCTGATCGCCAAAGGAAGAACCCCCGTTTGCCCACTCTGGACGACTCGTACGCCGTTCGACCGCGCCCGCGCGGCAGCTGATGCTACCCGCGTGACCGCCGTTCAGCGCCGCTCTTGACCTTCCGCCCGGCCGCACCGGCCGCACCCGGCCCGCACGGTTCCCCGGCCGCGGCCCCGGGATTCGGGCGCCGGCCCGCTCACCGGGCCCGGATTTCGACCCTCCGCTCCGGCCGGCAGGACGCCGCGGAAAACACGGCCGGCCCGGGCCGAAAGAAACGACCGCCCACCTCCGGTCGGCTTTTCCGGCGGCCGTCCGGGCGCTTAGCGGAAATCACCCGCCGCCCGGCCGGGGCGCATTCGCCACCGCCTTCCGAAACCCTTCCGGCCGTCGCGGAACGGGATCGTCCGGCCCTGGAACCGCTGCGGACTCCGCCCGGCGTCCGTCCCTGGTCGGGCCGGGTCCCCGGTCCGGCGCACCCCCGGACATGTCCAAACCATGACAAGCTGGCGCCCGGCCGACGGATCCGACCGACGGGAACGGCCGGCGAGCCGCGAGCGCCTCCGCCCGCTCCGCATTCGGACCGCACCCCGGGAATTTCTCTCCGCACCCGCGCGGACAGGGCGCCCGGATGCCCGCATCCGCCGGCCCCGGAAACGCCCCCGAACGCCCGGCCGGAAGTCGTTCCACCACGATCACCCCGACTCCCCCGGCCCTGATTCCGGGCGATTCCCGCACCTCCCGAAAGCCGTGCGCAGTGCTCCGGCCATTCCCGGGAATCCGACCGCCGGGCCTCCCCCGCCACGACCGGCGGGCCCCCGTCGACATGGCACGGCCACGCGGATCCGCCGCCCACCCCCAGCAAATGTGTGGGACATGTGAAGGCGCCACGACGCTGGCCCGGCCGCGCCGCCGGACAGCCGAACCGGACAGCCGGGGTCAGAACCGCACGGCCTTGACCACCACCGGCAGCAACGTCTGGTCGGCGGGGGCACGGCTGAACGCGATCGGCTGCGCCTTGTCCCCGGCCGGCAGGCCCTCGACGCCGACCACCGCACTGTCCACCGCCTTGCCGTTGGTGTCGGTGAAATCGACCTGCACCGCGTACGAGGCGGTGTCGAGCCCGGTGTTGACGATCGTCACCACCACCGCGTGCAGGCCCCCGGTCTGCGCCCGCTGCACCCCGGTGACCGTCACGGCCCCGAGCGCGTTGCCGCCGTTCTGCAGCGTGCCCAGCACCTCCGCCGCCTTCTGCCGTGCCTGCACCCCCTGCGCGGAGACCGACGCCTCGAACGAGGCCGCCGCGGCCGAGGCGGACTCGGCCGCGGCCGACACCGAGGCCAGCGCCGACTCCGCCGCCGAGGCCAGCGCGGACGGCGGCTCCCCGGAGAACGAGGACGGCTCCGGCGCCGTGCTCAACGTCGACCCCGGTCCCGACGAGCCGATCGACGGATTGGTCGACGAACTGCTGCACGCCGCCAGCACCCCGATGCCGCTCACCACCGCGGCCAGCGCCACCGCCCGCACCCCCACGCCGCACCGTCGCGGCAATCCCTGAACTTCGCGCACCGAGGATCACTCTCCACTCCACTGCCCCACGACCGAAGGCCCGTACGCCCCCATGCTTCGCAACAACCGCCCCGCACGGCGAAACCTGGTCCCCCGTTCGAGTGGGACCGCCCTGTCCCGCCGCCCGCCGGCGGGCGCCCGCACCGGTCCCCCAGGTCCCGCCGGGCCGGCGGCGGCCCGGTGTGACCGGCGCCATTCGGAACGTACGGGAACCAACGGCGGTGGCGGGCCGACTGGTGGGGGGTGAGTGCGATGTCGCCGGGTGGCCGGCCCTTGAGTGTGCTGGCGGGGTTCGCCCTGCTGCTGTTGGTGGTGTTCGTGGTGGCCTTCGCGGTGGGACGCGGGGCCGGGCCGGTGTCGCCGGGGCTGACGCCCGGCAGCGGCGGCGGGGTGAACCCGGGGATGAGCGGTCACGACATGGGGGCCGGCCGGTGAGCGCGGTCGCGGGAGCGGAGGCCGGGGCGCTGATCAGCACCGACCTGGCGGTCGGCGGGATGACCTGCGCGGCCTGTGTGGGCCGGGTGGAGAAGCGGCTGGCCCGGATCGAGGGCGTCACGGCCGGCGTCAACCTGGCGACCGGGCGGGCAAGGGTGCTGCACCCGGCGGGGGTGGGCGTCGAGGAGCTGGTCGCGGCCGTCGAACGGGCCGGCTACACCGCCGAGTTGGCGGTGGCCGGGCAGGCCCCGGCGGACCGGGAGGAAGACCCCGGCGAGCGCCGGCGGCTGCTGGTGACGGCGCTGCTGGCGGTGCCGGTCGTGGTGCTCTCGATGGTGCCGTCGCTGCAGTTCCCGGCCTGGCAGTGGGTCTGCTTCGGGCTGTCGGTGCCGGTGGTGACGTGGGGTTCGGCCGGGTTCCACCGGCGGGCCCGGCAAGGGCTGCGGCACGCCGCGGCGACCATGGACACCCTGGTCAGCCTCGGAGTGGTGGCCTCGTTCGGCTGGTCCGCGTACGCGCTGCTGTTCGGCGGCGCCGGGGAGATCGGCATGCGGATGCCGTTCTCGCTGACCGCGGACGGCGGCGGCGCGGCGCACGTCTACCTGGAGGCGGCCGTCGGCGTGCCGCTGTTCGTACTGGCCGGGCGGCTGCTGGAGGGCCGGGTGCGGCGGCGCAGCGGTTCGGCGCTGCGGGCGCTCGCCGAGCTGGGGGCGAAGGAGGTGTGCGTCCGGGATCCGGAGTCCGGGGCGGAGCGCCTGCTGCCGGTCGAACAGCTGCTGCCCGGGCGCGAGTTCGTGGTGCGACCGGGCGAGCGGGTGGCCACCGACGGGGTGGTGGTGGAGGGCGGCTCCGCGCTGGACCTCAGCCTGCTGACGGGTGAGAGCGTCCCGGTGGAGGTCGGGCCGGGGGACAAGGTGGCGGGCGCGACGGTCAACGTCGGCGGCGCGCTGGTGATCCGGGCGACGGCGGTGGGCGCCGACACCCAGCTGGCCCGGATCACCGCGCTGGTCGCGGACGCGCAGGCGGGCAAGGCGCGGGCGCAGCGGCTGGCGGACGCGGTGGCCGGGGTGTTCGTGCCCTGTGTGCTGGCGGTGGCGGTCTGCGTGCTGGGCTTCTGGCTCGGCGCGGGCGCCGAGCCGCAGGCGGCGGTCACGGCGGCGGTCGCCGTCCTGGTGGTCGCCTGCCCGTGCGCGCTGGGCCTGGCCACGCCGACCGCGCTGCTGGCGGCGACCGGGCGGGGCGCCGAGCTGGGCGTCCTGGTGCGCGGCCCGGAGGTGCTGGAGAGCCTGCGCCGGATCGACACGGTGGTGCTGGACAAGACCGGCACGCTGACCACCGGGCGGATGGAGCTCGCCGAGCTGACCGCCGTGCCCGAGGTGGACGAGGACCAGGTGCTGCGGCTGGTGGGGGCCGTCGAGCACCGTTCGGAGCACCCCATCGGGAGGGCTGTCGTGGGGGCGGCCCGGACCCGGGGCGGCTCCGAGCCCCTCCCGGCGGTGGCCGGCTTCACGGCCACCGCCGGGGTCGGGGTGTCCGGCACGGTCGAGGGGCGGCACGTCCGGGTGGTCCGGCCCGACGACGCCGCGGGCCCGCTGCCGGGCGCGCTCGCCGAAGCGTTGGCCCGCGCGGCTGAGGCCGGGCGGACGCCGGTGGTGGCGGAGCTGGACGGGCAGCCGGTCGCCGTCCTCGCGGTGGGCGACACGCTGCGCTCCGGCAGCTGGCGGGCGCTCCACCGGCTGCGCGGGATGGGTCTGGAGACGGTCCTGCTGACCGGGGACGGCGCCGGCGCGGCCCGGGCGGTGGCGAAGGAGCTGGGCATCGGCCAGGTGCACTCCTCGGCCTCGCCGGAGCGCAAGGCCGAGGTCGTGGCCGAGCTGAAGGCGGCCGGGCGGACGACGGCGGTGGTCGGCGACGGCGTCAACGACGCGGTCGCGCTCGCCTCCGCCGACCTCGGGGTGGCGCTGGCCTCCGGGAGCGACGCCGCGATCGGTGCCGCCGGGCTGACCCTGGTCCGCGGCGACATCGAGGCGGTGGTGGACGCCGTGCGGCTGGCCAGGCGGACCCTGGCCACGATCCGGGTCAACCTGGTCTGGGCGTTCGGGTACAACATGGTGCTGATCCCGCTGGCGGCGGTCGGTGTGCTGAACCCGATGCTGGCGGCGGTGGCGATGTCGCTCAGCTCGCTGCTGGTGGTGGCGAACAGCCTGCGGCTGCGCACCTGGCAGCCGGGTCGGGGCGGCTCCGGTGGCACGGCCGGTGCGAGCGGGCGGGGCCGGCGGCCGGGGGCGGGCCGGTGAGGGCGCCGTTCTCCGGGCGGTCGGTCTCCCGGCGGAGGGTCCCGGGCCGGGTGGTCAAGGGCCGGGTGGTCAAGGGCCGGGCGGTCCCGAGCCGGAAGGTCTCACGGCGGACGGCCGAGCGGGTGCGCGCGGTCGGGCCGCCGGTGGTGGCGGCCGGGGTGGCGCTGGCGCTGCTCTCCGGCTGGACGGCGGTCGGCGGGGCCGGGCGGCAGCGCCCGGTCGAGGCCGGGCCGGGCTGGCTGCTGCTGCCGACGGCCGGCGGTGCGACCGCCACGGCGGCGTTCTTCACGGTCCGCAACCCCGGCGACGTCCCCGACGAACTGACGGGTGCCGGCTGGGAGCTCGGCGGCCGCATCACCCTGAAGCGGCACCGGCACCAGGGTGCGTCCGGCCGCTGGGAGCCGGTCGAGGCGCTACCGGTGCCGGGGCGCGGCGAGCTGGTGATGTCGCCGGAGGACGCCGACCTGATGATCACCAACCCGCCTGCGCTGCGGGCGGGCCAGTGGGTGGAGTTCACGCTGACCTTCCGCCACAGTCCGGAGCTCAAGGTCCGGGCCGAGGTCGTCCCCCCGGGTGGGCGGCGCAGCAGCTGAGGCCGGGGGCGCGGCGGCCGGGGCCGGGGCGGCACGAGGGGTCGGCCGCGGTGAGGCTGGGCAGCGCCCGCGCCCGCCGCCCACGCTCTCCGCCCGGGGGAGGCGGCCCGGGCGGACCCCGCCGTACGGAAGGGGTGTGCACGCGCACTACCGTGAATCCGACGAACCCCTGGTCGGTTGACCTGGGGCGGGCCCGGACGCACCGGGGCAGAACGACGGGGAGGACGCCGGTGGGCGGCGCGGACGGTACGCGGGCGGGCACCGGCGGTCCGGCACGGACGGACGGCACCAGCGGCACGAGTAGTACCGGGCGCACGAGCGGTACCGGCGGCACGAGCGGTACCGGCGGCGCGAGCCGCACCGGCGGTCCGGCGGCCGGGGGCAGCGGTGGCCATGACGGTGGCGCCGCGCGGATGCCGCAGCTGCGCCTGGACGAGCTGCTGGAAGAGCTCCAGTGGCGGATCGACGCGGCGCGTGGCACCCGGGACCGGGTGCACAGCCTGCTGGAGGCGGTACTGGCGGTCGGCCGCGAGCTGGACCTCGCCCAGGCGCTGCACCGGATCGTCGAGGCCGCCGCCGACCTGGTCGACGCCCGCTACGCCGCGCTCGGCGTGATCGGCGCGGACGGGCACACGCTCTCCCAGTTCCTGACGGTCGGTCTGACGCCCGAGGAGAGCGCCGCGATCGGGCCGCTGCCGGCCGGGCGCGGCATCCTGGGCGAGCTGATCCGCCACCCGCAGCCGCTGCGCCACCCGGTGCTGTCGGATCACCCGGCCTCGGTGGGCTTTCCCGCCCACCACCCGCCGATGCACACCTTCCTCGGGGTGCCGGTGCGGGTGCGCGGCGAGGTGTTCGGCAACCTGTACCTCACCGACAAGCGCGGCGGGCTGGACTTCGACGCCGACGACGAGGCGGTGATCTCCACGCTCGCGGTCGCGGCCGGGGTTGCCATCGACAACGCTCGGCTGTTCGAGGAGGCGCAGCGGCGCCAGCGCTGGCTCCAGGCGAGCGCGGAGATCACCCGCAGCCTGCTGTCGGGCGCGCCGCGGCTGGAGGTGGTCGAGCTGATCGCCCGCCGGGCGCGGGAGATCGCCGGCGCCGAGCTGGCGGACGTCTCGGTGGCGCTGGCCGGGCCCGGGGAGCGGGCGCAGGAGCTGACGGTGGAGGTGGCGCTGGGCGGCGAGCCGGGCGCCCGGCTCGGGGTGACGGTGCCGGTGGACGGCACGCTCTCCGGCGCCGCGTACGCCTGCGGCTCGCCGGTGACCAGCGACGAGCTGGCCTGCGACGCCCGGTTCGCGGCCGGGCCGCCCGGGCGGTTCGAGGGCCTCGGGCCGGCGGTGGCGGTGCCGCTGGGCACCGGCGCGGGGTTCGGGCGGGGTGTGCTGCTGCTGGCCCGGGCGAGCGGGCGGGCGCCGTTCACGGCGGAGGAGACCGACCCGCTGGTGGGCTTCGCCCACCAGGCGGCGCTCGCCCTGGAGCTGGCCGAACGGCGGCGCGATGCCGAGCAGTTGACGCTGCTGGAGGACCGCGACCGGATCGCCCGGGACTTGCACGACCTGGCCATCCAGCGGCTCTTCGCCACCGGGATGACGCTGCAGAGCGCGGGCCGGCTGATCGAGAGCCCGGGCGCGGCGGACCGGGTCGGCCGGGCGGTCGCGGACCTGGACGAGACGATCAAGATCATCCGCTCCACCATCTTCGGGCTGCGCGCCCACAACGAGCCCGACCGGGGCCTGCGGGCCCGCGCCACCCGGGCCGTCGGCGAGGCACGGGCGACCCTGGGCTTCGCGCCGAGGCTCAGCCTGGAGGGGCTGCTCGACACCGACGTGTCGCAGGAGCTGGCCGAACAGGTCCTGGCCGTCCTCGGCGAGGCGCTCAGCAACGCGGCCCGGCACGCCCGCGCGAGCCGGGTGGAGGTCGTCCTGCGCGCCGTCGACGGCCTGGTGCGGCTCACCGTCACGGACGACGGGGTCGGCGTCCCGGAGGGCGGACGCCGCAGCGGCCTGCGGTACCTCGCCGAGCGGGCGGAGCGCGTGGGCGGCAGCTTCGAGCTCCGGGCGGGCGAGGGCGGCGGCACCCGGGTCGTGTGGGAGGCCCCGCTGGGCCTCGCCTGGCACCGCACCACCGGTGGCACGCAGGACACGTGAGCGCACCCCGTCGGCGGTGGCACCCGGGCACGGGAGTACCCCCACCACCGGTGGCACGCGGGACGCGGGAGTGCGCCCCGCGTGCCCACCTCCGGGACGGGTCAGATGCGGGTGTCCTCCACGACGGGGAGGAGGTCGCGGGGCGCCACGCCGCTCTGCTGCTCGCCGCCGGCCCCCTGCGAGGTCAGGGTGCGGGGCGCGGCGGCGGGGGCGGGCTGCTTGCCGCAGAAAGCCGGCTCCAGCACGTTCATCAGCCCCTGGGTCACGGCGCCGTTGTTGGAGGCGTTGGCGAAGACGACGACGCTGCGGCGGCCGTCCGGGGTCGCGAACGACTGGGTCTGGAAGCCCTGGACGATCCCGCCGTGGCCGAACACGTTGCCGCAGGAGAGCGCGATCTGCCGCAGCCCCAGCCCGTAGCTGATCTTCGCGGTGGGGGTGGGGAGCACACTGGTCATCTGCTTCAGCG
The DNA here is from genome assembly GCF_055561295.1 of Kitasatospora sp. NPDC022785. Classification (NCBI taxonomy): domain Bacteria; kingdom Bacillati; phylum Actinomycetota; class Actinomycetes; order Kitasatosporales; family Streptomycetaceae; genus Kitasatospora; species Kitasatospora sp. NPDC022785. Next base: position 128,964 of record NZ_JBVHHB010000016.1, on the reverse strand, counting down.
AGGCGTCCGAGACCAGCCCGCCGGCGCTGCCGGCCATCAGCGCGGTGAGGAAGCGGTCCATGTCGCGGGCGGAGGAGACGACCCCGCCGGCGCTCCACACCCAGGAGGCGGTCTGCTCGGTGGAGTCCAGCAGCGGCTTGGAACGGTCGTCGTTGGTCAGGTAGCCGGTGACGTGCCGCCCCTCGATCTCCTCGGCCGGGACGTCGAAGGAGGTGCGGCTCAGGTCCAGCGGTTCGATGATCGCGTCGCGCAGCACCTCCGCGTACGGCCGGCCGGTGAGGTGCTCGACCGCCAGGCCCATCAGCACGAAGTCCGTGTTCGAGTAGGAGTAGCGCGATCCGGGCGTGTACTGCACGCCGTGCGCGACCGACATCGCCACGAGCTTCGCGGGGTCGTAGACGTTGTGGCGGATGCGCGCCTCGAACGCGCTGGTGGTCTCCTCGCCGGCCTGCTCCAGGAGGTCGTTGGTGTGGTCGTAGACGCCCGCGCGGTGCTCCATCACCTGACGGCCGGTCATCGTCCAGCCCTCCGGCAGCGTGCCGGCCGGGAGGTAGTCCCGCAGCGGCTTGTCCAGGTCGATCCGCCCCTGCTCGGCAAGCTGCATGACCAGGACCGCGGCGAACATCTTGCTGTTGCTGCCGACCCGGAACCGCAGGTCGGAGTTGATCGGGGTCCCGTCCAGATCGGCCTTGCCGACCGCCAGCGAGACCTTGGTCTCCACACCGCCGTGATCCCTGATCACCGCGAACGCACCCGGCGCCCCGGCGTTCACCGTGCCCTGCAGGGCGGCACGCACCCCGGCCGTGTCCGGCACCGCCGCTGCCGCCGGCGCCGCCACGGCCCCCGTCGCCCCCGTGGCCACGACCACCACACCGGTCGCGGCCACGGCCAGCGCACGCACAAATCCAACCCGCGTCATCAGAAACGCCCCTGACTTTCCGTCACCTGGGAAACCGGTCCCGTCGGGACCATGATCCAATATCCCGGACGGGGGGTCATCCGACAAACGGACCCGCTGTGGCCGCTGCTGACGGCGGGCCGGCGGGCCGGCGACCCGTGTGGGGCCCGGGCGCCGGTGATCCTGTCCACTCGGGGAACGGGGCCGGGACGCGCGCGGGTTCAGCCGGGCGTCCGCAGCCGGGTCCGGCCACCCGGACCGCCGCGCGTCTCCCGGCAGGTTCAGCCGCGCAGGCCGCCGTGTGTCCGCGGGTGGGCCGGCTGCGGGGCCGCGGAGCGGCGCAGCTCGGTGGCGATCAGTGCGGCCTGGACGCGCCGTTCCACGCCCAGCTTGGCCAGCAGCCGGGAGACGTGGTTCTTCACCGTCTTCTCGGCGAGGTAGAGGCGCTCGCCGATCTGCCGGTTGGTCAGTCCCTCGCCGATCAGCGCCAGCACCTCCTGCTCGCGCGCGGTCAGCTCCGGCCCGCGCGGCACCGGTCGTGCCGCCGCCGCATCGCTGCGCAGGCGGTTGAGCAGGCGGGTCGCCGCACCCGGGTCGAGCATCGAGCGGCCGGAGGCGACGGTGCGCACCGCCGTGACCAGGTCGGTGCCGCTGATCTGCTTGAGGACGTACCCGGCGGCGCCCGCCATGACGGCGTCGAGCAGCGCCTCCTCGTCGTCGAAGGAGGTGAGCATCAGACAGGCCAGGTCGGGCATGCGCGAGCGCAGTTCACGGCAGACGGCCACACCGTCGCCGTCGCCGAGCCGCACGTCCAGGACGGCGACGTCCGGGCGCAGCGCGGGCACCCGGACGAGCGCCTGCTCGGCGGTGGCGGCCTCGCCGACCACCTGGAGGTCCGGTTCGCCGTCCAAGAGGTCGTGGACGCCGCGGCGCACCACCTCGTGGTCGTCCAGCAGGAACACCCTGACCGGTACCTGCGCGCCCGCCGTACTGCTCGCCATCGCGCGGCTCCACCTTCCTCGTGCCCGGCACGCACCTGCTGCGGGCCCACCGCATCATCCCCGACCGGACCGCCGCGCCCCAGGGCCGAACGACCCCATTGAGCGCCGTCCGGGGGCGTTGATCCACGGTCAGGCCGGGACGTGACCGCAGCCGGCGGTGGTGATGGACGTGACCGCGCCGAGGATGCCGCCGAGGCCGCGTGGACGGCCTTCCCCGCCCGGGCGGTGTCCCGGCATGCCGGAGCGCGGGCCGGGGAGTTCGCCCGGACTCCCCCGCCCACGCCGGTGCGGCCGCGGGGCCGCTACCCGGCCCCGGCGGCGCCCTCGGTGAGCCGGTGGCCGGTGACCAGCTCGGGCCGGATCGCCACCATGTGCTCCATCGCGCCCGCCACCCAGGGGCGCAGCAGTGCCCGGTAGCGCGCCAGTCGGTCCGGGTCGGTGACCGGGCGGGCGTAGCCGGTCACGACCACGCTCCAGCCCAGGTGGGTCGACGGGTCGATGGCGTCCGCCTCGTAGGCGACCACGACGCCGGCCGCGTCCGCCCCGAGTGCCTCCGCGCTCAGGGCAGCGTCGTGGGTGCGGATGACGATCGCGTCGTCGACCAGCACGTGGTTGACGGGCCGGACGGCCGGCAGCGCCCGCGCGGTGAACACGATCCGGCCGAACGGCGCTCCGCCCAGCAGCCACAGCGCCTCGGCGCGTCCGATCGGCACCAGGTGGCGCGGCGGGGCCACGCCGTCCGGCAGCGGGCCGGGCGGGCCGGCCTCGCCGGTCACGAGGCGGCCGCGATCAGGCCGAGCCCGCCGTCGTAGCGCCGGTAGAGCACCCGGCCGCGGCGGGTGCCGGGCCGGGCGAAGAAGAGGAAGGGCAGGTCGGCCCCGGAGAGCCGCGCCACGGCCTGGTCCTCGGTCAGCTCCGGTGCGCCGCAGGGGCTGACGGTGAGCGGCACGGCCGGGCCGGTGGGCGGAGCGGCGGCCACCGTGCGGGCCAGCCGGTAGCCGGTGGGGCCGACCCGGTAGACCACGGCGTCGGTCTCGGTGGCGGGGTCGGTGAACAGGTGGATGTCGAAGTCCATCGCGTCCATGGTCCGGGCCGCCGCGTCGGGCGAGCACCACACCAGGGCGGCCGCCTTGCGACGGACGATCCGCTCCGCCCGGGCTCCGTGCGGGATTTCGGTGCACGGATCGGCCCCGACCGAGCCCGCGCCCACACGCACGAGCGAACGTTCGCCCCGCGGCGCGCCCTGCGCGGTCACCACGCCGGGCAGCCCCCGGCCACGCACCCGGTGCGGCCAGGGCCTGGGCGTCCAGCCGGAGGTGACGGCCGCGATCCGGCCGCGCAGCCCGTCGGCCAGCCGGTCCAGTGCCTCGCCGAGGTCGGCGGCGGCCTCCTGGACGCGGATCCGCCGGCCGTCCACCTCGGCGTTGACCTGCGCCAGCACGGCGACCCCACCGACCGGTCCGACCCGCACCCGTGGCGCCTCGACCAGGGCGTCGGCCCCGCTCACCACGGCCGCGATCCGGGCCCTGGCGTCGCCCGCGACGCCTCCCGACATCCCCTCGCGCACCTGCACCGTGACCAACTCGCCCATCTCCGGCCTCTCCCGTCCCATCACGCAGATTTCCGTACTTTCACGTCCTGCCACGTCTGCCCTCGGCGCACCCCGCGCACACACCCGCACGGCGATCACGATCCCCGCACCGCTGCGGACCGGACAAGGGCCGAACGGCCCACCGCCCCCGGCCCACCGCCCCCGGCCGGCCTCTCCCGCCACCGCTCGGCCCTGAGCCACCCCGCGCGGCCGTGGCCACCCCGCTCGGCCCCGGCCCCACCCCCGCTCGGCCGTACCCCGCTGCGCGAACGGGCGTGCGATGATCGGGACATGCCCGCTCTCGACAACCAGTCCGACTACTGGAACTCCACCGGGACGGCGAAGACCTTCGGGCACCCGCTCGACCCGGACTGGCTGGCGCGCCTCGACCGCGGCGCGGCCGTCCTCGACTACGGCTGCGGCTACGGCCGCCTCGCCGGCGAGCTGGCCGCGCTCGGCTTCACGGACGTCGAGGGCGTGGACGTCGCGCCCAGCCTCGTCGCCCGCGCCCGGGCCGAGCAGCCGGCCGCCCGGTTCACCGTGCTGACCGACCCCCCGCGGCTCGCCCACCCGGACGGCACCCTCGGCGCGGCGTTGCTGTTCGCCGTCCTCACCTGCGTGCCGGGCGACGACGGCCAGCGCGCCCTGGTCGCCGAGCTGCACCGGGTGCTGCGGCCGGGCGGCCTGCTCTACGTCAGCGACCTCTGCCTCCAACCCGACGCGCGCAACCGCGACCGCTACGCGGAGTTCGCCGAACGGTACGGCCGGTACGGAGTGTTCGAGACCAGCGACGGCGCGGTCTGCCGCCACCACACCCGGCAGTGGCTGGACGAGCTGCTCGGCGCGTTCGAACCGGTCGCCGAGCGCGAGCTGCCGGTGCGCACCATGAACGGCCGGCCGGCGGTGGCCACCCAGTTGCTGGTCGCCCGGCGCTGACCCTCCGGCCCGCGCTCCGCGGGACGACGGCCCGCACACCGCAGATGATGCGGGCAGGCCACCGCAAAGATGGGGGCCTGCCCCCCATGCCCCGGTGGCCACGGCAGCGCAAGGATCGGCCCGAGGGCGGCGTCTTCGACGGCAGCGCTGCCCTCTCCCGGCATCGGAGGTGCGGTGGTGGCTGAGGTGAACGCCGTGCGAAGAGCACGCCCCTACGGGGGTGGCGCACCGGTTCAGGGCCCGGTCGCACCGGCCGCAGCCCCGGCCGCCACGACTCAGCGCCCTCCGGTGCCCGGTGACGCCCCCGGCCGCGCGGCGGTGCCCGGCCCGTCGCGGCCGCCGGCACCGCCCCGGGCGGCCCGGCTCCGGCTCACGGGGGCCGCCGCCTGCGCGCCGTGGTGGGAACGGGCCCTGACGCCCGGCCGGCCTCTTCCGGCCGGCCGGCCCGAGTGGGCCGCCTTCGCCGAGGCCGCCATCGCCGCGGCGCCCGTCCGCCCGGTCGTGCCGCGGGCCGCCTACCCGGGTCTCACCGGCTTCGGCCTGGTCCTGGCGCCCTTCGCCGAGCGCGCCCTGGCCCGGCTCTGCGCGACGCTGGAGACCACCGCCCACCTCGACCTGCCCGCCCTGCGCGCCGGCTTCACCGCCCGCCTCACCGCCCGCCTGAGCCGGATCGCGGCGCGCACCCTGGTCCTGGAGCTGCACACCGCCCGCGCGGCCGGCCGGCTGAGCGGTGCCACGCCGCAGGAACGGTTCCGCTCCTTCCTGGCCCTCACCGCCCGCCGCGACGGCCTCGCCGTGCTGGTGCGCGCCTACCCGGTGCTCGCCCAGCTGCTCGCCCAGGCCTGCCTGGACGCCGCCGAGGCGCAGGCCGAGCTGCTCTCCCGCTTCGCCGCCGACCGCCCGCTGCTGGTCCCCGCCCTGCTCGGCGGCACCGACCCCGGCGCGCTGGTGGCCGTCGACTCCGAGGCCGGCGACCGTCACCGCCGCGGCCGCGCCGTCGCGGTGCTGCACTTCGCGAACGGAGCCGCCGTCGCGTACCGGCCCCGGCCGCCCGCCGCGCACCGGCACTTCAACGCGCTGCTCGGCTGGTTCAACGCCCAGCCCGACGTGCCCCGGCTGCGCGCGCTCGGACTGCTGGACCGCGGCGGCCACGGCTGGACGGAGTTCGCCGAGGCCCGGCCCTGCCGCACCCCGTTCGAGGTGGAGCGGTTCTACCGGCGGCAGGGCGCGCTGCTGGCGCTGCTGCACGTGCTGGACGGCACCGACCTGCACTTCGAGAACGTGGTCGCCTGCGGGGAGCACCCCGTCCTGGTCGACGTGGAGACGCTGTTCCACCCGCCGGCTCAGGCCGGACCGGCTGAGGACCCGGCCGCCCGCGCGCTGGAGGAGTCGGTCCACCGGGTCGGCCTGCTGCCGCAGTTGCTGCTGGGCGACGACGGCGCCGTGGACGTCTCCGGCATCGGCGGCGGCCGGCGGGCGACCTCCCCGGTCGAGGGCGTGGACTGGGCGGGAGCCGGCACCGACGAGATGCGGCTGGTGCGACGCCCCCGCCCGTTCGGCGAGGCCCGCAACCGGCCCCGGCTGGACGGCACCCCCGCCGACCCGGCCGCGTACACCGAGGCGCTGGTGGCCGGATTCCGCGCAGGGTACGCCGCGCTCGCCGCCGGCCGCGGCCAACTCTGCGGCCCACAGGGACTGTTGCACTCCTTCGCCGAGGACGAGGTGCGGGTGGTGCCGCGCGCCACCCGGGTGTACGCGCGGCTGCTGGACGAGTCGACCCACCCGGACGTGCTGGGCGACGCCGCGGCCCGGGGCGCGGTGCTGGAGCTGCTGCGCACCGACGCCGTCGCGGACCCCGGCCGGCCCGGCCTCGCCGACCACGAGCTCGCCGACCTCCGGGCCGGCGACGTCCCGCTCTTCACCACCCGCCCCGGCAGCCGCGACCTGTGGACGTCCGGCGGCCGCCGGCTCCCCGGCGAACTGGCCGAAACCGGACTGTCCCGCGCCGAGGCCAAACTCGCCGCCCTCGGCGGGGTGGACCGCAAGGACCAGGAGTGGATCATCCGGGCGGCGATGGCGGGCGCCGCCACCGCGCCCGCACACCGCCCCGGCCGCCCGGTGCCGGAGAACGTCTGGGCGACCGCCCCCGAGCCCGAGCAACTGCTGGCCGCCGCCCGCGGTGTCGGCGACCAGCTGGTCGCCGCCGCGTACCGGGGGCGCGCCCGCACCAACTGGCTCGGCCTGGAGCTGCTCGCCGACCGGTACTGGCGGGTCCGCCCGCTCGGCGCCGACCTGGCCGGCGGGTACACCGGCCCCGCGCTCTTCCTCGCCCAACTGGCCGCGCTCACCGGCTCCGACCGCTACGCCGAGGTCGCCCGCCGCGCGCTCGCGCCCGTCCCCGGCCTGCTCGACCTGCTCGGCGCGCACCCCGACCACCCGGCCGCCGTCGGCTCCGGCGCGTTCGCCGGGCTGGGCGGCATCGCGTACGCGCTCACCGAGATCGCCCGCGCCCTGGACGACCCGCTGATCCGGCAGTGGACCGGCCCGGCGGTGGCGCTCACCGCGGCCGCCGCCGAACGCGAGAGCGACACCGGCGTGCACAGCGGCACCGCCGGCGGCCTGGCCGCGCTGCTCGCCGTCCACACCGCCTCCGGCCGGCCGGAGGCCCTGCGCGCCGCCGCCCGCTGCGCCGAGCGGCTCGCCGCGGCGCCCCTGCCCGCCGGCCCCGGCTTCGCCCACGGCGCGGCGGGCACCGGCTGGGCGCTGCTGCGGTACGCGCGGGCCGCCGGCGAGCCGGCCGACGGCCCGCACCACCGGGCCGGCCTGGCCGCACTGCACGCCGCCACCACCGGGCGCGCCCGCGAGGCGTCGTGGTGCCGCGGCCGCCCCGGCATCGCGCTCGCGGTGGCCGACAGCCCGGGCGCGCAGGCCGACCCACAGCTCGCCGACTGGCTCCCGCGCGCCGTCCGGAACACCGCGCGCGCCGCGCCGCTGCCCGACCAGAGCCTCTGCCACGGCGAGCTCGGCGTCCTGGAGCTGCTCGGCCGCGGCGGCCCGGCGTACGGGCGGACGCCGTGGGTGCGGCGGGCGGCCGCGCTGCTGGCCGGGGTCGACCAGGAGGGACCGCGCTGCGGCACCCCGGACCACGTGCCGCACCCCGGCCTGCTCACCGGCCTGGCCGGAATCGGGCACGGGCTGCTGCGGCTGGGCTTCCCCGAACAGGTGCCGCCCGCGCTGCTGCTCCGCCCCCGGCTCCCGGCTCCGCCGCCTGCCCTTTGACCGCACCACCGTCCGCGGTCCGCCCGGACCCGGTACGGTGCGGCGGGCGGGCGTTGCCGCCCGCCCGGTTTCCACCTGCCAACACCCGGTCCAACGACGAAATGGGAGTACCTGAGCACATGCGCGACACCGACCTGACGCCCAGCCGGAAGCACGCGACCGGCCGACCCGACGAGGCGGCCGACCACCCCGCCGGCGAGATCCGGCTGCGGGCCGGCGGCGGCCTGGGCCTCCGCTCCCAGCTGCTCGCCTCCGGCGGCACCACGGCGCCCGCCTTCGAGTTCCCGACCATGACCGTCCCGGCCTGACCGGCCCGGAACGAATCCATCGCCGGCTCCCGGACGACGCGTGCCCCGCGCACGCGCCCGCCCGGCCGGACCGCCACCGGGGACCGGGCAGCCTCCCGGTGGCGGTCCCGGCGGTGAACCGGAGGCCACCGCCACGAATGTGGTCGTATGGTAACCATCCCGCAATGGCACGGTGGACACTTCGTGGCCGATTCTCCACCCTACAGATCCGACAGACCGTCAAGTAGCCTGCGGCCATGCGCACCACTTCGTCGATCACCATCGGGCGGGCGGCCGAGATCGGCCTGCTCGGCAGCGCGCTCGCGGCCTCCCGCCAACAGTCCGGGCAAGCGGTCTTCCTGCTCGGCGAGGCCGGGATCGGCAAGTCCCGGCTGGTCGGCGAATGCGCCTACCAGGCCTACGGACTCGGGCTCCCGGTGCTGCGCGGCCGCGGCTCCTCCACGCTGACCGTCACGCCGTTCCGGCCGCTGATCGAGGCGCTCTCCTCCCGCTTCCGCGCCGCCGGGACCCCGGCCGACCCCGAACTCGCCCCCTACCGCCCGGCCCTGGCCCGGCTGGTGCCCGAGTGGCGCAGCGAGCCGGCGGGGGCGGCCGGCTACCCCGAGACGGTGGTCGAACTCGCCGAGGCGCTGCTGCGGCTGCTCGCCGTCCTCGGCCGGGATCAGTGCTGCGTCCTGCTGCTGGAGGACCTGCACGACACCGACGCGGAGACGGTCGCCGTCCTGGAGTACCTGGTCGACAACCTGGCCGGCCTGCCGGTCCTGCTGGTCGGCACGCTGCGCGCGGAGCCCGGCCCGGCGCTGGACCTGGTCCGGGCCGCCGAGCGCCGGCGGGCCGCGACCGTCGCCGAACTGCGGCCGCTGCCACCGGCCGACGTGCGGGCGATGGCCGCCGCGATCCTGGAGACCGAGGTCGCCGAGGTGCCCGCGGCCGCCCTGGAGCAGCTGGCCGAACGCGGCGACGGCTGCCCCTACCTGATCGAGGAACTGCTCTCCGACATGCTGACCTCCGGCGCACTGCGCCGCGCGGGCGACGGCTGGGAGGTGGCCGGGGACCTCTGTACCGCCGTGCCCAGCACCATCGTGCGCAGCTGGGGCCGGCGGATCGACCAGCTGGACCCGCCGGTGCGCGAACTCCTGCTCACCGCCGCCACCCTGGGCAGCCGGTTCTCGGTCGCCACCGTCCAGCTGATCACCGGCCACGACGACCGGACGCTCTTCAGCCACCTGCGGTCCGCCTCCGAGGCCAACGTCATCGTGCCCGACGGCGCCGCCCCCGACCGCTACGCGTTCCGGCACACGCTCACCGCCGACGCCGTCACCGCCGCTCTCGCCCCCGCCGAGCGGGCCGCCGTGGCCCGCCGGGCGGCCCGGGAGATCCTGCGAGCGGACCCCGAACTCGGCGACGAGCGTCGCCAGTTGGTCGCCTCCCTGCTGCTGGCCGGCGGTGACCGGGCGGGCGCCGCGGTGCACTTCGCCGAGGCCGGCCGCCGGCTGCTGGAGGCCGGCGCGGCCGGCTCGGCGGTGGTGCTGCTGGAGCGCGCGCACGAGCTGGCCGGGGGCACCGAACGGGCCGCCGTCACCGAGCAGTTGCTGCCGGCACTGGCCGAGTCCGGCCGGCTGGACCGGGCGTTCGAGCTGGCCCGCACGCTCCCGTCGGTGCCGGCCCCGTCGCCGGACACCCGGCACCCCGCCGTCGAGCGCCGGATCGAGCTGCACACCCGGCTCGCGTGGGCGGCGGTGATGGCCGAGCGCACCGCCGAGGCCGCCGCGCAGGTCGCCGCCGCCCGTGCCCTCACCGGCGCACACCCTCGCCCCGAGCAGGACGCCGCCCTCGTGGTGGTCGAAGGACACCTGGCCCTCCTCCCCGACCACCACGCCCCCGACCGCGTCTCCCCCGCCGAGACCGAGCGCCTGGCCCGCCGCGCCGCCGAGGTCGCCGAACGCGCCGGCCTGCCGGTCGTCGCCTGCCAGGCCTGGCAGTTGCTCGCCCTGCTGGCCCGCGAACGCGGCTTCGACGACGCCGACGCCTGTCTGGAACGCATGCTCGCCGTCGCCGAGTCGCACGCCCTCCCCGTCTGGCGCGTCGAGGCACTGCTCCGCCTCGGCGCCAACGCCTTCATGCGTACCGGCGACGGCACCCGCCTCGCCCACGCCCGGGAGGCCGCCGCCGGGCTCGGCGCGATCGTGCTCACCCAGACCCTGGACGGCCTGCTCGCCATGAACGCCGTGCTGCGCGGCGACTGGCCGGCCGCCCGGGAGATCATCGACCGCTGCCTCGACGCCACCGCCCGGCTGCACAACCTCGCCGCCCACCGCTACCTGCTGCTCGGCTCCGCCACCCTGGCCGCCCACCGCGGCCGCGGCCGCGAGATGGAGCGCGAGCTGGTGCGGTTCCGGCAGGCCGGCGGCGAGGAGTCGTTCCTGGTGCCGCTGCGCTACGGCCTCTGCCGGGCCGTCGGCGCCCTGCTCGCCGAGGACCGCACCCGCGCCCGCGCCGAACTGGCCGCCGGCCTCGCCTGGGAGCTCGACCACCCCAGCGTCTTCTACCTGGCCGGCCGGCACGGCCTGCACCCGCTGCTGGAGGTCGTGACCGGCGCCTGGACGCGCACCGAGTTCGCGCCGGCCACCACCGCCCCCGCCGCCGGGCTCGCCTGGAACCGCCAGTTCCTGCTCTTCGCCGAGGCCGTGCTGCTCGGCCGTGAGCACCGCCCGGAGGACGCCGCCCGCACCCTCGCCGAGGCCCGCGCGGCGGCGGCCCCCTTCCCACTCGCCCACCACCTGGCACTGCGGCTCACCGCCGAGGCCGCGCTCGCCGACGGCTGGGGCGAGCCGGTGGCCTGGCTGCGCACCGCCGAGGAGTACTTCCACGCCGCCGAGGTCCAGCCGGTGGCCGCCGCCTGCCGGTCGCTGCTGCGCCGCGCCGGCGCCAGCGTCGCCCAGCACCGCGGCGGCCGCGACGCCGTCCCGGCCCGCCTGCGCACCTTCGGCGTGACCCTGCGCGAGTACGAGGTGTTCGTCCTGCTCACCGACCGCCCCGGCAACCAGCAGCTGGCCAGCAGGCTCTCGATCTCCCCGCGCACCGTCGAGAAGCACGTGGCCAACCTGCTCGCCAAGACCGGCCGCCCGGACCGCGCCGCCCTCTGCGCCCTCGCCGCCGACCTCTGCGCCGAGCCGTCGGCCCTCCCCTAGAAGGCCGAGGGGCGCCGTGCGGCGGTCACTCCCGCGAAGGCCCGCCGTCAGGGGCGCCGGGTACGGCGGGGCAGCGCCTGGCCGGCCGTCGGCCGCTGCCGCACGCCGTGGAGCCGGACCGGGTGGGCGCGACGGGTGCCCCCGGCGCAGGGGTCGTGTAGGAAGGCGAAGTCGTTCATGCCCCGGAGGCCAGAGCCGGTCCACTGTCATCCACTGTCAGTGGAAGGTGGATACTGGCAGCCGTGCGCGCCGGCCGACTGATCTCGCTGCTCCTGCTCCTGCAGAACCGGGGGCGGATGACCGCCCATCAGCTCGCCGACGAGCTGGAGGTCGCCGTCCGGACGGTCTACCGGGACGTCGAGGCGCTCGCCGCGGCCGGCATCCCGCTCTACGGGGACGCCGGGCACGGCGGCGGCTACCAGCTGCTCGACGGGTACCGCACCCGGCTGACGGGGCTCACCGCCGATGAGGCGCAGGCCGTCTTCCTGGCCGGGCTGCCCGGCCCGGCGGCCGAGTTGGGCCTCGGCGAGGTGCTGGCCGCCGCCGAGCTCAAGCTGCGGGCCGCCCTCCCGGCGGAGCTGCGCGAGCAGGCCGGGCGGATCCAGGAGCGCTTTCACCTCGACGCACCCGGCTGGTACGGGAACGTGGACGAGACGCCGCACCTGGCGGCCGTCGCCGCCGCGGTCTGGGGCCGGCACGCGGTACGGATCCGCTACCGGCGGTGGAAGGCGCCCACCGAGGTCGAGCGGCGGCTGGAACCGTACGGACTGGTACTCAAGGCCGGCCGCTGGTACCTGGTCGCCGGCGTGGGCGGCGGCGCGGGCGGCGGCAGCGCGCGCACCTACCGGGTCGACCAGATCCTTGAGCTGCACCCCCTCGAGGAGCACTTCGAGCCACCGGCGGGTTTCGATCTGGCCGCCCACTGGCGGGACCGGCTCGCCGACTTCCACGCGCGGCTGCACACCGCGGAGGCGGTGGTGCGGCTGTCGCCGCGCGGCGCCGCCCGGGTCCGCGAACTGCTGGGCCACGCGGCGGGCCGGGCGGTCGCGGAGGGCGGGGTGGTGGAGGCGGACGGCTGGACCAGGGCGGCCGTGCCGATCGAGTCGCTCGACCACGCCCACGGCGAGTTCCTGAAGCTGGGCGCCGACGTGGAGGTCCTCGAACCACCCGCGCTGCGGTCCCGCCTCGCGGCGACCGCCCGCGAGCTCGCCGACCGGTACGGCGCCCAGGCCCCGTGACGGCCCGCCGGCTCAGACCGCCAGGCGGACGATCTCGCCGATCTCCAGCGCCGCGTACACGGCGCCGTCCGGCCCGACGGCGATGCCGTGCGGCTCCGCGCCCTCGACCGGCAGCCCGTACCCCTCGTAGCCGCCTCCCGGGGTGAGCGAGCCGATCCGGTTGCCGGCCCACTCGGTGAACCAGAGGCGCCCGTCCGGACCGGCCGCGACGGCGTGCGGGCGGGCGGCCTCGTCGGGCAGCGGGTACTCGGTCACCGTGCCGTCGACGGCGAGCCGGGCGATCCGGCCGGCGCCGATCTCGACGCACCAGAGCGCACCGTCACCGCCCGCGGTGATGCCGACGGGCGCGGCCCCCTCGGTGGGCAGCGGATGCACCGCGACCTCCCCGCCGAGGGTGATCCGGCCGACGGCGTGGGCCTGGTTGAGGGTGAACCAGAGCGCACCGTCCGGCCCGGCGGTGATCATCGACGGGTAGGCGCCGGCCACCGGCAGCGGATACTCCGTCACCTCGCCGTCCACCGTGATCCGGCCGATCCGGCCGGCGGCGAGCTCGGTGAACCAGAGCGCGCCGTCGGGCCCGGCGGCGATCCCGAACGGCCCGGCACCCTCCGTCGGCAGGTCGAACGACCGCGCGCGGCCGTCCGCGTCGATCCGCCCGATCCGGTGGTCCCGCATCCGGGTGAACCAGAGCGCGCCGTCCGGCCCCGCCGCGATCACCGACGGCCCGCACTCCGGCGCCCCCAGTCCGAACCGCCGCACCGTCCCGTCCGCCGCCAGCCGCCCGATCTCCCCCGCGTGCACCAGCGTGAACCAGACCGCGGCGTCCGGCCCGATCGCGACCCCGTACGGCCCGGCCCGACCGTCCGACACCGGGAACCTCTCGAACGTCATGCGCATCCCCCTTCACTGCTATCGCGACTTCCGTCGCATTAGCACTCTCGCACACGCGCCGCCCGCAGGACAAGCGCCGGCCGGCCCGGCTACTCCTGCACGGGTGCCTGCTCCTGGTCGGGTGCCCGCCCGGCCGGCGCGCCGCGCCGGCCACCCCGGCGGGAGCGGCCGATCTCGCCGCGCAGGACGGAGACGACACCGAGGCCGGCGGCGCAGACCGGCACGGCGAGCAGGGCGCCGAGGATGCCCGCGATGCCCGAGCCCGCCACCACGGCGACCATGATCGTGGCCGGGTGCAGCTCGACCGTGCGACTCTGGATCAGCGGCTGGAGGACGTTGCCCTCGATCATCTGGACGGCGAGCACCACGCCGAGCGCCCAGAGCGCCGTGCCGAGCCCGCCCTCGGCGAGCGCGACCAGCACGGCGACCGTCCCGGAGAGGAAGGCCCCGACGAACGGGATGTAGGCGCCCATGAAGACCAGTGCGCCGAGCCCGGGCGCGCCGGGGACATCGAGCAGCAGCAGGCCGATGGTGATGAAGAAGGCGTCGATCAGGGCGATCAGCGTGGTGCCGCGCATGAAGCCGGCCATCGCCTCGAAGGCGCGCTCGGCGCAGGCGACGACCGTCTCCGCCGTGCGGGCCGGCAGGTAGGAGCGGACGGCGTCGGGGGTGCGGTGGCCGTCCCGCAGGAAGAAGAAGACCAGGGCGAGGGCGAGGACGCCGCCGGTGGCGATCTGGGTGGCGAGGCCGAGCCCGGAGAGCACGCCGTTGGTGAGCGCGGAGACCAGCGAGCTGGTCTCGCCCTTGGCGTTGTCCAGGGCGTGGCGGATCTTCTCGCCGAACGGGCCGAGCCAGTTCGCGAGCCGGTCCCCGGCCTGCGGGAGCGCCTCCGCGATCTGCGGGGCACTGTGCACCAGCGAGTTGACCAGCAGGGCGATCACCCCGCCGACGGCGGCCACCAGCAGGGCGCAGGTGAGCCCTGCGGCCAGTCCGCGGCCGGCCCCGCGCCGCACCATCCACGGCATCGCGGGGTAGAGCAGCGAGGTGCCGAGCAGCGCCAGGATCACCGGGACGGTGGCGGCGCGCAGTTCGACCAGGGCGAAGACGACCAGCGAGGCGACGGTGATGAGGAGGATGCCCGCGACCGACCAGGCGGCCGCGGCCCGGACCGGGGGCGGCAGCATCAGGTACGGCCTGCGGTGGTCCGGCCGGGCCTCGCGGACCGGGCCCTCCGGATCACTTCCGGACGGCAGCTCCCCCGACATCTCCACCTCCGCCCGGGCCGATCAGTCCCTCTGTGCCCCATCTCAGCAGATGATCTGACCGAATGCCCGTTTTCCCGTTCCTCCCGCGCCCACCCCGCCGGGGCGCCCGGCCGGCCACCGGAGTGCCCGGCCCGGACGCCCGCCGAGCACACCTACGGCAGGTGGATCAGAAAGTCCCAGGCCTGCTGCGGGTCCTTGGCGTCCAGCGGTCGCAGCGCGATCCGGGTGGGGAAGATGTCCAGCACGCTGATGTCGAGAGCCAGCTCCTCACCCTCGACCGGCCCGCCGGGGACGACCAGGTGGAACCGGAAGTCGTCCTGACCACCCACCGGGCGCGGCTCCCACTCCCGGGCCTCGGGCGAGCCGACGACCTCGGTGTTCTCCTGCGGGTAGCCCTCGTAGCCCGCGAAGGACCGGTGCCGCTGGTTGCGGAGCACGATGTTGCCGTTGTCCAGCTCCTCCACCTCCCACGACTGCGCCTCCAGCTCGCCCTCGGCCGGCGGGATGAGGACCACGAGCTCCTTGGCCCCCGCCAGGGAGAGCAACTCCTCGTTCGGCTTGCTGATGCTGTAGGTGCCGTTCGGTACGGATGCCACGGTCGACTCCACTCTCGCGGGCGGCGCCGTGCGGGCACCGCCGACTGCTGGGCGAGTCGATTCAAGCGGCGGCGCCCCGGCCGTACACGGAGGAACCGCCGGAGCCTCACCCCATCGAGACCCCGGCCCCGTACGCCCGTACGAGGCCCGAACTCCCGCGCTACACCGCCTCCTCGAACCGGACCGCCCCGCCGCCGCCCGCGAAGGCCAGCACCCGCTGCGCCTCGGCCTCCGCCGCCTGCCGGTCGGCCCGGCGCAGCGCCGCGTACGGGCGGATCACCACCGCGCGCTCCTCGCCCCGGCCGCCCTCCGCGAGCTGCCAGCTGCCGGCGACCAGGCCGTCCACCAGCAGGATGCCGGGCACGATGCCGTTCTGCGTCATCAGCCGGTGCCGGTACTCCTCGGGCAGGACGCGGCTGCGGTCGGCGTGCGAGAGCACCAGGTTGTCGAAGGGGGCGACCAGCCGGACGGGGGCCGGGACGGACGGGTCCGGCCGGGGCGCGTCGGGCAGGTCGTAGAGCAGCCGTCCGTGCTCGTCGCGGAAGGTGAGCAGCCCCGGGGCGAGCCGCTTCAGCACCGGGCCGAGCCGGCTGAGGCCGCACCACTTCTGCAGGTCGGCAGCGGTGGCCGGGCCGAAGGCGGCGAGGTAGCGCAGGGCCAGGTCGTCCAGCGAGGGGGCCGGGTCGAGGGGCCGGCCGAGCCAGTGCTCGGCGGTGGTGTGCGCGGCGCCGCCGCCGCGGCCCCAGACCCCGCGCGGCGGGACCTGCACCAGCGGCAGCCGGCAGCGTGCGGCCTGGGCCAGCGCGGCCGGGTCGCGGTCGGGGCGGGTGGCGGCGAGCAGCGGGCCGAGCTGCCGGAAGGTGCGCGGCTCCTCCTCGACCAGGGCGCGGGCCTCGTCGGCGAGCGCGTCGAGGTCGAGGCCCGCAAGCTGCTTGCCGTAGGTGCCGCGCAGGCCCTGGTCGAGCTGGGGCTGGAGGAGCGGGCGCAGGGTCAGGCAGTCGTCGGCGGTGACCAGGTGGATGGTGCCGCGCTGGAGCGCGATCCGGACGACCCGGCGCTGCTCGATCAGCGCGGTGAGCTCCTCGGCGGCGAAGCCCTCCAGCCGGCAGAGCAGGCCGAGGTAGGGCGGCTGCGGTGCGGCCTGGGCCTGGAGCCCACCGAGGTGGCGGACCAGGTCGGCGGCCGTCATGGTGGCGCGGTCGAGCAGGTGCTGACGGGCCAGCAGGGCGCGGCCGAGCGCCCGGGGGCCCAGGACGTCCGGTGAGGTCACCGACGGCCGTCCAGGACGGAGCGCAGCACGCCGATCCGGTTGCTGGTGATCGAGTCCACGCCGGCCCCGCGCAGCCGGCGCATGGTGCGGCGAAGGTCGGCGGTCCAGGTGGAGACGGCGAGCCCGGCGTCGTGGGCGGCGGCGGTGAACTCGGGGGTGGCCAGGCCGAACGGCGGGTTGAGGTAGCGCGGGCGAAGGTCGTCCAGCAGGGCTCGGGCGGGCAGCCGCGGCTGCTTCCAGGTGAGCGCGATCTCGGCGTCCGGGGCGAGGGCGCGGACGGCGAGCATCGCGGTGGCGGGGCCGCAGAAGGCGACCCGCTGTTCGGCGCCGAGGCCGGTGACGGCCTGCCAGGTGGCGGCGGCGGGGTGTGGGTCGTCCAGGTCGATCAGCAGCCGGGCGGCCGGGGTGGCGGCGACGGCCTTGACCGCCTCGGCCAGGGTGGGGACGGCGAGGTCGCCGTCGCGCAGCTCGTCCAGCTGGTCGAGGGTGACCCGGCGCAGGGGGCGCGGGTCCCCCCAGAGGCGTTCGAGGGTCTCGTCGTGGAGCAGGACGGGCACGCCGTCGCGGGTGAGCCGGACGTCGACCTCGACGGCGTCGGCGCCGGCGGTCAGCGCGGACTCGACGGAGGGCAGGGTGTTCTCGCGGTACCGGTAGGGGTCACCGCGGTGGGCGACGGCGAGGACGGGGCGGCGGTCGGCGGGGATGGGTGCGTTCACGGCGGTGGCGGTCCTCGGGGCCTTCGTCGGGGTCTCGGGTGGAGTGCTCGGCAGGCTGGCGGGGTTCACCGGATCAGCCCCGCGAGCCACGGGGAGAGGTGCTGGTGGGTGACGGCCTCCCGGTAGGGGGCCTCGCCCGGCACGGTGACGATCAGCGTGCAGGACGGCGGGAAGGTCCGCTGCCTCACCTGGACCAGGCCGCTCCAGACCGAGTCGAGGAAGGCCGGCACGCTGTCGCGCGGCACGTCGAAGGCGATGCTCTCGACGGTGACCACCGCCTCGTCGTGGACGAAGAGCCGGACGGTGGTCCCGGGCCGGCCGGTGATCTCCAGCAGCGCCTCGTGGGGTATCGCGTCGAGTTCGCCGTCGGCGCCGCCGACGCCGGCGCCGACCAGGCCGGCGAAGGTCTGGTCGCGGCCGATGTCATGACCGGCCCGGACCTCGCGGCCGTGCCGGGCGGCCATCGCCTCGACCGCGAACACGGCACTCTGGGTGGACGGCAGTGGCGGATGGGGCATCGGGCGGCGGTCCTCTCGTCGGCGGGGCTCTGCGGGGAATCGGGGGCCTACGGGGCGTCGGCGGGTCGGGGCCCTACGGGGCGTCGGAGGTGCTCGGCGGGGCGTGCGGCCGGGAGCCGCAGGGGCGTCGGCGGGCCGAAGCGGCGGAGCCGCCTCAGCGCCTTTCGACCATCACGTTGGTCGACTTGATGACCGCCGTGGCGGGCGCCCCGGGCACCAGGTTGAGCTCCTCCGCCGACTCCCGGCTGATCAGCGAGACCACCCGGAACGGCCCGGCCTGGATCTCCACCTGCGCGGCGACGTCGCCGAGCACCACGTGGGTGACGATGCCCGGGAACCGGTTGCGGGCGGACGACGGCCGCCCCTCGGCCTCGGCGTTCTCGGGGCGGGCCAGCTCCCGGGCGAAGGCGGCCAGCTCGGTGCCGGGGATGATCCGGTGGCCGTGCTCGTCCCGCTCGGCGGCGACCCGGCCGGCGTCCACCCAGCGCCGCATGGTGTCGGCGCTCACGCCGAGCATCGCCGCCGCCTCACCGATCCGGTACGGGTTGACCGGTCCCTCGGGGTGGCCCATGTACGACTCCTGACGGTGGTTCGGTGGCACGGCGGACTCCGGTGTCACGGCGGTCTTCGGCAGCACGTCCGTATCACAGGGGGCGACGGCGGTGGTCCGGCCGTCGCCGCCATCCTGCCGCACCGGGGGCCCGCTCGGCCAAGCGGAGCACCCGCCGTGGCGGCGCGGCCCGGCTGTCCCGGCTCGCCCGGGCCGCCGGGCGGCTCGCTACGGCTCGCCGAAGAGGTCCCGCCGGACGGCGTCGCCGGCGGTGAGGACGGCGCCGCCGAGCACCGCTCCGCCGCCGGCCGTCCCGGCCCGGACCTCGGTGCGCAGCGGGGAGAGCCCGGCGAGCCGGCGCTCGACCCGGCGGGCCAGCTCGACGCCGCCGGCCCGGCCGATCTCGCCGCCGAGCACGACGCAGCCCGGGTCGAGGACGACGCAGACGGCGGCCGTGCCGACGGCGATCCGCCCGGCCAGCTCGTCCAGGAACGGCCCGCCCGGCTGCCCGTCGCCGAGGGCGTCGAGCGCGGCCCGGACGGCGGCTTCGGCGGCGGCCGCGTCGTCGCCCGGGCCGGCCGGCAGGCCGTGGGCGCGGGCCAGGGCGCAGACGGCGGCGCTGCCGACCAGGCCGTGGAAGCCGCCCTCGCAGTCGGTGGCGCTGGGCAGGGCGACGGTGCCCGGCACGGGCAGGAAGCAGATCTCGCCGGTGCCGCCGGAGGCGCCCCGGCGCAGCCGTCCGTCGATGATCACGGCGGCGCCGACGCTGTGGCCGAGCCAGACCAGGACGAAGGTGTCCTGGCCCCGGGCGGCACCGGTCCGGTACTCGGCGCGGCCGGCGAGGTTGACCTCGTTCTCCAGGATGACGTCGGTGCCGGGCAGCTCGCGCAGGGCGGTGAGCAGTTCGGCGTGCCAGGCGGGCAGCGCGCCGGTGCTCTTGAGCCGGCCGGTGGCGGGGTCGACCAGGCCGGGGGCGCCGACCGCGACGGTGTGCAGCTGCTCGACGCCGGACCGGCGGGCGGTGTCGAGCAGGGTCCGGACGATCCGGGCCGCCGTGCCGCTCTCGCCGTCGCCCTCGACGGCAAGATCCGCCGCCGCCAGCGTCTGCCCGGCGAGGTCCGCGACGACCAGGCTGACGCCGCCGGAGCGGACGTCGATGGCGCCGATGTGCGCCCGGGAGGCCACCAGCGCGTAGAGCCGGGCGTTGGGGCCGCGCCGCTGCTCCCCGCGTTCGCCGACCACGGCGACCAGGCCGGCGCGCTGGAGGCGTTCGAGCAGGTCGGCGACGGTGGGCCGGGAGAGCCCGGTGAGGTCGCGCAGTTCGGTCGCGGTCAGCGGTCCCTGGTCGAGGAGCAGGTCGAGCGCCAGCCGGTCGTTGATCGCCCGGGCGGTGCTGGGCGTGGCCGTTCGCGCGATGGTCATGGAAGCGCATCCTTCCAGAGTGTTTCTATCAGGGTCCCTTCCTGATAATTTATCGAACCGCGGCGCCGCACCCGAACCAGGTCGCGCCGGGCACATGGGGGGCAGGACACCTGTGTGCGGAAACCACCCACAGGGCACCGCCGCGCCTCGGCGCGGCCGGGAGGGAAGACCGGATGACCGACACACCGACCGCAGTTCCGCGCCACGACCCGGCCGGCCCCGGCCCGCTGGAGCGGCCCCGCCGGGCCCGGACGGCCGTCGCCCTGGTGTTCGCCGTGCACGGCGCCGTCGGCGGCACCTTCGTCACCCGGATCCCGTGGATCCAGGACCGCCTCGACCTCTCCCCCGGCCAGCTGGGCCTGGCCCTGGTGATGCCCGCCATCGGCTCGTTCCTCGCGATGCCACTGGCCGGCCGGTTCGTCCACCGCTTCGGCGGGCGGGCCGCGGTGCGCGGACTCCTCACCCTCTGGTGCCTGACACTGACCCTGCCCGCCCTCGCCCCCTCGCTCCCCGCCCTCTGCGCGGTGCTGTTCGTCTACGGCGCGACGGCCGGCATGGCGGACGTGGCGATGAACGCGCAGGGCGTCGAGATCGAGCAGCGGCTCGGCCGCTCGATCATGTCCGGGCTGCACGGCATGTGGAGCGTCGGCGGGCTGCTGGCCTCCGGCTTCGGCATCCTCGCCGCCCACCGGGACCTCGACGCCCGGATCCAGCTGCTGGTCACCGCACTGGTACTGACCGCCCTGGCCCAACCGGTCTGCCGGGAGCTGCCCGACTTCCGGGCCGCCGACGGCGCCGAGGCACCGCCGCGGTTCGCGCTGCCGCCGCGCAGTTCGCTGGTGATCGGGCTGGTCGGCTTCTGCGCGGTGTTCGCCGAGGGCGCGTCGATGGACTGGAGCGGCGTCTACCTCAAGGACGTCACCGGCGCCTCGGCCACCCTGGCGGCCGCCTCCTACACGGCGTTCTCGCTCACCATGGCGGTCAGCCGGCTGGCCGGCGACGCGGCGATCCGCCGGCTCGGGGCCGTCCGGGCGACCAGGCTCGGCGGCGCCGTAGCCACCGCGGGCGGCCTGCTGGTGGTCGGCGCGGACAGCCCGGCGCTGGCCATTCCCGGCTTCGCGCTGATCGGCATCGGGATCGCGGTGATCGTGCCGCTGGCCTTCGCCGCCGCCGGCCGGATCGGCACCAACCCGAGCCAGGCCATCGCGGGCGTCGCCACCGTCACCTACACCTCCGGCCTGGTCGCCCCCGCGATCGTCGGCGGGCTCGCCCAGGCCACCTCGCTCACCGTCTCCTTCGGGGTGGTCACCGCCCTCGCCTCCGCCCTGCTGCTGAGCGCGGGCGCGCTGCGCCGCGCCGAGCCGGAGTTCCCGGGCGGCGCCGGCCCCCGGGAGAAGGCCGCCGAAAACGTGACGGCATTGTCACCGAAATAGCCTTTCGGAAATAATCTCCGAGCGATATGATCCATATCCGGAAGAGGATTTCCGCACTAATATCGCCAACTGCCGGACGCACCCGCGCCCGGCAGTTCCGCGACCCGTGGAGTCCTTTCCCGTGTGCTATGACGCCCATGCCGCGCCGCCTGCTTTCACCCCTCCCACCAGCGCGATCGCCGAGGCCACCCGGGTGACCCTGCGGTCCGCCGACGGCACCGCGTTCGCCGCCTTCCTGGCCAGGCCGGAATTCCCCACCGGCCCGGGAGTCCTCGTCCTGCCCGACAACAAGGGCCTTTCCGGTTTCTATCGGGAGACCGCCGTCCGGCTCGCCGAACAGGGCCACCCGGCGCTCGCCCTGGACTATTACGGCCGCACCGCCGGGCCCGACCCGGAAATGCGCGCCCCGGAATTCGGCGAACTGCCGAACCTGCTGCCGCACCTGCTCGCCCTCACCCCGGACGGGCTCGACGCCGACCTCTCCGCAGGCGTCACCCGTCTCCGGGAGTCGGGCGCGGCCGAGGTGGTCGCGCTCGGCTTCTGCTTCGGCGGCCGCCAGGCGTTCCGCGCCGCCGCCCCCCGCTTCGGCCTGGCCGGCGCGGTCGGCTTCTACGGCTACCCCGACGCCCTCAACGGGGCCCCCGGCCCCACCCAGCTCGCCCCCGGCCTCACCGCCCCGGTCCTCGCGTTCTGGGCCGGGGCCGACGAACACATCCCCCCCGCCGCCGTCGCCGCCTTCGATGCCGCGCTCACCGAAGCCGGCTGTCCGCACGAGTTCACGACCTTCCCCGGGGCGCCGCACAACTTCTTCGAGCGCGGCGAGGCCGAGCACGCCGAAGCGGCCAGGACGGCCTGGTTGCGACTGCTGGCCTTCCTGGCCCGCCCCGACGCGTCCAGGCCTGCCTGACCCCACCCCCGCACGTCTCCTCCCCGGGCCCGCCGGCCCGGCCGTCGCGCCCCGGACCTGCCCCCGGGGCTCGACGGCCCACCGATTAGGCTCGGGGCCGTGCCCCTCCCCGCATCGCCCGCACCGGCCGCCACGCCCGCGGCGCCGGCCCCGCCGAAGCCCTCCGACACCGACCCGCACCCGCCGCTGCGCTCGTCGTGGCTGCGGTTCGCCCTGCTGGTGGTGATCCTCGCGGCGGCGGCCGGCTCGCTGCTGCTCTGGAGCCCGACGGCGCTGCTCTCCGGCGGACTCCCCGCCGGGATGCCGGGGTACTGGCTGGCGCCCGCGTTCACCGCCGTCTACGCCGTGGGGACGCTCGCCTTCGTGCCGCGGCCGGCGCTGAACGCGGCGGCCGGCCTGCTGCTCGGCATCCAGCAGGGCGTACTGCTGGCCGTACTGGGGACGACGCTCGGGGCCGCGATGGCCTTCGTGCTCGGGCGGCTGCTCGGACGCGAGGCACTGCGCCCCTATCTGCGCGGGCGGATGCTCACCGCGCTGGACCGGCGGTTCACCGAGCAGGGGTTCCGCAGCGTGCTGCTGCTGCGCCTGCTGCCCGGACTGCCCTTCCAGGCCGGCAACTACGGCGCGGCCTTCTCCGGCGTACGGTTCCTGCCGTTCCTGACCGCGACCGCGCTGGGCGTCGTCCCGACCACGGCGGTCTACGTGACGGCGGCGGCCAGTGCGGGCGAGCCCGGGTCGGCGGCGTTCCTCGTGTCGGCCGGGGCGATCGCCGCCCTGGTCGTGGTGAGCCTGGTCTCGCTCTGGCGGGCCGCGTCCCGGCGGCGCTCGGCCGCCGCCTGAGCGCCCGCCGACCCCGCCGCACCCCGGCGCCGCGCGCGCCCCGCCGACTAATCGGTGGCTTCCGCCGTACCCCTGCGCCAGGATGACCGCCATGACAGCCCCCGTGACGACCGCCACCACCCGGTCCGAGCCCCCGTTCGCCGCGGACGAGACCGCCATGCTGACCGCCTGGCTGGACTTCCACCGTGCCACCCTCTCCGTCAAGTGCGCGGGCCTGAGCGCCGACCAGCTGCGGCTGCGATCCGTCCCGCCGTCCTCGCTCTCCCTGCTCGGCCTGGTCCGGCACATGGCGGAGGTGGAGCGCTTCTGGTTCCGCGCCATCCTGCTCGGCGAGGAGACCGGCCCCGGTGGCCTCTACTGGAGCGAGCAGCACCCCGACGGCGACTTCGACCTCGTCGACGCCGCCGACGCCGAGGCGGACTTCGCCACCTGGCAGGCCCAGATCGCGGCGGCCCGCGCGGCCTGCGAGGGCCTGCCGCTGGAGACGGTGGGCAAGCGCGACCGCCGGGGCGAGCAGGTGACGCTCCGCTGGATCCTGGTGCACATGATCGAGGAGTACGCCCGGCACAACGGCCACGCCGACCTGTTGCGGGAGCTGGTGGACGGCACAACCGGCGAGTGAAATCGTTCCCGCATTGTTGACAGAAGGTCAATTAAGCGGTGACCGCGACCGATATGGTCTACGCGCGCAACCGTCCGCCGTTCCGCTGCGTCGCAACAGTTGCCCGGGTTCGCCCGGGTTTCCGGCGCGGCACGACTCGTACGGGGGTCGCGAGCGGGCACGGGACCGGTGATCAGTGCGATACTCGGACAGTTCCGACGAGTGGATGACGTGTCAAAAGGACACGCGCACCGGGGGACCTGTACGGAACGAGGCAGGGAGGCGCGGCATGGGAGCACTTCGCGACGAGCACCACAACGGGTGGCTGATGCCCTCCGGGAACTACCCGGCCGCGGTGTACGACGACGAGTGGATCGAGCAGGAGACGGTACCGTCCTCCCCCGCTCCCACGAAGATCGTCTCCCTGCGGCCGACGGGCTTCGAGGCCGCCCGGACGGTCGGCGAGCACATCCGGGCCAGCACGCCCGTGGTCATGGACCTCACCGAGATGGAGGAGGCCGAGGCCAAGCGCATGGTCGACTTCGCCTCCGGCCTGATCTTCGGCACCCGCGGCGGCATCGAGCGGATCGCCCGCCGGGTGTTCCTGCTCACCCCGGCGGACGTCGAGGTCATGGTGATCGACCGCCCGCTGGACGACACCGGCTTCTACAACCAGAGCTGAGCACGACCGGCGCCGAGCGGAGCCGGGCCCGAACGCAGTCGGGTCCGAGCAGAGCCGGGCCCGGGCACGACCGGGCCCGAGCAGAGCCCGCCGGCCGCACAGCGCGCACGACCGGGGACGGCACCGCCGTCCCCGGTTTTTTGCTGCCGCCACACCGGCCCCTCCCGCCTCAGATGAGGCTCCGGAGAAATTATTGAGACATCCATGTCTCATTCGACGTACACTCGCCCCATGGCCACCGACCGCGACTCCGTCCTCGAGGCCGCCGTGGGCGTGCTCTCCCGCCGCCCCACCGCCCACCTCGACGAGATCGCCCGCGCCGCGGGCATCAGCCGCGCCACCCTGCACCGGCTCTTCCCCGGCCGGGAGGCGCTGATCCGCGAGGTCGGGCTGCTCGGCCTGCAGCGGTTCGGGGCCGCGCTCGACACCGCCGCCGTCGAGGACGGCGACGCGCACACCGCACTGCGCCGCCTGGTCGACGCCACCGTCCCGGACGCCGCGCTCTGCGCCTTCCTCGCCGGCGAGAACCAGCTCTACGACGACGACGAGATCAACGACCTCTGGGAGTCGCAGATCTCCCGGCTGCACGCGCTCTTCCTGCGGGGCCAGCAGCAGGGTGTCTTCCGCATCGAGCTCTCCGCCGGATGGCTCAGCGAGGCCTTCTTCGACCTGGTGGCCGGCATCGGCTGGGCCATCCAGGACGGCCGGCTCGCCCCGCGCGACGCCGCGTTCTCACTCGCCGAGCTCTTCCTCGGCGGCGCCCTGCGCCGCCCGTAGTCCACCAGCCCCCCCACCCACAGCACCTCGGATCACAGGCCCTCGGAGCAGCGGCCGGAAACCGATACCCATGAGCAGCACCGTCCTCACCCGCCCCCGCCAGCGCTGGACCGGCCTCGCCGTCCTCGTCCTGGCCGTCACCCTGGTCGCCGTCGACGCGACCGTCCTCTCCCTCGCCATACCGTCGATCAGCGAGACGCTGCACCCCAGCGGCACCCAGCTGCTCTGGATCGGTGACGCGTACTCCTTCGTGCTGGCCGGCCTGCTGGTCAGCATGGGATCGCTGAGCGACCGGATCGGCCGCAAGAAGCTGCTGCTGGCCGGCTCCTCCGCGTTCGGTGCCGCCTCGCTGCTGGCCGCCTACGCGCCGAGCGCCGGCTGGCTGATCCTGGCCCGCGCGCTGCTCGGCGTGGCCGGGGCGACCATCATGCCGTCCACCCTGTCGCTGATCCGCTCCCTCTTCCCGGACGACCGCGAGCGGGCCACCGCGATCGGCATCTGGGGCGCGGCCGCCACCGCCGGCGCCGCGCTCGGCCCGGTGGTCGGCGGGGTGCTGCTGGAGCACTTCTGGTGGGGCTCGGTGTTCCTGCTCAACATCCCGGTGCTGGTGCTGCTGCTCGTCCTCGGTGCCTGGCTGCTGCCCGAGTCCAAGGACCCGAAGCCGGGCCGCTGGGACGTGCTGAGCGTGCTGCTGTCGCTGGCCGGTGTGATCGGCGTGGTCTACGCGATCAAGGAGGCCGCGGCCCACGGCGTGGCCCGCTGGGACGTGCCGGTCGCGGCCGTGCTCGGCGCCGCCGCGCTGACCGTCTTCGTCCGCCGCCAGCTGCGACTGCCCACCCCGCTGCTGGACGTCCGGCTCTTCGCCGACCGCCGCTTCACGGGCGCAGTGCTGGCCTCGCTCACCGCGCTCATCGGCCTCTCCGGCGTGGTCTTCGTGACCTCCCAGTACCTCCAGCTGGTCCGCGGATACGAGCCGCTCAAGGCCGGCCTGGCCGAGCTGCCGGCCTTCGCCGGCGCGGTGGTCGGCGGGCTGCTGACCGCCCGGCTGGCCCGGCGCACCGGCGCCCGGGCCGCACTGACGCTCGGCCTGCTCGCCATGGGCATCGGCCTCGGCCTGATCGGCTGGGTGCACCAGGACACCACGTACCTGCTGCTCGCCGCCGCCTTCCTGATCGTCGGCACCGCCGAGGGCGTCGTGTACACGCTCAGCGCCGACCTGGTCCTGGGCGCCGCGCCCGCCGACAAGGCGGGCGCCGCCTCGGCCGTCTCCGAGACGGCGTACGAGCTGGGCACCGCGCTCGGCATCGCGCTGGTCGGCTCGGTGGTCGGCGCGCTGTACACCGGCGCACTGGCCGTCCCGGCCGATGCCGGGGCGGAGGCCACCGCCCGGGCCGGCGAGTCGCTCGGCGGCGCCGTCGAGGCCGCGCACGGCCTGCCGCAGACGGTGGCCGGGCCGCTGCTCGGCAGCGCCCGGGACGCCTTCGTGCACGGCATGAACGTGGCGGCGGTCCTGGCCGCCGCGCTGCTGCTGGCCGCGTCGGCCCTGGCCTGGCGCCTGCTGAAGGGGCTGCCGCAGGCGGCGCAGGAGCACGCGGGCCGCGCGCAGACCGAGCAGCAGCGGGCGGCGCAGGTGCCGGAGAACGTGGGCGCCTGACCGCACGGGACCCCTCGCCCCGACCGGGCGCGGGGTTCCCGTCTACCCGGGAGCCGTCAGACCGTCCCGAAGGGGAGCTCCAGCTCGGCCCAGACCACCTTGCCGTCGCGGGTGAGCCGGCTGCCCCAGCGCTGGGCGAGCTCGCTGACCAGGAACATGCCGCGGCCGCCCTCGTCCTGCTCGGCGAAGGGCCGCAGCTGGGGCGTCTGCCCGCCGGCGTCGGCGACCTCGACGGTGAGCACCCGGTCGCGGAAGAGCCGGAGCCGGCGCGGGGCGTCGGCGTGCAGCAGGGCGTTGGTGACCAGCTCGCTGACCAGCAGCTCGGCGTAGTCGGAGAGGGCGGACAGACCCCAGCCGTCGAGGGCGGCGCGGGTGAAGCGGCGGGCTTTGCCGGGGAGCCGGCCGCCGCCGGTGAGCGGGAGGGTGGCGATCCGGTCCGCGGGCAGCGGCAGTACCCGGGCCATGATCATCGCGATGTCGTCCTCGGTCCCGTCGGTGACCAGCGCGCCGAGGACGGCGTCGCAGCTCTCCTCCAGGGTGCGGCCGGGGCCGGAGAGGGTTTCGGCCAGCAGGTCGATGCCGTCGTCGAGGTCCTGGCCGCGCCGCTCGACCAGGCCGTCGGTGTAGAGGGCGACCATGCCTCCCTCGGGGAGGGTGAACTCGATCGACTCGAAGGCCACGCCGCCGACGCCGAGCGGCACGCCCGGGGGGACGTCGATCCTGCGGGCGGTACCGTCGGGGCCGACCCAGACGGGGGGCAGGTGCCCGGCCGAGGCGACCTGCACGGTGCGCTCCAGCGGGTCGTAGACGGCGCAGATGCACGTGGCGAACTGGCCCTCGCCGATACCGGAGGCGGTCTCGTCCAGTCGGGTGAGCACCTGCTCGGGCGGCATGTCCAGGGTGGCGAGCGTGCGGGCGACGGTGCGCAGCTGGCCCATGGTGGCGGCGGCGCGGATGCCGTGGCCCATGACGTCGCCGACGACCAGGGCGACCCGGCCGCAGGAGAGCGGGACGACGTCGAACCAGTCGCCGCCGACCTCACTGACCACGCTGCTGGGCAGGTAGCGGTAGGCGATCTCCAGGCCGAGGGTGCGGTGGATCTCCTGCGGCAGCAGGCTGCGCTGCAGGGTGAGCGCGGTCTCGCGTTCGCGCCGGTAGAGCCGGGCGTTGTCGATGGCGAGCGCGGTGCGGGCGACCAGCTCCTCGGCGAGGGCGACGTCGGCGGCGGTGAACGGCTCGGGGTTGCGCATCCGGATGAACTCGGCGCCGCCGAGCACCATGCCGCGGGCGGTCATCGGCACCATCAGGTACGAGTGGATGCCGGCCTCTATGCCGGGCCCGACCCGCTCGGGGGTGGCGACCAGGCCGCGCAGCACCTCCGCGTCCACGTGGGCGCGCAGCAGCGGGCGGCCGCTGCGCAGGCACTGGGTGTAGCTGCGGTCGGGCGCGTACTCGGAGACCTCGCCGACGGTGTCGACGGCGTGGACGAGGCCGGACTCGTAGGACTCGCCGACGGCGACGGCGCGCAACTGGACGGTGCGGTCGTCCGGGATGGGGGTCGGTTCGGCGCCGCGCAGGACGGGTTCGAGCAGGTCGACGGTGGCGAAGTCGGCGAACCGCGGGACGACCGCCTCGATCAGCTCCTCGGCGGTGCGCTGGAGGTCGAGGGTGGTGCCGATCCGGGCGGTGGCCTCGGCGATGGTGGCGAGACGTTCCTGCGCGCGGGAGGCGCGGGCCTCGGCCTGGAAGCGCTCGGTGACGTCGATGATGGAGGAGCAGACGCCGAAGACCCGGCCGGTGGAGTCCTCCAGCCGGAAGTAGGAGGCCGACCAGGCGCGGTCGCGCTTCGGGTCGCCGGGGACGCGGCCGTGCGAGCGGGCGTCGACCACGGGCCGGCCGGTGACCAGCACCTGTCTCATGGTCTGTTCTATCTCGGCGCTGTTGATGCCGGGCAGGACGGCGCTGATCCGCCGGCCGAGGTGCTCCTCGACGGAGACGCCGTTCATCCGGGCGAGCGCCTCGTTGAGACGGACGTACCGCAGGTCGGTGTCGTAGACGGCCATGCCGATCGGGGACTGGCCGAAGATGCCGTCGAGGACGGCGAGGTCGGCCTCGACCCGGTGCAGGGCCTGGGTGTCGGAGGCGGTGGCGAGCAGCAGCAGGGTGCCACCGGGGCCGGCTATCGGGTAGGTGCGGAACTCCAGCTCGACCAGGTGGCCGTCCCGGTGGCGGACCGGGAAGACACCGGACCAGCCCTTGCCGCTCAGGATGCGCTCGAACAGGGCGAGCACCTCGGGGCGGTCGGACTCGTCGGTGAGCAGCCGGGCGGCGTACCTGCCGACGACCTCGTCGGCGGAGTAGCCGAGCAGGGCCTCGGCGTCCTCGCTCCAGTGCAGGATCAGACCGTCGTCCTGGAGCAGGGCGGTGGCGAGCGGGACGAGTCGATGGCCGTCCAGGCGTGCGTGGGCTCCGCCCGGTGCGGGTCCGGCGGCGTCGGTCGCGTCCCACTCGTGTCCGTGCATGATCAGGCAGCACCCCGGTTCGGCTCGTGCCCGGCCGGGCGGGGGCCTCGCGGTCCGCCGGCCGGGTTCTTCTCCAGACTGCACGGACATCGGCCGCCCGGCGACCCCTTTGGTCAGGAGGCGTTCCGGGCATCCGGGTGTACGGGCGTCATGGGCGTACCGGCCGCAGCGTACCCTCCAGAACGCTTGCCCACTGCCGGATCACCCCGGATCGTCTGGCGCTGTCGTCGGTGAGCAGGTTGGCCAGTCCGAGACCGCGTGCCATGTCGAGGGTGGCCTGGACGGTTTCGCGTACGCCGGGCACGGTTTCGTCGGCTCCGAGGAAGTCCACGGCGGCCCGGTGGGCCTCGCGGCCGACGTGGCCCTCCAGCGCGACGATGCGCTCGCGCAGCGGCTCCTCGGTGGCGGCGGCGACCCACAGGTGCAGGGCCGCGCGGAACAGCGGACCGGTGTAGAGGCGCACGATCATGCCGACGACGGCCTCGGTGCGGGCGGGGCCGGCGGGCGGCAGCTCGTCCGCGTGGGCGCGGACGGCTGCCAGCCGCTCGGCGGTGACGTGCTCGACGGCCGCGGTGAAGAGGTCCTCGCGGGTCGGGAAGTGGTGCTGGGCCGCGCCGCGGGAGACGCCGGCGCGCTCGGCGACGACGCTGACGGTGGAGCCGTTCCAGCCGACCTCGGCGAGGCAGTCGACGGCCGCCGCCAGCAGCCGTTGCCGGGTGGCGCGGCTGCGGTCCTGCTGCGGGGTGCGGGCGGCGGGGTGGCTGGTCATCGTCGGCGGCTGGTCCTGTTCGTGCGGCGGCGCGGCGGGTCGATCCTCGCAGATCTCCGGGTACTGCCCGGTGGCAGGTGCGGTGGCGTGGTCCGCGGCAGGTCCGGCAGCCGCCCCGCGGGCCGGGGAGGGGTCAGCGGGCGGCCTCGCGGGCGCGCAGCTCGCGGCGGAGGATCTTGCCGGCGGGGGACTTCGGGACGGCGTCCAGGAACTCCACCGCGCGCACCTTCTTGTACGGCGCGACCTGCCCGGCCACGAAGGCGGCGACCTCCTCCTCGGTGAGCGTGCTGCCCGGGGCGCGCACCACGAAGGCCTTGGGGCGCTCGGTGCCCTCCGCGTCCGTCACGCCGATCACCGCCGCGTCGGCGATTCCGGGGTGGCTCAGCAGCAGCGCCTCCAGCTCCGCGGGGGCGACCTGGTACCCCTTGTACTTGATCAGCTCCTTCACCCGGTCGACGATGTACAGGTAGCCGCGTTCGTCGACGTACCCGACGTCGCCGGTGTGCAGCCAGCCGTCGGCGTCGACCGTGGCGGCCGTTTCGGAGGGGCGGCCGAAGTAGCCCCTCATCACCTGCGGGCCGCGGATCAGCAGCTCGCCCCGCTCGCCGGGGCCGAGGTCGGCGCGGGTGCCGTCGAGGGCGGTGACGCGCAGCTCGGTGGAGGGGACCATCCGGCCGACCGAGCCCGGCGAGGGGTCCGTCTCCGTCGGGGAGACGACGTGCGAGACGGGCGACAGCTCCGTCATGCCGTAGCCCTGGAGGACGCGCGGCAGGCCGAGCCGGCGGGCACAGGCGGCGGCCAGCTCGTTGTCCAGCGGGGCGGCCGCGCAGAGCAGGTACTCGACCGAGGAGAGGTCGAAGCGGTCGACGATCGGGTGCTTGGCGAGGGCGAGCGCGATCGGCGGGGCCACGATCAGGGCCTGGACGCGCTGCTCCTCGATCGTGCGGCAGAACTGCTCCAGGTCGAAGCGGGGCAGCACGACCACGGTGGCGCCGCACCGCAGCGGCTGGTTGAGCAGGGCGGCCAGGCCGTAGATGTGGAAGAAGGGCAGGACGGCGAGGATCCGCTCGCCCTCCTCCGGATGGTAGAGGGCGTCGGTCTGGGCCAGGTTGGTGGCGATCGAGCGGTGGGTGAGCATCACGCCCTTGGGCAGCCCGGTGGTGCCGCTGGAGTAGGGCAGCACCGCGATGTCGTGGCCGGGGTCGATGACGACGTCGGGCGCCGGGCCGGTGGCGGCGAGGAGGTCGGCCAGCGAGCGGTGGCCCTCGGCGCCGTCCAGCACGATCAGCTCGACCGGCGGGCAGCCCTCGGCGGCGAGCTGGCCGGCGGCCTGGCGGGCGGTGGCGAGGAACGGCGAGACGGTGACCAGCCAGCGGGCGCCGCTGTCGGCGAGCTGGCCGGCCAGCTCGCCGGGGGTGGCGAGGGAGGAGACGGTGGTGACGGTCGCGCCGGCCCGGGTGGCGCCGTAGAAGGCCATCGGGTAGCCGATCGTGTTGGGGCTGAACAACGCCACCACGTCGCCCTTGCGCACGCCCGCCTCGGCCAGTCCGGCGGCCACCCGCCGCACGGCCGCACCGAGCCGGGCGTGGCTGACCGTCTCCCCCGTGACACCGTCCACCAGGGCCGGCCGGTCGCCGTAGCGCTCGGCCGCGCCGAGCACCGCGTCATGGATCGGCAGGTCGACGATCGCGACGTCCGGGAACTCACTGCGGAACACCAAGGCGTGCCTCCAAATAGGTAGTTGACGCACGATCGGGTGCCCGGCGAAGGCGCTGGAGAGCGGCCGGCCGGGCGCGCGGGACAGGAGCATACGGACAGTCACGCGGTACTGCGCCAATGTGACGAACGATCGGGGAAGCGCGCGTGGCACGCTTGCCGCGTGCGGCGGGAAGACCGGACGGTGTGCGCATGGCCGCCCGCCCCCGAGCGCGGCCCTGACCAGGGAGCACCCCCACCGTGAGACGCACTGCCTTTCTGCCGTCCTCCCCCCGCCGGCTGATGACCGCCACCGCGGCGGCCGCCGCACTGACCTTCGGTGCCGCGCCGCTCGCCCTCGCCGCGCCGGGCGACAACGGCGACGTCAAGGTGCACGACAGCGCCACCTCGCCGGACAGCCGGAACGACGACCCGAAGGTCTGCCAGTTCTACCTGGACGCCTTCGACTTCGACACCGTCACGCTGGTCAACTGGACGGTCGAGCAGCAGCCGCCGACCGGCAACGCGCTGGTCCTGGCCGGGGCCCTGGCGCTGGCCGACGGCACCGGGAGGACGGCCGACTACAGCCTGCCGGACGGGCACTACCGGCTCAACTGGACGTTCGTAGGCGAGAACGGCAGTGCCAAGCACAAGGTGTTCGACGTTCAGTGCGCCTCCTCCTCCCCGTCACCCTCCGGATCGCCGTCGCCGAGCGGGTCACCCTCGCCGTCGGCCTCGCCCGGCCACTCCCCCGGCGGCCCGCCCAGCGGCTCGCCGAAGCCCGGCGGCGGGCCGCACGGCGGGGTCGGCACCGGCGGCGGCGGCACCTCCGGGCCCAACAGCGCGGAGATGCTCGGCGGCTCGGCGCTGATCGCCGCCGCGGCGTGGTTCGGTGTCCGCACGCTGCGCCGGCGCGCCGGACGCAATGCCGAGTCCTGACCGTCGGCACCGCCGCCCCGTGCGGCTCGGCCCCGGCCGTCTGACGGCCGGGGCCGTCGCCGTGGCGGTGGTCGCCGGGGTGTGGCTGGTGCAGGACGGCAGCGCGGACGGCGGCGGGCCGCCGCTGCCGCCCGCTCCGGCCGCCGCACCGGCTCCGGCCCCCGCGCCGGTGACGGCGGGCGGGCCGCCGTCACCGGTGCCCGTCCTGCCCGCGCACGCGCCGCTGCCCGTGTCGGCGCCCACCCGGATCAGGATTCCGTCGATCAAGGTCGACGCCCCGGTGGTCGGCCTCGGCCTGGACCCCGCCGAGCACCTCGCCAGCCCGCCGATGGACCAGCGCAACCTGGCCGGCTGGTACCGCGACGGCGTCACCCCCGGGGCGCAGGGCAACGCGATCACCGTCGGGCACGCCGACAACCGCACCGGGCCGGCCGTCTTCTACCGGCTGGGCCTGCTGCGCGCCGGCGACACCGTCGAGGTGGTCCGCAAGGACCGGCGCACTGCGGTGTTCACCATCGACCAGGTACGGGTGTTCGCCAAGAAGGACTTCCCCGACGCCCTGGTGTACGGCGCGACCGACCGGCCGGAGCTGCGGGTGATCACCTGCGGCGGCCGGTTCGACCGGCGCACCGGCTACGAGTCCAACACCGTGGTCTTCGCCCATCTCTCCTCCGTCAGGTGACCCGCGGCCGGCCGGCGGTCAGTAGGACTTGGGCAGGCCGAGGGTGTGCTGGGCCACGTAGTTGAGCACCATCTCCCGGCTGACCGGCGCCACCCGGCCGACCCGGGTGGCGGCGAGCAGGGTGGCCAGCCCGTACTCCTGGGTGAGCCCGTTGCCGCCGAGGGTCTGCACGGCCTGGTCGACGGTGCGGGCGGCGGCCTCGCCGGCCGCGTACTTGGCCATGTTGGCGGCCTCGCCGGCGGCGAGGTCGTCGCCCGCGTCGTAGAGCAGGCCTGCCTTCTGGGTCATCAGCCGGGCCAGTTCGATCTCCACCGCGCACTGGGCGAGCGGGTGGGCGAGGCCCTGGTGGGCACCGATCGGGGCCGACCAGACGGTGCGCTCCTTGGCGTAGCCGACGGCCTTGCCGAGAGCCTGGCGGGCGAGCCCGAGCGAGAAGGCGGCGGTCATGATCCGCTCGGGGTTGAGGCCCGCGAAGAGCTGGAGCAGCCCGGCGTTCTCGTCGCCGACCAGCGCCTCGGCGGGCAGCCGGACGTCGTCCAGGAAGACCTGGAACTGCTTCTCCGGGGCGACCAGCTCCATCGGGATCGGCCGGTACTCGAAGCCGGGGGTCTCGCGCGGGACGATGAAGAGAGCCGGCTTGAGCTTGCCGGTGCGCGCGTCGTCGGTGCGGGCGACGAACAGGACGGCGTCACAGTGGTCGATGCCGGAGACGAACACCTTGCGGCCGGTGAGCAGCCAGTCGTCACCGTCGCGGCGGGCGACGGTGGTGATGCGGTGGGAGTTGGAGCCGGCGTCGGGTTCGGTGATGCCGAAGGCCATCCTCCGAGTGCCGTCGGCCAGCCCGGGCAGCCACTGCCGCTTCTGCTCCTCGGTGCCGTAGCGGGCGATGACCGTGCCGCAGATCGCCGGCGAGACGATCAGCAGCAGCAACGGGCAGCCGGCGGTGCCGAGTTCCTCCAGGACGATGGCGAGGTCGGTGATGCCACCGCCCCCGCCGCCGTACTCGGCCGGCAGGTTGACGCCGAGGTAGCCGGCCTTGCCGGCGTCGGCCCAGAGTTCGTCGGCGGCCTCGCCGGCACGGGCCTTTCCGAGGTAGTACGCGGAGCCGTACCGGTGGCCGAGGCCGGCCACCGCGCTGCGCAGCGCCTGGCGTTCGGGGGTCTCGATCAGCGGGCTTCCGGGGGTGGTGGTGCGCGGTGCGGACATGCGGGGGTCCTTTCCGGGCGGGGGGGTTCGGCGCGGCTCTCAGGGCTTGGGCTGCACGACGGCGAGCAGGGTGCCGAGTTCGACCTGCTGGCCCGGGGTGGCGCGGAGTTCGGCGAGGACTCCGTCGGCCGGGGCGGTGACGCGGTGCTCCATCTTCATCGCCTCCAGCCAGAGCAGCGGCTGGCCGGCGGTGACGGTGTCGCCGACCGACGCGGCCGTGCGGACGACGGTGCCGGGCATCGGGGCGAGCAGGGCGCCCGGGTCGGTGTGGGCGGCGGGGTCGGGGAAGCGGTCCAGGACGGTGAGCACGGTGGAGCCGCCGGGGGTGTCGACGTACACGCGGTCGCCGTGGCGGGCCACGTCGAAGGTCCGGCGGACCGGCCCGGTGCGCAGGGTGACCTGCTCCGCCGAGGAGGACACCAGGGCCGCGTCGGGGTGGCCGTCGGCCTGCAGGCCGTCACGGGTCAGCCGGTAGCGGACCTCGAACTCGGCTCCGCCGGCGGCCCGGTAGCGCTTGACCTGCGGTTGGGAAGGCAGATTGCGCCACCCGGACGGTAGCGGGGTGCGGCGGGCCGCCGCGTCGGCCAGGGCCGCGGCGAGGGCGGCGATGGCCGTGTGTTCGCCGTCCGGGATGGTGAGTTCGGCCGCGTGCTCGGCCAGGAAGGCGGTGTGCAGGCGTCCGGCCAGGAAGTCCGGGTGCCGCAGCGACCGGACCAGCAACTCCCGGTTGGTGGCGGGCCCGTGGACGCGGGCCCGGGCGAGCGCGTCGGCCAGCTGCCGGGCGGCGGCCGACCGGGTCGGCGCCCAGGCGATCACCTTCGCCAGCATCGCGTCGTAGTGCGCGGTGATCTCTCCGCCGTTGGCGACGCCGGAGTCGAGCCGCAGGCCCGTCCGCCCCCGGCCGCCGAACTCGCTGTGCGGCGAGGTGAGTTCGAGGCGGTGGAGGGTGCCCGTCGCGGGCCGCCAGTCGTTGCCCGGGTCCTCGGCGTAGAGCCGGGCCTCGATCGCGCAGCCGACCGGCTCCGGTGCCCGCCCGGTCAACTTCTCGCCTTCGGCGACGGCGAGTTGGAGGGCGACCAGGTCGAGTCCGGTGACGGCCTCGGTCACCGGGTGCTCCACCTGGAGGCGGGTGTTCATCTCCAGGAACCAGAACCGGCCGTCCTCCGCCAGCAGGAACTCCGCCGTCCCCGCGCCGGCGTACCCGATCGCCTTCGCGGCCGTGACCGCGGCGGCGTGCAGCTCCTCGCGCAGCCGCGCGGAGAGGCCGGGCGCCGGCGCCTCCTCGATGACTTTCTGGTGCCGCCGCTGCAGCGAGCAGTCCCGGTCGCCGACCGCCCAGACGGTGCCGTGGGCGTCGGCGAGCAGCTGGACCTCGACGTGCCGGCCGGTGGGCAGGAAACGTTCGCAGAACACCTCGTCGGAGCCGAAGTTCTTCGCCGCCTCGGCGCGGGCGGCGGCGAGCTGTCCGGCCAGCTCGTCCAGCCGGCGGACCACCCGCATGCCGCGCCCGCCGCCGCCGGCGGCCGCCTTGACCAGCAACGGCAGGTCGGCGGCGACGGGGTCGGTGACGGCGTCCAGCACGGGGACGCCGGCGGCGGCCATCAGACGTTTGGCGGCGGTCTTGGAGCCCATCGCGGCGATGGCAGCCGGGGGCGGGCCGACCCAGGTGAGGCCGGCGTCCCGGACGGCCCGGGCGAACTCGGCGCTCTCGGAGAGGAAGCCGTAGCCCGGGTGCACGGCGTCCGCCCCGGCGGCCAGCGCGGCCCGGACGATCAGGTCGCCGCGCAGGTAGGTGTCGGCGGGCGCCGCGCCGGGCAGGCGGACGGCGGCGTCGGCCTCCCGCACGTGCGGGGCGTCGGCGTCCGGGTCGGAGTGGACGGCGGTGGTGGCGATGCCCAGGCTCCGGCAGGTGCGGAAGACCCGGCGGGCGATCTCGCCGCGGTTGGCGACCAGCAGGTTGGTGATCAGCATGGGGAACCCCTCACATCCGGAAGACGCCGTAGCCGCGCGCGCCCTCGACCGGCGCGTTGTGGATCGCGGAGAGGCAGAGGCCGAGCACCGTCCGGGTGTCGCGCGGGTCGATCACCCCGTCGTCGTAGAGCCGGCCGGAGAGGAAGACCGGCAGCGACTCCGCCTCGATCTGCTGCTCGACCATCGCCCTGATCGCGGCGTCCGCGTCCTCGTCGTAGGGCTGTCCCTTGGCCGCGGCGGACTGCCGGGCCACGATCGAGAGCACACCGGCCAGTTGCTGCGGTCCCATCACCGCCGACTTGGCGCTCGGCCAGGCGAACAGGAACCGCGGCTCGTACGCCCGCCCGCACATGCCGTAGTGGCCGGCCCCGTAGGAGGCGCCCATCAGGACGGAGATGTGCGGCACCCTGGAGTTGGCGACGGCGTTGATCATCATCGCGCCGTGCTTGATGATGCCGCCCTGCTCGTAGTCCTTGCCGACCATGTAGCCGGTGGTGTTGTGCAGGAACAGCAGCGGGGTGTCCCGCTGGTTGGCCAACTGGATGAACTGGGCGGCCTTCTGGGACTCCTGGCTGAACAGCACGCCCTGCGCGTTGGCGAGGATGCCGACCGGGTACCCGTGCAGGCTCGCCCAGCCGGTGGCGAGGCTGGAGCCGTAGAGCGGCTTGAACTCGTCGAAGTCCGAGCCGTCGACGATCCGGGCGATCACCTCGCGCGGGTCGAACGGCACCTTGAGGTCGCCGGGGACGATGCCGAGCAGCTCCTCCTCGTCGTACTTCGGCGGCGCGGCGGCCGCGTCCGGACCGGGGCCCGGCTTGCGGTGGTTGAGCCGGGCGACGATCCGGCGGGCCAGGCGCAGCGCGTCCGGCTCGTCCACGGCGAAGTGGTCGGCCAGGCCGGAGGTGCGGGCGTGCATCCCGGCGCCGCCGAGCGACTCGTCGTCGGACTCCTCACCGGTGGCCATCTTCACCAGCGGCGGCCCGCCCAGGAAGACCTTGGCCCGCTCCTTCACCATCACGGTGTGGTCGGACATCCCCGGTACGTACGCGCCGCCGGCCGTGGAGTTGCCGAACACGACCGCCACGGTGGGGATCCCCGCCGCGGAGAGCCGGGTGAGGTCGCGGAAGAGGGCGCCGCCGGGGATGAAGATCTCCTTCTGGCTGGGCAGGTCGGCGCCGCCCGACTCGACCAGGTTGACCAGCGGAAGGCGGTTGGTGAGGGCGATCTCGTTGGCGCGCAGGGCCTTGCGCAGCGTCCACGGGTTGCTGGCGCCGCCGCGTACGGTGGGGTCGTTGGCGGTGATCACGCACTCGACGCCCTCGATCACGCCGATTCCGGTGACCAGCGCCGCACCGACCGGGTAGTCACTGCCCCAGGCGGCGAGCGGGGAGAGTTCGAGGAACGGCGAGTCCTGGTCGATCAGCAGCTCGATCCGCTCGCGCGGCAGCAGCTTGCCGCGGCCGCGGTGCCGTTCGACGTACTTGGGACCGCCGCCGGCCAGTGCCTTGGCGTGTTCCCCGGCGAGGTTCTCCAGCTTCGCGAGCATCGCGGCCCGGTGCTCGGCGTGGTCGGCGCCGGCCGGGTCGAGGCGGGTGGGCAGGACGGTCACAGCAGCGCCTCCGGGATGTCGAGGTGGCGGGAGCGCAGCCACTCCCCCAGTGCCTTGGCCTGTGGGTCGAACCGGTGCTGGGCGGCGACGCCCTCGCCGAGCAGGCCGGTGAGGGTGAAGTTGACGGCGCGGAGGTTGGGGAGCAGATGCCGGGCGATGGGCAACCCGGCTGCTTCGGGGAGGAGTTGCCGGAGACGCTCGGTGGTGAGGGTGTGCACGAGCCAGCGCCAGCCGGCGTCGTCGCGGGCCCAGACGCCGAGGTTGGCGTCCCCGCCCTTGTCACCGCTGCGGGCGCCGGCCACCAGGCCGAGCGGGGCACGGCGGGTCGGGCCTGCGGGGAGCGGGTCGGGGAGGTCCGGCTCGGGCGGCTCGCCGTCCGGGCCCTTGCCCGCCGGCACCGGCGGGACGGCGATCCGGCGGCCGTCGGGCAGCACGGCGGTGTGCCCGATCGCCGCGGCATCGATGTGGGCGGCGGTGAACACCCCGTACGGCGCGCCCGGCCCGGGCGGGGCGGTGAGGTGGAATCCCGGGTAGCCCGCCAGGCCCAACTCGACCGCGGCCCTGCCGAGTTCGCGGCCGACCTTGGCCGGGTCACGGTCCCGGGCGGTGAGCCGCAGCAGCGCCGAGGCGGTCTCCTCGGTGGCGGCGTCGGGGTGGTCGGTCCGGGCGAGCGTCCAGCGCAGCTCGGCGGGGCGGTCCTGCGGCGACAGGGCGTCCTCCAACTGCCGCCGCACCAGGGCTGCCTTGGCCTCGATGTCGAGCCCGGTGAGGACGAAGACCACCTCGTTGCGGTGGCCGCCGAGCCGGTTCAGCCCGACCTTGAGGGTCGGCGGCGGCGCCTCCCCGCGCACCCCGTCGATCCGGACCCGGTCG
Source organism: Kitasatospora sp. NPDC022785 (assembly GCF_055561295.1). NCBI lineage: Bacteria > Bacillati > Actinomycetota > Actinomycetes > Kitasatosporales > Streptomycetaceae > Kitasatospora > Kitasatospora sp. NPDC022785. The sequence continues at coordinate 90,134 of NZ_JBVHHB010000016.1, read as the reverse complement.
GGCCCCTCCTGGGTGAGCCGGACGCTGTCCAGGCGGGCGGTCACGTCCGGGCCCAGGTAGCGCGCTCCGCCGGTCTCGTAGAGGAGTTGGGCGGTGACGGTGCCCGTGGTGACGGCCCCTCCGGTGCCCGGGTGCTTGGTGATGACGCTGGAACCGTCGGCGTACAGCTCGGCGACCGGGAAGCCCGGCCGGGTGACGTCGTGCTCGCCGAAGAACGCGTAGTTGCCGCCGGTCGCCTGCGCACCGCACTCCAGGACGTGCCCGGCCACGACGGACCCGGCCAGCGCGTCCAACTCGTGGGAACCCCAGCCGAAATGGGCGATCGCCGGGCCCGCGACCAGCGCCGCGTCGGTCACCCGGCCGGTGACCACGATGTCCGCCCCGCCCCCGAGGCACTCGGCGATCCCGAATGCGCCCAGGTAGGCATTGGCGGCCAACAGCCCCTCAGGCAGCCCGAGTTCGGCCCTGCGCGGCAGCAGGTCGTCGCCCTCGACGTGCGCGACGGCGGGCGCCAGACCCTGCCGCTTCGCCAACTCCCCTATCGCCTCGGCGAGTCGGGCCGGGTTGAGCCCGCCCGCGTTGACGACGATCCGCACCCCGCGCTCCAGCGCCAGACCTAGGCACTCCTCCATCTGCCGGAGGAAGGTCTTCGCATAGCCGAGGGCGGGATCCCTGAGCCGGTCCCTGGCCAGGATCAGCATGGTGAGCTCGGCCAGGTAGTCCCCGGTCAGCACATCCAGCGGCCCGCCCGTCAGCATCTCCCGGACCGCCGAGAAGCGGTCCCCGTAGAAGCCCGACGCATTCCCGACCCGCAACACCGCACGCGACCCCACAGGCACGCCTCCCCTACCGGTGGCCACAACCTTGCCGTCGCGCAGCAGCGTGGCACCGGGGCGAAAAAAAAGCAATCATGCCTGCTTGTTTTTGCGCGATTGACCACCCCGCTCCCGTCGGCGCTGACGGCGGGCTTGGGGCGCGACGGGTGGTCTGCACGCAGAAAGTGCCTTCCGGCCGGTACGCCTGGGGCCTTGGACAAGCCACGTCGTTGCAGCTCAGACGGTACCCTCGCTTTTCCGGTCATGATCCGGACGCGGCCCCGGGTGGAACGCACAGCTCAGTCGCCGAGGATCCGCTCCCACACCAGCCCGTCCCGCCAGCTCCCATCGAGGAATATCGAGGAGTGCGCGACGCCGTACGGGTTGAACCCGTTGCGGCGCAGCGCCCGCTGCGACGGCAGGTTCTCCAGATTGGTGGACGCCTCGGCGCGGTGCAATCCGAGTTCGTCCGTCATCACCCGGAGTACAAGCCCGACGGCCCGCCCGGCGTGCCCTTGATTCTGGGCGACGCTGGCGATCCAGTATCCGACGGAGCCGCGGCGCAGGTGCAGTTGCGGCAGGATGCCTCCGACGGTGACCTGGCCGATCACCTGGTCATCGGCCAGCACCACGCCCGGCCAGACCGCGCCGGCCCGATACCCGGCCAGAAGCCTGTCGATCCGCTCCGCCTGGCCCTCAGGGGTGAAGAAGGCAGCCGGCTGGGCCGGTTCCCACGGCCGAAAAGCCTCGAAGTCCCGCACCCGATGCGCAGCGATGGGGGCGGCGTCAGTGGGCTCGATCAGGCGGATCCTGGTGGTGCTGTGGATGCGCTGGTCCTCGTCGCGGTTGCGTCGGATGAAACGGCCAGCCTGGGCAACTGTCCTCGCGCCGCCGGGCCCTACGCCTGCCCGCAGCACGCAGAAAGCGCCTTCCGCTCGGACCGGCAGAATCTCTCGACAGAGTTCATCGTCCTAGCCCGGAAGGCACTTTCGCACTTCCCTATGCTTCCGGCCCCATCTCAACCGAAACGGCGGGGCCAAGGGTTGTGCCGTAACTGATCTTCGCATGAGAGTGGTTGGCCGGGATTGGACCCTGGGGTCCCATCCCTTTGGGAGGCACGGCCCTCGGTTCACCCCTGCGACCGCACGACACGGCAGCGGAAGGCGAGGGGCGTAGTCCCGGCAACGTGCGACCCACCCGCCCAGGGAGATGAGCAGGGCCGCTGCTATCGTGCGCTGATGTCAACGATCAAGCAGTTCCAAGTGACCTTCGACTGCGCGGATCCTGCGCGTCTCGCCGGCTTTTGGTGCGAGGTGCTGGGGTACGTCGTACCTCCGGTCCCGACGGGGTTCGCCACTTGGGAGGACTACCATCGCTCACTGCCGCCTGAGGATCAGGTTATCTACTTCGCGTGCAGTGATCCCTCGGGTGTGGGCCCGCGCGTGCTCTTCCAGCGCGTTCCCGAAGGGAAGGTCGTCAAGAACCGGCTGCATCTTGACGTGCGGGCCGGTATCGGGCTCGTGGGTGAGGAGCGGCTGGCCACGCTTGAAGCCGAATGCGCACGGCTGGTCGCGCTTGGCGCGGTACATGTGCGAACGATGCACGCCGATGGCAAGAACGAGTCCTGCATCGTGATGCAGGACATTGAGGGCAACGAGTTCTGTCTCGCCTGAGGATCCTCCGACTCGGCGAGGTAGGTAGCCGTCTCCCATAGACCCCTTCGGTCTTGTATGCGGCGGGAGTTATCCCGTGAGAGCAAGGTTGTGCAGCCGGGCGATCCCGCGGATGGCGTGGTGGACGCCGTGGCCTTTTTTGAGACGGCAGTCACGCAGGATCTTCCAGGTCTTCATGCGGGCGAAGGCGTGCTCGACGCGGGAGCGGACTCGCTTGTGGGACTTGTTGTGCGCCTGCTTCCGGTCGGGCAGTTCATCGCCCTTGCGACGCCGATGGGGCATGAGGAGTCCGGTGCCGGGGTAGCCACCGTCGGCGATCGTTGTGGTCTGTCCGGCCGACGGCGGCCCTCGCGCCGGATTCTGCCCACGCCTCGCAGTCATTGCGATTGCCCGGCAGAGGGCGGCCCATCACGACGACCAGGGGTTGTCCCGTAACTGACTTCCGAGATCGCCGCCCGGGTTCTGCCGACGGTCGGCCGCCAGGACGATCGAGGGGTGGCTCTCGTGGGGGATCGTGATCGTGCACGTGGGCGATGCACTGCCGTCGGGGTTTGGCGAGGGTGGGGTCATGCCGATCACACGTCTCGCCCTCCCGCTCGGTGACACCGAGCGTCCCGTCCCCGTCTGGGCTCTCCGACTCGCCAAAGCCCTCCCGTTCGTGGTGCTGCCACACTGCCTCTGGCGGCTGCCGTTCGCCGCCGACTTCCGGATGGGAATGGTCGACCCGGCGGCGCCAGCTGCTCCCTGGTGGACGCCGTTCTACGTCGTCGGGCTCAGTCTGCTCACCGAGGCGCTGGCGCTGCTCAGCACCGGCCTGGTCAGCGGGTGGGGCGAGGTGGTACCGCGCTGGGTGCCGTTCCTCGGCGGCCGGCGGGTGGCTCCGTTCGCCGCGGTGGTCCCAGCGGCCTTGGGCGGCCTGGCCCTGGTGGCGATGTTCGACCTCTACCCGCTCGCCTGGGCGGGCGTCCTGCCCGAGGGCGGGTTCAGCAACGGATGGTGGATGGCCCTGGCCCGTGTGTGCATCACGCCGGCAATGCTGTGGGGGCCGATCGTGCTGGCCCTGGCCTGGGCCTACTACCGACGCCGCCGACCCGCCTGATGGGTTCGCCGGTCCAGACCGGCCGAGCCCGGATGGCTCCGTTCACGCGAGCCGGCGCAGGGTTGGGCAGCGTGATTCGCCGCGCGGCACAGTGGCCGCGGTCGCCCGGCTCCCGGCAAAGGAGGGGTGAGATGATCTTGCGGTGGCTGGTGTGATCACGGCGGTGGAGCCGTCCTGGATAGCCCCGTTCACCGGGCTGAGTCCGCGCGACTTCCGCAAGCTGTTGACCGTGTTGCGCCGCGAGGGCGCCGACACGGTGCGTCCGGGCCGGCCGTGGAGCCTGCCACTGGACGACCGCGTCCTGCTGGTCGCGGCTTACTGGCGGATGAACCTGACACTGCGGCAGCTCGCGCCGCTGTTCGGCGTATCCAAGTCGGCGGCCGACCGGATCACCGACCACGTGGGCCCGCTGCTCGCGCCCAAGCCCCGCCGCCGCTTCGCCAAGGACACCGTGCTGATCGTGGACGGGACCCTGGTGCCCACCCGCGACCACACGGTCGCCGAGCAGTCGAAGAACTACCGCTACTCCACCAACCACCAGGTCGTCATCGACGCCCACACCCGCCTGGTCGTCGCGGTCGGCACACCTCTGCCGGGCAACCGCAACGACTGCAAGGCATGGGAGGAGTCCGGCGCCAAGGCCGCCGTCGGCAGAACCACCACGATCGCCGACGGCGGCTACCCCGGAACCGGCCTGGTCATCCCGCACCGCCGACCCCGAGGCGGAGAGCTGACCGACTGGCAGGAAGAGCACAACCACGACCACAAGCGAGTTCGCGCGCGCGTCGAGCACGCCTTTCGCCCGAATGGAGACCTGGAAAATCCTGCGCGACTGCCGACTCAAGGGCGACGGCGTCCACCACGCCATGCTCGGCATCGCGCGCTTGCACAACCTCCTCCAGGCCGCATAGGCGGGCGCGTCCAAGGGCCACCCAGCCCTGCCCCGAATCCCTCAAAGATCAATTACGGGACAGCCCTCGGGCGGCTGTCGGCGTCGATGACAACCTGGTGGTTGGTGGAGTACCGGTAGTTCTTCGACTGCTCGGCGACCGTGTGGTCGCGGGTGGGCACCAGGGTGCCATCCACGATGAGCACGGCGTCCTTCGCGAAACGCTGTCGAGGCTGGAGAGCGAACAGGGGACCGAGCTGGTTGATGATGCGGTCTGCAGCCGACGTGGATACGCCGAACAATGGGGCGAGTTGGCGCATCGTCACGTTCGTGCGCCAGTAAGCCGTGACCAATAGCAGCCGGTCTTCCAAGGGCAGGCCCCATGGCCGCCCCCGGCGGACCGTGCCAGCTTCCTTGCGCCGCAGTACGGTCACCAGCTTGCGTAACTGGCGCGAGCCGAGCCCTGTGAACGGGACCTATCCAGGACGACTCCGACGCCGTGATCACACTACTGAAGTTGAATTCGTGATGTCGGTCTGCAGGTCCTGAAGCCGGATCCGCTCCCGCGCGGCCCTCTCGGCGTCGGTCGAACCGCCGCCCTGCGCATACCTCACAGTCCAGGGCCACCGACAGCATCTGCCGGTTGTCAGGCGAACGGCACCGACTCCACCCAATCAAGTTGACCGCATGTCACTCTCCACGACGGCGCTTGTAGTACGCGTACGTCAGAGCCAGGAGAAGAGGGCCCCACAGAATCAGCGGGAGAGTGGCCGCTGCCGCGAGGGCCTTCCACCAGCCGTTGGAGTACTCGACGAGGGGGACCCCGCCGATGTGGAGAAAGGCGAGCGGCAGTGGGTCCCACAGCGCGATGAGTGCCAGACCGCCCAAGGCGGCCGGAACGATCGCTGCGAGCGGTGGAATACGTCGGCCGCCGATGATCGGGATCCAGGAAGGAGCGACTTCGCCCCATCCGGCCACCAGGCCGAAGCAGAGATAGGCGAGCCCCTCGGAGAGAAGGCTGAGCCCGAAGACGTAGAGGATCACCCACCAGTGCCACGTCTTGTGGACGGCGTAGACCTGGCCCATCTCGAAGTCGAACGCGAACGGCAGACGCCAGAGGCACGATGGCAAGACAGCCAGGGGTATGACCTGGGCGGAGCGGATGGCCCACCTGGGGACCGGCTGCGCGGTGTCACCGACCGTCGGGGACGGATGAAGCGTCTTGAATCGCATGGGCCGATCTTCCTTGCCCGGCGGGCGCAGGGGATCGGCCTGAAGTAGTGTCCGACGGTCACCCTCGCGAGGGGCATCGAGTCCTCCGCTGGAAGGGCGGCCGCGGCTCCGGGCGAGCTTCGGTGGCAGGGATGGCTGCTACGAGCCGGGCGAACGGCTGCTTCGCCGGCACCAGCCTTACCCCGGAAGGCTGACCGACATCACGCTCGCCGCTGTCGGTGCGGCGTCATCGCTGCCGCATTGAGCCGTGACACGGCCACCAACCGCCACTCATGGCCGCCGACTTGAGGCCCAACGTCTCACCTGGCTTCCACGCTGTGCGGGTCCGCCACCTGGCCAAGCCGTGCCGGGTCTCTGTTGCGGGTGTCATGATCCGGAGGAATTGTCAAATCCTGTGGACTGACCCGACAGCCCAATGGCCGGTCGATCAAGCAAGCGGCTTGCGGTAACGGACGTACTCGTTCTGCCGCCGGAACCCCACACTCTCGTAAAGGTCGTAGGACCGGTGCGGATTTGCCGTGCCCGTGAACAGCCGAGCGGTCGTTGCACCCTGCTCGCGAAGGCTCCGCAGGCCGTCCAGCAGCAGGACCCGGCCGATTCCGAGGCGTCGCTGGTCCGTCCGGACACTCAGCTCTTCCACCTCGCCCACGGTGTGGTCGTGACGGTGGATGGAGCAGAGGGCGACGCCGACCATGTCCTGCCCGTTCCAGGCAGCCCTCCAGCATGCCGGGTCGGCGGTGCCGACGAAGTCCTGGAAAGGCCATCTCTGAGTGAAACCGGGGTCCGCGTACGAATCGACGACCGTCCTCCAGGCTGCACGGTAGTGGCTTGTCCCGATCGGCCCTGTCCGTATCCCGGCTGGCAGTTCGCTGCCCGGCTCGGGCACCTGCTGCAGATCGCCCAGCTCCAGCTCGACCAGGCTGAAGACACGTCGGTAGCCGGCTGCGCGCAGAAGTGCCGTGGCGTCCTGTTCGGAGGCCATGGCGTTCGCGCCGATCACTGCCGTCCGCGCCGTTCCATGCTGTTTGACGAGCTGGCGGATCCGCTCTTCGGCCCAGCTCAGCATGGCTGAGCCGATGCCCTGGCCGCGATGCTCGGGCAAGAGGTAGCCGCGGTGCAGGTACAGCCACGTATCGTCCCGCTCTTGCCACCACCGGATCGTCGAGTAGCCGACGACGCTCCCGTCGAGCACCACCAGGATCTGGTTCTTGGACGGCTCCTCCAACTTGGCGGAAGCTTCGGCGATCTCGGCCGCTGTCGGGAGCCCTTCCACAACCGAATGGACATCGACCCGGTCCCGTTCAACACACCCCAGCCGCACCGCGGCCATGGCGCCGTGGTCTTCGTCGCCGCGATACGGCCGGAACCCGAAGCCGACCGGAAGGTCCTGTCCTGCCGTGCCATCCAACATGACCGGATGTTCTCGAACTTCGAGGCAGGTCCGCCACCCTATTCACGCCGCGGTCGTCTGCGGCCGTTCAACGAGCTGGCCGCGTTCGAAGCGGGCCCCGGCGCGGACGAGGGCAACGAGGTGGGGTGCATTCACGGCTCGCCAGCGGGCCTGGGCGGACTCGACGAGCTTGAAGACCATCGCCAGGGCGGCGGCCCCGGTTCCGGCGCCCTTGGTGACCTTGGTCCGCAGACGGACGGTCGCGAAGGTCGACTAGATGACCAGAAGTCGATCAATCGGGAAGGTACGCCGTTCGCGTCCAACCCGAGGCCGATCCACAGGTCATGAGCATTGCTCCATAATCTCGCTCGTGGACGAGGTCATGAGTGTTCTGAGGCAGGAGTTCGAAGCGGAGGAAGGAAGCTTCCTGCTTCGGCTGCGGGGTGATCTGGAATGGGATCGGGCGGCCTTCACGCGCCTGGAGCAGGCAATGCGCGCAGCGTGCGAACAACTCCAGGGAGATCGGAAGCTTGATCGCTGGGTCGTCGAGGGGTTCTACGAGGTGGCAACCTGGGTTCCTTCTTGGACCGCACACCCGAACTTCCCGAGACCGGTGCCCAACAGCTACTACGAGGACTGCATGGAGCGTCTCGGCGATCTCGCAGACTGGTTCTTCCGCGGGTGGCACGACCATCCGAATGTGCATTCATGGGTCGACCTCTGAAGCCGCTGTCAGTCAGGCCGCCTCCAGCTCCCGTTCGATGGAGGTGAGTCGGTTTCTCAGCCGACAGCTGGGGCCGTTGAGGGAGAGGGATCCGGCCGGACGGCGAAGCGGCGCTTACGAGGCATCCCCCCGGTCCGGGGTTCAGCATCTCCGCAACCACCACGGCTGGGACGGGTCGCCGTAGGAGTCCACGATCGTGCGGGAGCAGTAGAGCTCGTCAAGAGGATGCACCCGTCGCCCGAGCTCCCCCGACGCGCCTGGCGGTAGCCCGCACAGAGCCTGCTCCAGCAGCTCTCGTGGGTGAGCCTCAGAGGGGCAGCACGCCTCGACTCCGCAGCCGCGGGGCTGCACGTCTGTCAGCCTGCGGGCCGGCCCGTGAACGGTGGCGGCCCACCGCGTCATCGCGTCGGCGATGGCCCCTGGCCACAGATGTGCGTCCTCGAACCTGGCGATCTCGCTCTGTGTGCGCGCCGAGACCCCGGAAACGGTCGTCCTGCCCTGCTCCGGGCGGAGCCTGCGCGACAGCTTGGCGCGCACCTGCCCTGGCGGTCTACGCGCCATGGGCCTTTCGTCGGTTCGTCATGGCCGACATCCTCCCAGAGGGCGGCCGCATCGATCAATGCGGCCCCATCCGTCCGGCCTGTCCTCGCTCACCGGTCAGACGCCCGGCCTTTCGTGAGCCCCCGTCGAGAGGGCGCAAGCCACGCATCGCCGCGGGCCGAAGACCATCCGTGGACTCCCGCCGTCCGTGAAGCGGTGTGGCAGCACCGGGCGCCGGGCGCGTGTGCGCCGAGCCGGGCGCCGGGCGCGCGAAGCACCGCCCGAACTCCCGTTCGCGGCGGCCGAGTCCGGATCCGTGCTGCACAGCACCGCCGAGCCCGACGTGTTCGTCGCGGAGACCGACACCGTCTTCGACGGGGACGGCGGCTGGGCGGCGGCCCGGTGCGCCTGCGCCTCCACGGCGGGTGGCGGCGTCAGCGCAGCGGCAGGGCCATCTCCAGCAGGCGGCTGCTCGGGTCCAGCTCGTAAGGCTCGTCGAGGCCGGTGAGCTCGAAACCGCGGCGGCGGTAGAAGGCCGTCGCCCTGGGGTTCTGCTCGTGCACCCGCAGCAGGAGGCGCTCCGCCCCGACCTCGGTCCGGGCCCAGGCCAGGACGGCGTCCAACAGGGCGTCCGTCACGCCGAGTCGGCGGCCCCGGTACGCCGGGTCGGTCCAGACGCCCACCAGCAGCGCCGCCTCCGGCTCGGGGGTGAAGGAGATCATCGTGCCGACCCACCGGCCGTCCGGGGCCACCGCCGCGAACCCCGCGCTCCCGTCCGCGCTGACCCGGGCCACCCGTGAACGCCACTCGTCCTCGTCGTGGCCGAGCGCCGTCTCGTGCGTCTCCATGAATGCCATCGGCGCGTCCAGCAACTGTGCGAGCCGCACCTCGCGCATCCGCTCCCAGTCCCCGGGGCCGATGCGCTCCACGCGGTAGTCCATGTGCGCCTCCCTCCGTTGTGCGTGCTCACGTGATCACCGAGACCGCAGCAGCATAGGGCGGTGCGGCCGGCCCCGGCCGCCCGGGGCCTCCGACGGGGTCTCGGCCGAGCGAGCCGTCAGGAACGGTTCGTCGAGCGGGGCTGGACCGACGGAATCCGCTGGGTGAAGAACAGTGCGACGAGCCCGATGAGGGCCAGCACGGCCAGCGCGGCGCGAAGGCCGTCGAGCCTCGCGGCGGCGTTCGCGTCGAGCGCGGCCCGGCTCACCTCCGGGCTCACGCCCGCGGTGTCGAGGGCGGACTGCAGCTGGGCGTCCGACAGGAAGGGGACACCGCTCTCCAGCTCCACGACCGCCTGGGCACCGACCTCGGCCGGCACGGCCGGGTTCTGTTCGACGGCGGTCAGGAAGGAGGACGTGAGCGCCGCGATCAGGATCGATCCGGCCAGCGCGGTGCCGATGGAGGAGCCGAGGTTCATCACGGCGTTCTGGACACCGCCGACCTCCGCACTCCGTTCGTCCGGTACGGCGGACACGGTGACCGCTCCCAGCTGGGACGCCAGCGCTCCCATCCCGAGCCCGATGAGCAGCAGCGGGATGGTGACGATCTCCGCTCCCGCGTCCGCGTCGAGCGCGGCCAGCAGCACCACCGCGCCGACGAGCAACGAGAGGACACCGAGCCGGACCACCCGCCGCGGCGAGACGTCCGGAAGACAGCGCGGGATCAGGATCGCCGCGGCCAGCAGTGTCAGCGACAGCGGCAGGATGCGCGCGCCGGTCTGGAGCGCGGAGAGACCGAGGGCGACCGACAGGTAGAGCGGCACCACGAAGAACACGCCCATCTGGACGAGGTACTGGAAGAAGAACATCGTCAGACCGCCGGTGAGCTGCCGGTTCCGCAGCATCGCCGGGTCCACCAACGGTTCCCTGCCCCGCTCGACGAGGTGGGCCTCCCAGCGCAGGAAGAGCCAGATCAGGAGCAGACCGGAGAGCATCAGCCAGACGACCAGGGAGACCCCCAGCCAGGCCGGGGCGTCGGGCTTCGGCCGGAACCAGCCCCACTCGTCCGAACGGAGCACGCCGTAGACGAAGAGCCCCAGCCCGAGGGCGGAGAGCACCGCGCCGACGAGGTCGATGCGCGGCTGCTCGCCGTGCGGCGCGTCCGCGATGCGGCGGGCGAGGACGAGGATCCCGAGGACGATCGCGACCTCACCGGCGAAGACCCATCGCCAGGAGAAGTACGTCGTGGCCACACCGCCGATGAGCGGCCCGACCGCGATCGCCACCGCTCCTGCCGCCGTGACGAGCCCGTAGGCGGCGGGCCGCCGTTCCACGGCGAAGTTGCCGGCGACCAGCGCCACGATCGCAGGCATGATGAGCGCCGCCCCGACCCCTTCGAGGAACGACCAGCCGAGCAGGAGCACGGGCAGGCTCGGGGCGAGTGCGGTCGTCAGGGATCCGCATCCGTAGACGACACAGCCGATCAGGAACGCCCGCTTGTGGCCGATGAGCGCGCCGACCTTGCCCCCGGGGATCATCAGCATCGCCATCACGAGCGTGTAGGCCGTGATGGCCCCCTGGATCCCGGTCACGGTCGTGTCGACGTCCTCGGCGACGGTCGCGATGGAGACGTTCATCACCGAGCTGTCGAGGGTCATCAGAAACTGACCGGCCGCGAGCGTGAGCAGGACGAGTCCTGCTCTGGCCGTCGGACCGGGAGTGCCTGTGCTGGGTGCCATAGCCGCCATGGTCCCGTCGGCCCCGGCAGCCCCGGCCGACGGATCTCCGACCCGCCACGGATGTCAGCCGGTTGGCGGCGCTCGGCGGCCCGGCTCCCCCGCGGCCGCCGGGCCCACCGCCGGGCGCGTGGCGGCGCGCGGGCGCCGGTGCGCAGGCGCCGCAGGCCCGGCGACAGGGCGCGGGGTGCATACGGGGCGGTTTGTTCTTAAGGTCGGTATGCGGGGTTGCGGGAGCACACCCCGCACACCGAACCCCAACGATGCGGTCCGGACACCGATCCCGGCCCCCGTCCCCCGAGCCCCGGCGCCCCACCCCGGCCGGACGGACAGCGGACGCGGCCCACCCCGGCGCGACACGCGCCGCCGTTGCCGCCGTTTCCGTCGGCGCGGACTCCCACAGCCCCCGTGACGGTCCTGACCAGACGAATCGAGTCCCCATGTCCTCACCCGCACCCGCGACGGGAGTCGACGCCGGCCGTTCCCCCGGCGTGGCGGGCGGCCCGGACGACGGCTCCGCGACCGCATGAGCGGCCGGCCCGGGGCTCCGTACCAACCGGGTCGGTCCGGCCCGGGCACACCCCCGGGCGTCCGTCTCCGGGCCCGGCTCGCGGTGGCCTGCGCCCTGGGCGCGGTGGCGGCGCTGGTGGCCGCGAGCGGGCCCGGCGGCCTGTTCATCCTGGTTGTCGGCGTGGTCGGCTCGGCGCTCACGGCGGCCGGCGCCTGGTGGGTGGTGTCCCATCACGGGGTGGTGCGGACCGCCGGGGCGGTACTCGTGGTCGCCTCGCCCATGGCCGTCGTGGTGCTCTACGCCCGGGCGGACCTGTGGCCCGCCGCGCTGGTCGCGGTGGCGCTGGCGGGAGTGGCCGTGCTGTGCGCACGGTCGGCGATGCGCCGGCTGCGACGGCCGGACGGTATGCGTGGGGTCGCGGCAGAGCTCCCCCGGCATCCGGTCCTGATCATGAACCCGAAGTCCGGCGGCGGCAAGGTCGGCCGTTTCGGGCTGGTCGAGAAGGCCGAGGCGCTCGGCGCCCGGGTCGTGCTGCTGGACACCTCGGTCCCGACGGACGTCGCCGCGCTGGCCCGCCACGCCGTGGCCGAGGGTGCGGACCTGCTCGGGGTGGCGGGCGGCGACGGCACCCAGGCCGCGGTGGCCGAGGTGGCGGCCGCGCACGACCTGCCGTTCCTGGTGATCTCGGCGGGCACCCGGAACCACTTCGCCATGGATCTCGGCCTGGACCGGGAGGACCCGGCGCGCTGCCTCGACGCGCTCACCGACGGCGAGGAACTACGGGTCGACCTCGGCGTGGTGGGCGGCCGTGCCTTCGTCAACACGGCCTCGTTCGGGGTCTACGCGCAGATCGTCCAGCGCCCCGAGTACCGCGACGACAAGGCGGGTTCCGCACTGGGCGCGCTGCCCGACCTCCTGCTCGGGTACTCCGGCCACCGCCTCGACGCCCGCGCGGACGACACACGGTTGGAGGCCCAGCAGGCGCTACTGGTCAGCAACAACCCCTACGCCGGCTCCGAAGCCGTCGCCGCGGGCGGCCGCCGGCCCCGGCTGGACCTCGGAGTGCTGGGCGTGGTCGGGATCCGGGTGACCAACGCGGCCCAGGCGGCCGAGCTCGCGCTCCGCGGCGCCAGGGCGACGGGCCTCCAGGTACTGGCCTGCCGTCACATCACCGTCGGATCGGACACGGACCGCATCCCGGTGGCCGTGGACGGCGAGGCCCTCGTCCTGCCCGCGCCCGTCAGCTGCGAGATCCGTCCGCAGGCCCTGCGCGTCCTGGTGCCGAGGCACCGGCCCGGCACCCCGGCGGCCGGTCCTCCCACGGACTGGCGTGCGATCGTCGCCCTGGCCTTCACCCGGCCGCGGCCCGGACCTGCGGCGGGCGACCGAGCCGGCTGACCACGGTTGCGCGGGCAGGGGCAGTGGACAGGGGCAGTGGACGGCGGGCAGCCAGCGGGACCCGGGCCGCCGTGGAAGGGGACGAACGGCCACCCCACCACCCGGCGGCCCGACGTGCAGAGACCGCCGGGGACACGCAGGCTTGAAGGACCTGGGGCCCCACGCGGGTCGAGGGCAGGCGGCCACCACCACCCGGGGCCGTCGGAACCCGGGGCGGGGCGCCGCCGCCGTGCCCCTGCTGATCCCACCGGATTGGAGAGATCCGTGAAGGACCTCAAGTTCGAGCAAAAAGGTTCGCTGTCCCGCCTTGAGGCCGCCGATCTGCTCGCCTCACTCGCGGCCGCGCTGCGGCACGAGGGCAACGCCGAGCTGGAACTCGGTCCCGGAAGGATGACCCTGCGGATCCCCGACGAACTCCGCAGCGAGGTCGAGGTCGAGGTCGGCGACGACGAGATCGAGCTGGAGATCGAACTCAAGTGGTCGACCGCGCCGAACGGGGCGAAACCGTCGCAGTGACCGTGCGACTGGGCCTGCCACCGGAAGCGAGGGGCGGCTGACCCGGACGACCCGCTGGTCGCCGAGGCCCGGCAGCGGCCACCGGCGCACCACACGGGGCAGGCGAGCGTACGGGCAGGCGAGCGTACGGGCAGGCCGGCGTGCGGGCGTGGGAGGCTACGGGAGCACTGCCCGCCCCCGCCAGGAGACCCCCCGTGAACCGCGCCCCGGACCACCTGCCGGACCAGCCGCTCGACCACCTGCCGGACCAATCACTCGACCACCCGCCGGGCCACCGACCCGGCCACCCGGGGGACCGCCCCGGGGACCGCCCGCGCGCCGCTCTGCACCTCGACGCGCAGGCGTCCGGGCATCCCGCGGGCATCCTCGACGCCGCCGCGCGGGCCGAGCGCCGGGGCATGGACCGGCTGGTGGTCGCCGAGACCGCGTACGACCCGTTCCTCCAACTGGCCCGCGCCGCCGACCGGACCAGCACGATCGAACTGGCCACCGGCATCGCCGTCGCCTTCGCCCGCACCCCGATGACCCTGGCCTACGAGGCCTGGGGCCTGCACGCAGCCTCCGGCGGGCGCGCCGTGATCGGCCTCGGCTCGCAGGTCAAGCCGCACATCGAGAAGCGCTTCGGGATGCCCTGGGACCGGCCGGCCGCGCGGATGCGCGAGTACGTCCACGCGGTACGGGCGATCTGGCACAGCTGGCAGACCGGCGAACGGCTGCGGTTCCGCGGCGACTTCTACACCCACACCGTGATGACCCCGGTCTTCTCCCCCGACCCCGTCCCCGCCGGCGCGCCCCGGATCCTGCTGGCCGGCGTGGGGCCGCTGATGACGCGCACCGCCGGGGCGGTGGCCGACGGCTTCCTCAGCCATCCGTTCACCTCGGTCGCCTACCTCACCGGGCAGGTGCTTCCCGGTCTGGCCGAGGCTCGCGCCGGCGCCGAGGCGGACGGCGCCGCCTGGACCGCCCGGCCCTTCGAGATCACCGGCAACGTCCTCACCGCGACCGGCCGGACCGAGGAGGAACTGCACGCCAACCGGGCCGCGGTACGCGAGCGGCTGGCCTTCTACGCCTCCACGCCCGCCTACCGCCCGGTGCTGGCGCAGCACGGGTGGGAGGACCTCCAGGAGCAGTTGCACCACCTGTCGGTACGGAGCCGGTGGCAGGAGATGGCCGCGCTGGTCGACGACGAGGTGCTGGACACCTTCGCCGTCACCGGCCCGGTCGAGGAGGTCGCCCGGGAGATCCACCGCCGGTACGCCGGCCTGGTCACGCGCCTCTCGGTCAGCGTCCCGGACGACGCCGACCCGGAGCTCGGCCTGGACGTCCTCGCCGCCGTCCGCGCCCTGGGCTGACCTCACGGGCGGGGACGGCGCCGACGACTACAGGGCGGCGAGGCTGTCCACCAGATCGTCGAGGCCGAGCGGTCCCAGGGACAGCGCACCCGTGTGCCAGGCCTTGAGGTCGAAGGCGGCTCCGTGACGGCGGCGGGCCGCCTCGCGCCCCCGCAGCCAGGCCCGTTCGCCCAGTTTGTAGCCGATGGCCTGGCCGGGCCAGCCGAGGGTAGCGGTCGATCTCGCCGGCCCGCCGGGCGGGCGAACTGCCGTGGTAGGCGGCCATGAACCCGGTCGCGAGGCCCGGCGTCCAGCGTTCGCCGGGGTGGAACCCGGAGCCGGCGGGCACCGGTAGTTCCAGGTGCATCCCGATGTCGACGATGACCCGGATGGTCCGCAGCATCTGCTTGTCCAGGTAGCCGAGGCGGCGGGCCGGGTCGGTGAGGAAGCCCAGCTCGTCCATCAGGCGCTCGGCGTAGAGGGCCCAGCCCTCCTTGTTCGCGCTGACCGCCCCCACGGTGACCTGGTAGCGGCTGAGCCGGCCGACCTCGGCGACCCAGCGGGCGGTCTGCAGATGGTGGCCGGGGACGCCCTCGTGGTACCAGGTGCTGACGATCTCCCAGGTGGGGAAGGTGCGTTGGCCCAGGGTCGGCAGATAGGCCCGGCCCGGCCGGCTGAAGTCCAGGCTGGGGCCGGCGTAGTACGGCGCCACCGAGCTGCCCGGCGGCGCGATCACCGTCTCCACCCGGCGCAGCGGGCCGGAGATGTCGAAGTGGGTGCCGTGCAGGGCCTCGATCGCCTCGTCGGTGATCTCCTGGAGCCAGGCCCGGATCGCCTCCTCGCCCTCGATCGTGTGCCCGTGCCGGTCCAGGTGGTCCATGGCGGCACGGACGGAGGCGCCCGGCAGGACGCGGCCGGCCTCGGCGCGCATCTCGGCGGCCGTGCGGTGGAACTCGTCCCATGCCCAGGCGTACGCCTCGGCCACGTCGACGTCCGCGCCGTTGGCCCAGCGGGCCGACCGCAGGTAGCGCTCGCGGCCGACGGCGTCCGGGGTGCCGTCGGCGGCGGGCAGGTAGGTGTGCCGCAGCCAGTCGCGGAATCCGGCGACGGCGGCGGTCGCCTGGACTGCGGCGGCCTCCAGCTCGGACCTGAGCCGCTCGGGCCCGGCGGCGACGAACCCGGTGAACCAGCCTGCCCCGCCGTCGGCCTGGCCGGTCCAGGCGGCGAGCTGGTCGACGACCGCCCGGGCCTGGCGCGGGGCCGAGAGCAGCCCGCGGGCGATCCCCTCGGCCAGGGTCGCCCGGTAACCGTCCAGCGCGCCGGGCAGGTTGCGCAGTCGCCCGCGCCGGGGCCCCGCCTCCGCCCCGCCGACGCGGTACCCCGAAGGCGCGGCCGACGCGGTTGCCCCGGTGGAACAGCCGGCGCGGGTGCCCCGGTGGAACAGCCGGCGCGGGTGCCCCGGTGGAACAGCCGGCGCGGGTGCCCGGGCAGGCCCCCGCCATGCCCGTGTCACCCGCCTCCCGGGCCCGGACTAGGCTGTGACGGTGAGTCTTCATGTGGTTGTCGGATATGGGCCCGCGGGGGCGGCCACTGCTCGGCTGCTGGCCGGCCAGGGGCATTCGGTACGTGTGGTCACCAGGTCGGGCCGTCCGGCGGAGCCCGGCATCGAGCATGTGGCGCTGGACGCGGCGGCCGCCGGACAGCTGGCCGGGGCCGCGCGCGGCGCCGCGGCGATCTACGGCTGCGCCGCGCCGCCCCTCCACCGCTGGGCGGCCGAGTGGCCGCCGCTGGCCTCGGCGCTCTGCGCGGCGGCCGAGGAGACCGGGGCCGTCCTGGTGGGCCTGGGCAACCTCTACGGCTACGGCCCGGTGGACGGCCCGCTCACCGAGCGCCTGCCGCTCGCGGCGACCGGCCCGAAGGGGCGGGTCCGGGCCGCGGTCTGGGAGCAGGCGCGGGCCCTGCACGAGGCGGGCCGCATCAGGGCGGTCGAGGTGCGTGCCTCGGACTTCTTCGGCCCCGGTGTGACCGACGGCGGCCACCTGGCCTCGCGGGTCGTGCCGCGCGTACTGAACGGCAGGCCGGTCACCGTACTGGGCGACCCGGATGCTCCGCACAGCTGGAGCTACCTCCCCGACGTGGCCCGGGCGCTGGCCGAGGTCGCAGGTGAGGAGCGGGCCTGGGGCCGGGCCTGGCACGTGCCCACGGCCCCCGCACTGTCGAGCCGGGAGATGGTCGGCCGGCTCGCCGCGGAGGCGGGGTCCGGCCCGGTGGCGGTGCGGAGGATGCCGGCGGCGGCCCTGGCCCTGGCCTCGCTCTTCTCGCCCCTGATCCGCGAACTGCGCGAGGTCCGCTACCAGTTCGACCGTCCGTTCGTGATGGACTCGGCCGCCTACGAGTCCGCCTTCGCCGTGCGCGCCACCCCGGCCGAGGAGCAGTTCGGGGCGACGGTGGCGTGGTGGCGTGAGCGGATCTCCGCGGCGAAGGGCGCCTGAGCCCGCCGGCGCCCGGCCGTCCTCACGTACCCCTCACCGACCCCTCACGGGCTCGCCCGACTCCCGACCGTCTGTGCAACCGACGAGCCAGTGATCACGTCCTAAGATCACATAATGGCGCACCTCCCCGGCCGGGGCGGTGCGCCATCCGGGGGTGTGCAGGTCCGGCCGCCCCCGGTCGCGTGCCGGTCCCGCCCGGGGCCGCCGTCCGGCTCCGCGGACCGGACGTCACACTGGTCGGAGAGTTCTCACCGTGCAACCGCCGTCTCCTCGCTTCCGTGCCCTTCTGACGGGTACCACCGCGCTCGTCCTGGCCACATCGCTGGCCGCCTGCTCCGGCGGCGACGGCGGCAGAGGCGACGCGGCGAAGGACGCCGGTACCGCCACCGGCCCGGCCGCCGCCGGCACCGCGTCCGCAGCACCCACCGCCCCCGCGGCCGGCAGCAAGGTGGCCATGCCCACCGGTCCGACCACGACGCTCGGCAAGGCGAGGGACACCACAGCCGGGCCGATCACCGTGACCACCCTGACCGGTGCGAAGTCCGGCGTGTCGGGAAAGGTCTGGGTCTGGCTGCCGCCCGAGTACAGCGACCCCAAGTACGCCAAGACCGGCTTCCCCGTCATCGTGCTCTTCTCCGGCGGCCAGAGCGCCGGCTACAACACCTACACGGACAACCAGTTGCCCATCCAGGCGGCCGACGTGGAGATGACGAAGGCCGGCACGGCCCACCCGTTCATCATGATCATGCCGGTGCAGAACCTGGACCCCGACGAGCACAAGGCCCTGGAGTGCAGCGACATCCCGGGCCAGCCCAAGATGGGCACCTGGCTGGCCGAGGACATACCCGCCTTCATCCGGGCCAACTTCCGCACCCTGAAGAGCCGGGACGGCTGGGGCGTGATGGGCGCCTCCACCGGCGCCTTCTGCAGCGCCAAGCTCGCCCTGCAGCACCCGGAGACGTTCGGGGTCGCGGTTCCGGTCGACGGCTACTGGGCCCCGGACTCGCCGCTCTGGAAGGGGCACGAGGCGGAGCGCCAGGCCAACAGCCCGAACGCCATGGTCTCGCAGGGCAAGGCGGACGTACGGATGCTCGCCACGGCGGCCGGCGGCACCCCGCCCGAGGTCAAGCTGGTCAAGGACTGGGTCGCCAAGGCCGTCCCGCCACTGAAGATCGACTACTACGAGCAGCCCGGCGGCCAGCACCTCACCTCGGACTTCAAGAAGATGATCCCGAACACCCTGGAGTGGCTCACCAAGAACATGGCCGGGCCGACCGCCGACTGACGGTTCGTCCACAATGTGCCCCCGCCGGAGAGTTGGCATGACTGAAACCCCGTCCGACCGGGCATACCGTGGATAGCCCGTCAACGGGCCCGGTTGGAACTCCCCACGAGCGCAACCGGGCCCCGACTGGCGGCCGGGCCTGGACGTGACTTCCCCCACGGAGTCGCTGCCAGGCCCGCATGCTGTTCAGCCAGCGACACGCAGCGTACATGCCACCTCCACGTAACGCTACCGTGCGGCCGTCGGACACTTCATCTCCCGGCTCCCGGAGCCGAAACGGGTCCGCAGGCGTCCAGTGGGGACGCGGTCACACGGCACACTCCCCACCGGGGACCTTCAGGCCCAGGAACATGACCTGCCGGCGCAGCCGGAACCCCAGCGACTCGTAGAGCCGGATCGCCGTGGTGTTGTCGGCGGCGGTGTGCAGGAACGGCGTGTCGCCGCGCTCGCGGATCCCGGCCGCGACCGCCCGCACGAGCCGGGGCGCCAGGCCCTGCCCGCGGTGGGACTCGGCCGTGCAGACCGCGCTGATCTCGGTCCAGCCCGGCGGGCGCAGGCGCTCCCCGGCCATCGCGACCAGCGCGCCGCCGCGCCGGATGCCCAGGTAACGGCCGAGTTCGACGGTGCGGGGCAGGAACGGGCCGGGCCGCGCCTGCTCCACCAGCGCCAGCATCTCCGGCACGTCGGCGGGGCCCAGCCGGACGGCCTCCTCGTCGGGCGCGGCGCGGACGCCGTCGTCCACCAGCTGGACGCCGGGGCCCTGCACGAGGATCTCCCAGTCGGCCGGCACCGCGGTCGGCGAGCCGGTGGCGACGAGGACGAAGCCGGGGCCGCACAGCGCCGCCACGTTCCGCCAGGTCTGCCGGTCCGGCCGGTCCGGAAGGGCCAGGAACGGCGACACGTCGGCGGGGTAGCACAGGACGTCGCCCCGCCGCCGGGCAAGGTGCGCGTGGGGGCCGAACAGGGCGGCGCGGGCCGGGTTGTCCAGGATGTGGACCGGGTTGTCCGGTGATCCGACCGGGTCGCCCAGGACGCGGCGGTACACGGCACCGCCCGTGGCGCCGTCCGTGACGCCGTCGGGGGTGAGCGCGGGGTACTGGGACATGCGAAGCCGTTCCTCGATCTCGATGCTTCTCGCTCCTTCGGCGGCGGCGTGCCCCGGTCCCGGCCGGAGCCGGCGGCGACGGAGCGCAACCGCCGGACGTACCGAGCGTGCGGGCCCCTTGGGAACGGGCTCGCACGCCGGTGGAGCCCCCTGACGGCGTGGGCGGCGGACCGTTACGCGCGACAGAGTCCGGCCGGGGAGCCGGCCCCGTCGATCCAGCGGCGCCGCACGAGCGCGGCGCCACGGCCCCGGCCCCCGGCGACAGCACGGTGGGCGGCGGTCGGCGGGCGGAACGCCGCACGCGGCGGCACCGGGAGCCCGAGGGCCACCCGCTCGTCCCGCCGTTGGCCTGCGCGCATCGCCCGTCCGTTTCGCATCCGGCAACCGTGAACGTCCACGGTACCGCGCACCACGGCCGGTTCCGGAAGCGATCCCACGGCCGGTTCCGGAAGCGATCCCGCGACGCCGCCCGCGGACGCAGTTCCCCGGAGCCCGGCGCCACCACCCGGTCCCGCGGTCGCCTGAACCGGTGGTCCACCTCGCCCCGTTATTACCTACATAACCGATTACCTACATAATCGTGCATCAGTACGATCCTCGTACAGGAGTTATCGCACCACCATGTCCATCCAGGCCCCAGCCCGCCCCCGCGCGGCCGCCACCGTCCCCCCGAGGCCCCACGTGCCCCAGCCCGCCCACCGGAAGCCCGCCCACCGGTCGTACGGCCGCCCCGCCACGGGGACCAACCAGTGAGGGTCTTCGCCGGTTCCCGGCGCGACGAGGCCTCCCCGCAGGACCCCGCGGGCGACCGGACCGGCCGGCGGAGAGCCTGGAAAGGCGCGCTCGCCATCGTGGTGGTCGCCGCCGTGACCGCCGGCCTGCTGTGGTGGCAACCGTGGAGCCCGGCCCCCGCCCGCCGGCAGAAGCCGATGGAGTTCACGACGGCCACCGGCGGCTCCCCCCGCTTCGGCACCGGCGAACAGCTCCTCCGCTACAAGGTGCGTGCCGAGAACGGAATCAGGGAGAGCCCCGAACAGTTCGCCGCCGAGGTCGACACCGTCCTCGGCAACGTCCAGCGCGGCTGGGCCGCGGACGGCACCCGCTCCTTCCAGCGCATGCCCGCCGACCCGGTGGACTTCACCGTCTACCTGGCCACCCCGGAGACCACCGACCGGATCTGCGGCCAGTACGGGCTGGACACCGGCGGCTGGGTGAACTGCGGCGTGGGCCACCAGGTGGTCATCAACCTCAAGCGCTGGACCGAGCTGACCGAGTACTACACCGGCCGACCCGACCTCTACCACGCACTCGCCGTCAACCACGAGGTCGGCCACGTACTCGGCCTCGGCCACGTCGACTGCCCCGGTCCGGGCCAGCCGGCACCGGTGATGATGCAGCAGATCAAGGGACTGCACGACTGCGTGCCGAACGGCTGGCCCTACTCCGAGACCGGCACCCTCCTCACCGGTCCCCCCGTCCAGGCCCCCACCCCCGTCCCCTAGAAGCACCTCAGCCGAAGCATCTCAACCACAGCAGCACAGCCGCCGGGCCCGTCGCACCCCGCTGCGCCGGGGTTCCGCGCACGCGAGGCACGGGGCACCCGGCAGGCCCGTGCCTCAGGCCGCCTCGATGCGCTCCACGATCAGTTCGCACAGCTCGTGGGTGCGCAGCGCGTCACGGGCGTCGAGGGTCTTTCCGGTGCGGACGGCGTCCAGGAACGTGAGCACGACCTGCTCGATGCCGCGCTGGCGGGCCACCGGCACCCAGTCGCCGCGGCGGCGGATCGTCGGCTGGCCCCGGTGATCGATCACCTCCGCCAGGTTGTGGACCTCGCGCTTGGAGTCCCCGCCCGAGACCTGGAGGATCTCCTCGGTGGAGCCGCTCACCCGGTTCATGATGCCCAGTGCCGTGAACCCCTCACCGGCGAGGGTGAGGACGAGGTGCTCCACCAGGCCGTCCCGCACCCGGGAGCGGACGTCCACGTGCTCCACCTCACCGGGAACCAGGAATCGCAGGACATCCACGACATGGATGAAGTCGTCGAAAACCATCGGCCTCGCCGCCTCCGGCAGGCCCTCCCGGTTCTTCTGCAGCACGATCAGGTCGCGCGGCCGCTCCAGCGCCTGGACGTAACCGGGCGCATGACGGCGGTTGAAGCCCACCATCAGCGAGCGGCCCGTGCGGTCCGCGAGGCCGACCAGCCGGCGGGAACCGTCCAGCGTGTAGTCGAGCGGCTTGTCCACGTAGACGTCGACGCCGGCGGTGAGCAGCTGCTCCACGATCGTGACGTGCTGGTCCGTTGCCGCGTGGACGAACGCGGCCCGGATTCCGCCCGCGATCAGCTCGCCGAGGTCGGTGAACCGCTTGCCGGGGTCGATGCGGTGGGCGTCGCCGATCCGGTCGAGCTTGGCCCGGTCCCGGGTCATCAGACGCAGGTCGAGACCCGGCAGCGCCGCCAGCACCGGCAGATACGCCTTCTGGGCGATGTCGCCGAGACCGATCACCCCGACCGGCAACGGGGCATCGAGGACGGGGATCGGACTCATCGGCTCTCCTGTGGGGACGGGGGACGGGGGGACGGGTGATCATCGACGGCCCCACCCTATTCGCCACGCACCGCACGCGGCACGACACCGCCTGCGCGGCCGCGCACGCCTCCCCGGCACCGGACCGGCCCGTCGCGGCACCGGACCGGCCCGTCGCGGTCCCGTGCGGTGTTGCCCGTCCCGGCCGGGCGGCGCTCGGCCGGGACCGGGAGGCCTCACGGCGGCGGTCACGTCCCGGGTGTCCGGGCGCGGGCAGGGCCGATCGGGTGGCCGCTGCCGTGTCCGGCCGCGAGGGCGAGTACGGGCCCGGCGGGACGCGGTTTGATCCCGTAGACCCCGACGTCGTGAGGAGGGCGGCCGCCGTGTCCGACGAGGACATCCTCCTTGGCATCGCCCTGACCGTGGCCCTCGCCACGGGTTCCCAGGTCCTGGCGAACAAGCTGCGGGTCCCCGCCCTGATCGTGCTGCTGCCGGTCGGGTTCACCGCGGGCGCGCTGACCGACGTCATCCACCCCGCGAAGCTCGTCGGTCCGGACTTCCCCGCGCTGGTGTCGCTGTCCGTCGCCGTGATCCTCTACGACGCCGGCCTCGGACTGAACCTGCGCAACCTCACCGGCCGCACCCGCGGGATCGTGGTCAAGCTGCTGGTCATCGGCATCCTGGCCACCTTCTTCGCCGTCTGCGCCGTCGGCCCGGCGCTGTTCGGGATCCCGCTCAGGGTCGCTGCCATGATCGCCGTGATCCTGGTGGTGTCCGGCCCCACCGTGGTCGGCCCTCTGCTGGAGTACGTCCGGCCGACGGACCGGCTGCGGCGCATCCTCATCTGGGAGGGGACGCTGACCGACCCGATCGGCGGCATCCTCGGCGCCGTCGTCTTCCACGCCGTCGCCACCACCGGCCGGGTCGACATCGGCCGGGGCTACCAGTTCGGCCAGTTCCTCCTCAGCATGGCCGTCGGCCTCGCCGGCGGCGCGGTGGGCACCGTCGTCCTCTGGCTGGCGCTGCGCAAGCTGCGGCTCGGCGAGACGCTCGGCACCCTGGCCCAGCTGGCGACCGTGGTCCTCGTCTCCGCGGGCTGCGACATCGCCCGTGACGACACCGGCCTGATCGCCGCGATCGTCACCGGACTCGCCGTCACCAACCTCCCCGGCCTGGACATGCCGGCGCCGGCCCTTCCTCGAAACACTCGTCCAGCTGATCATCGGCCTGCTGTTCATCTCCATCTCCTCCGCCGTCGCCCCCGCCTCCGTCACGCCCGTGCTCGTCCCCTCCCTGATCCTGATCGCGATCCTCGTCCTGGCCGTCCGGCCGCTCATCGCCTTCGCCGCCGCCCGGGGCTCCGACCTGACCACGGGCGAGTGGGGCTTCATCGGCTGGATGGCGCCCCGCGGCATCGTCGCCGCCTCGACCGCGTCCGCCTTCGCCGCCACCCTGGTGGAGAAGGGGCTGCCCGGCGCCAGGAAGATCCTCCCGATCACCTTCCTCGTGATCGTGGGGACGGTCGTCCTGTACGCGCTGACCGCCGCCCCCGTGGCGCGACGGCTCAAGGTCGTCCGGCCGAGCCGGACCCGCCCGCTCCTCGTCGGCGGCGAACCCTGGGTGATCGGCCTGGGGAAGGCCCTGCAGTCGGCCGGGCTCGACGTGCTGATGTGGGCGGGGCTCGACGAGGAACGCGACCGGATCACCATGGCCGGCATCGAACTCGCACACGGGGAGATGCTGGCGACCGCGACCAACCCCCGGGCCCGTCTGGAGGGCGTCACCGCGGTGTTCCTGCTCACCGACGACGACGACTTCAACGCGCTCGCCTCCGTCGTCGTCAAGGACAACGTCGAAGGCCCCGTCTACCGCGTGGGCCCGCCACGGGACAGCCACGGCGTGGTCGCCCCCTACACCGGGGGCGACATCCTCTTCGGCCACGCCCTCGTCCGGCACCGCCTGGCGGCCCGCTACGAGCAGGGCGCCCGCTTCCACCTGCAGCCGGGATCCGTGCCCGTCCCCCCGGACCACGACCTCCTCTTCGTCATCAGCACCGACGGCCTCCTGGCCCCGGTCACCGAGGCCCAGGCGATCACGCCGCGGCCGGACGAGACCGCCGTCCTGCTGGGCCCCGCATGATGTCCTGGGCCGCCCGATTCCGGCTGCGGCAGTACGCCAAGGCCAGCCTGTGGATCGTCCCGCTGGTCGGGCTCGTCCTCGGCGTCGCCCTGGCCGAGGCGGCGACCGCCGTGGACGGGGCGTCCTGGCTGCCGAAGACCTGGGACTACTCCGCGTCGACCGCGAGCAGCGTCCTCAGCTCCGTGGTCGGCTCGATGATCGCGCTGCTCGGGTTCGTCGTCACCATCGGCGTCCTCGTCATCCAGCAGGCCACCGGCACACTCTCCCCCCGCTACATGCGGCTCTGGTACCGCGACCGGCTGCAGAAGGCCGTCCTGGCCACCTTCACCGGCACCTTCGCGTTCGCCTACACCCTGCTGCGGAGCATCGAGACCGACTCCGTGCCCAACCTCGGCGTGACCCTCGCCGGCATCGCCGTCTCGGCCAGCCTCCTCCTCCTGCTGATCTACCTCAACCGCTTCACGCACAACCTGCGCCCCGTGGCCATCGCCGACATCGTGGGACGCCTGGGCGAGCGAGTCCTCGACCGCGCCGCGGCGGGCATCCGGAGCTCCGCCGCGCGCGACCCGGCGCCGCGGCCGGGCGCCCCGGCCGGCCGCATCCGGTCGGAACGCGGCGGCGTCATCCAGGCGATCAACGCGCCCGGCCTGGTCGCGCTCGCCGCCCGGCACGACTGCGTCCTCGTCCTGGCCGCCTCCGTCGGCGACTTCGTACCGCCCGGCGCCACCGTGGTCGAGATCCACGGCGGTGCACCCGCGCCGGATCCCCACCGGGTGACCGGCCTGCTCGCCCTCGGCGCCGAGCGGACCGTCGAGCAGGACCCGGCGTTCGCCCTGCGCATCCTGGTCGACGTCGCCATCCGGGCCCTCTCCCCCGCCGTCAACGACCCCACCACCGCCGTCCAGGTGCTGAACCACATCGAGATGTTCCTCTACACCGTCGGCCGCGTCGGGCTCCGCGGCAGCTACGTGCTCGCCGACCACCACGGCCGGCCGCGCCTCGTCCTGCCGGGCCGGCCGTGGGAGGACTACCTGGAACTCGCCGTCACCGAGATCCGCGACTACGGCGCGACCTCCGTCCAGGTGTGCCGACGGCTCAGGGCCCTCCTCGAAGGCCTCCTCGCGGCGCTGCCGCAGGAGTGCCGGCCCGCCCTCCGCCTCGAACTCTCCCTCCTCGACCTCGCGGTCGACCAGGCGTTCGGCGACACGCCCCGCCGGGCCGACGCCCGGACCCCCGACCCCCAGGGCATCGGCGGAGGACGACACCCCGGGGGCGCACCGCCCGACACCCCCGCACCTTTCGGGCCCGGCCGGTAGGGACGCCTCCGGCCCGGCCGGGCCCGCCGGCCCCCGCGGCTCCCACCGGCCGGTCCTCGCCGGTAGCGACAGCCTCCGGATCTCGCGGCGGCCGCCCGCCGGTGTCACGATGGACGCAAGAATTCCGCCGCGATCGGAGGCGGTCATGGGCCGTTCCTACCACTTCCACCGTGAACACGCCGGCTACTCCGTGACCGTCGACGTGCACCTGGGCGGACCCCGGGAACTCGTGCTCCTGGTGGACGGCAAGGAGGTTGCGGCGGTGCGCATCCACGGCCACCACTCCGAGGTGCGGTCGCTGGCCACGACCCTGCCGACCGACCCGCCACGCCACATCGAGGCCCGGGTGACACTGCCCGGACCGGTCCGGGGAGAGCCGACCAGCGTCCTGATCGAGGACGGCACCCGGCTCCCGATGCCCGAGAGGGAGATACCCCGCAGGGCGCGGCTGACGGAGGTCTCCTGGTACGCCTGAGCGGCGCTTCCCCCGTACTGCCCTGCAGGACAGACCGCGCACCGCGGAGGTGGACTGTACCCGTGCCCGGCCGGCCGGGCGCGGCCGGGCGCCCGTCAGGCCGTTCCGTCCCAGGCGGTCAGGCCCCAGCGGAACGTGTGCAGGTCGCCGACGCCGAGCTCCACCAGATCGGCCCGGCCACGGAACGCGTCCGGTGGGCAGGACATCGGCTCCACCGCGAGGCCCAGCGCAGCAGCCCGTGAATGGCGTTGCCCGCCTCCGGTTCGGTCAGCGGGAGTTGCAGGTCCTCGTCGTTCCAGCGGTACCGTCCCCCGCCGATCCGGTTCGGCCAGGGCACCAGGAGCTGTCCACGGCCGCCGGTGATCCGCTCGTCGGCGGCGAAGCCGTCCAGGACGGTGCGCCCGGCCACCGTGTAGCGGCCCAGGGCCGCGCCGAGCTCCACCACGACGGCGCTGTGCTCGCCGCTGCGCAGGAGGAACTGCCGCCCGGTCGGGCTGTGGGACATGGCCGGCCTCCAGGTCAGGGTGGAGCGGGCGGATCGCGGACCACGATTCAGGGGGACACCCCGGCCGGCGGCGGCGCGGAGGCCGGCGCAGGGACGGGGGCGGGGGCGGGGGCGAGCTTGAACGTGAGGACGTAGGAGACCACGACCGCGACGATCACGAGCGGCATGACGGTGAGGCCCTGCGCTCCGAGGAGCAGGGTGGCCAGCAGCACCGCGGTCATCGGCAGTTTCAGCATCGCCACGCACAGCGCCCCGACGCCCATCGCGAACCCGGAGGTCACGTCCAGTCCGGGCAGGTGCGCGAGGGCGAGCCCGCCCGCCGCTCCCACGAACATCGACGGAAAGACCGGGCCGCCGCGGAACCCACCGAGCGACAGGCTGTAGGCGAGCGCCTTGCAGACCACCAGGACGACCAGGGTCCCCGCCGTGTACCCGGCCTGACCGGCCAGCAGCGGCCCGAGTGCGCTCTGCCCCGAGTACAGCACGTCCGACGCCGCCTTGCCCGTCCCCTCGGCGTACACCAGCGCGACGACCCCCACGAGCGCGCCGGCCACGGTGGTGAGCACCACCCGCCTCCGGTCGACCCGGCCCTGAAGGAACAGGCCCGAACGGTGGATCCCCGCCCCGAGGACGGCCGAGGCCACCCCGATGACGAGTGCCCAGCCGAACCCCGCGAGGTCGGGGCGGTGGGCCTGCGGCACCTGCGAAAGGGCCAACGAGTAGGTGCCCAGACCGGTCCAGGAACCGAGGCCGGTGAAGATCAGTGCGCCGACGCCGGCCGCGAGGAGACCCGGCACCAGAACGACACCCATCATGGCGCCACCGAGGCCGGCCGCCTCCATCAGCAGGAACGCACCGAGCAGCGGCGATCCGAGCAACGTACTGACCGCCGCGAAACTCCCCGCGGCCCCCAGCACCGCGGCCGAACTCGGCTGGACGTCCCGTTTCACCGCCCGGACGGCGAACACCGCCAGACCCCCGCCGAGCGCGATGAGCGGAGCCTCGGGACCGAGCACCACGCCCGCCCCGAGCGACGCCACCGCCGCGAGCGCGATACCGGGCAGTTCCGCCGCCGTCGGCGCCCCCTTGGTGACCAGCCCCTCGGCCGGCTTGTGGCCGCCCTCCCCCGGCAAGCGGCTGATGGCGAGCGCCACCAGCAGTCCGGCCACGGCGAGCAGCGGGATCGGCCACCACGAAGGCGTTCCGTCGAAGCCCAGCGCTTCGGGGAGGTCGCTGTAGGTCAGCGACTGCAGTTCGGACACGAGCGCGAGGAACCCGAACGCCATCGCGGAGATCGGGACGCCGAGAACCGCCGTCATCACCAGCAGTACCGCGTACTTGCGGCTCCGGATCAGTACGAGGGGGTCCGGTGGCGGGGCGGCGGGCGGTCCGACGGCTGTGGTCGGCATGCTCATCGTCTCCTCAGCACCGGACGGCAGCCTGAATCGCGTCGGTCGACAGGCCTAGAAGCCGTCGTACCACGGCTCGGGGGCACGCTCGGCACTTCCCGGCCCGTGGGCGCCCGGCGATCCCCCGAACGTCATCCGGACGGCTCAGTTCACGCCCGGGGATGCCCCTGCGGCCGGTCGGCGCGTGCGCGCCGGGCGGCGACCCGGCGCCAGATCCCGCGCTGCCCGCGCAGCGTCAAGGTGCCCACCACGATCAACACGACGATGTTGACCAGCAGTTGGACGAGCGAGCCCCCGGCCTCGCGCCAGCTGGAGAAGGCGACGGACACCGCGATGTCCGCCGCCGCCGGGATGGTCGTGACCGAGATGAAGACGCCCAGCAGCGCGCTGGTCCTCGCCTCGCTGAGCGAGACGATGCCGACGACGCCGGCCAGGCCCGCCACCGCGAACGAGAAGAAGTTGGGGGTGTCGATCAGCTGGGAGACCGGCCGCAGGCCCAGGCTGAACGCCTTGGATTCGAAACCGAACCCGCGGATCACGAGGCTGAACAGGAAGGTGACCACGACGGCCAGGACGAAGCCCAGCAGCAGCGCCCGCAGCCCCTGGCGGACCCGCCTGCCGTCACGGCGGTCGATGCCCAGCGCGATGCTGACGATGGCCCCGTACTCGGGGCCGACGACCATGGCTGCGACGATCAGGATCTGCGAGTTGGTGACGATCCCGACCGCGCCGATGAGGCCGGCGATGACCAGGTAGAGGTAGAAACTCGGCGCGTACGTCCCCTCGGCCCGGATCCGTGCCTCGACCTCGTCCCAGACCGGCGCGTGGGCGAGTGCCCCGAGCTTTCGGGTGCCGGCCTCCGCGGCCCCGCCGACGAACGCCACGTCCACGGGCTCGATGACGATCGAGCCCCGGCTGTCCAGGTCCAGCGCGCGCAGGGCACGCAGGACGTCGTTCGCCGCGCCGGTCAGCACGTCGCAGGCGATGGCGTCACCGTCCGGGTTGCGCGCCGCACCGGACTGCACGATCAGGTTGAGGACCGAGGGGGAGCCCGCGAGGCAACCGACGACCCGGTCGGTGAGGTCCCGCGGGCTCACCGCACGGACATGGATCATGTCCAACCCCGAACCTCCACAGGCTTCGGTTTCCCGGCCGGGTGCCGGCCCCTGCAGGATCCCCCACCCGGCCCCGCCCGCCGCGGCATCGCCGCGCGCGGGCGCCCGAGGATTCCCGCCGCAGCCCCTCGACGGAGGGCACCGGCGACCGCAACGGGCGCGTCCGCCCGTCCTGGCCGATAGTGAAATCAAAGGATCACTCTGACCTTGGGAAGCTCATGGACCGCTACCCGCCCATAGCCGAGCACGGCCTGATAGGCGACCTGCAGACCGCCGCGCTGGTGACCTCGCGCGGCGTCGTCGACTGGTTCGCCGCACCGCGCTTCGACTCCCCCAGCATCTTCGCCGCCCTGCTCGACCACGACCGCGGCGGCTACTTCCGGCTCGCGGACGTCAATCCCCAGGCCACCTGCAAACAGCTGTACTACCCGGACACCGCCGTCCTGGTCACCCGCTTCATGTCGCCCGACGGGGTGGGCGAAGTGGTCGACTGGATGCCGCCGAACACCAGCCGCACCCCGACCGACCGGCACACCCTGATCCGGACGGTGCGCAGCGTGCGCGGCAGCGTGCGCTTCGAGCTGGAGTGCCGCCCGCGGTTCGACTACGGCCGAGCCACCCACGAACTGGACCTGCGGCCCGAGGCAGCCGTCTTCCGGGCGCCGGGCGTCTGCGCGTACCTCCAGAGCACCTTCCCGGTGGAACGGGACGGCGACGACCTGCGGGGCTCCGTCACGCTGAACGTCGGCGAATCGGCAGGTGTCGTCCTGACCGTCTGCGACACCGACGGCCAGGTGCCGCCGCCCCCCACCGTCGACGGGATCACCGGACAGCTGTGGGACGCGGCCGACTTCTGGCAGAAGTGGGTGCACGGATCCAACTACCGCGGCCGCTGGCCCGACATGGTGAACCGCTCCGCGATCACCCTCAAGCTGCTCACCTACGCCCCCAGCGGCGCACCGGTGGCCGCGGCCACCATGGGCCTGCCCGAACAGGTCGGCGGCGAGCGCAACTGGGACTACCGCTACACCTGGGTCCGCGACGGCTCGCTCTCCGTCCGCGCCCTGCTCGACCTCGGCTTCGTCGAGGAGGCGACGGACTTCACACACTGGCTGGGCGACCGCCTGCACGAGACGTCCGGGAAGGTCGGCGAACCGCTCCAGATCATGTACCGGGTCGACGGCGAACCGCTCCTGACCGAGGAGGTCCTCGGCCATCTGGAGGGGTACCGCGGCTCCGCACCGGTGCGGCTCGGCAACGCGGCCGCCGACCAGTTGCAACTGGACATCTACGGTGAGGCGCTCTACGCGCTCTCCGAGGGCCGGGAGATCGCCGCCCAGGCCGGCTACCGCGGCTGGAAGGTCCTCTCCCAGAGCCTGGACTGGCTGGCCGACTCCTGGGACCGCCCCGACGAGGGCATCTGGGAGACCCGTGGCGGGCGGAAGGACTTCACCTACAGCCGGGTGATGTGCTGGGCGGCCTTCGACCGCGGCCTGCGGCTGGCCGACGAATTCCGCCGGCCGGCCGACACCGAGCGCTGGAAGAAGGCCCGCGACACCATCCTGCTGCAGGTCATGGAGCGCGGCTGGAGCGAGGAGCAGCAGGCGTACGTCCAGCACTACGGCGGGGACGACGTCCTGGACGCCTCGCTGCTGCTGATGCCCCGGGTCGGGTTCGTCGCCCCCCGGGACCCGTCCTGGCTGTCCACCCTGGACGCGATGGACCGCACCCTGGTGTCCGACAGCCTCGTCTACCGCTACGACCCGGCCGCCTCGCCCGACGGCCTGCGCGGCTCGGAGGGCACGTTCAGCCTCTGCACCTTCCTCTACGTCGATGCACTGGCCCGGGCCGGGCGTCTGCGGCCCGCCCGTTACACCTTCGAGAAGATGCACACCTACGCCAACCACGTCGGCCTCTTCGCCGAGGAGGTGGGGCCCAGCGGCGAGCAACTCGGCAACTTCCCACAGGCGTTCACCCACCTGTCGCTCATCACCGCCGCCTGCACGCTGGACGAGGCCCTCGACCGCCAGCGCCCCTGACAGGGCACGGGAGCGGCGTGCACGGCGCTGTGCGACCGACCGCGCCGCCGGAGCCGGAGCGGTCCGAGGCCCTCCACTCCCGCGACGGGCTGCGCGGGCCGGCCTACGGCGCGGACCCGGCGGCCGGGGTGAGGAGGACGGCGATGTCGCCGCCGGTCGGCGTCGGCACGGTGGTCTCCGTCGCGGCGACGAGCCGGCCGTCCGCGTTCACCAGGAACAGCACGTCGTGTCCGGCCGGGAGGCCTCCGTCAACCCGGAAGGCGACGATCCGGGCTCCCCCCTCATACCGGCGGGCCAGTTCGGGCCTGTTGAGGGCGGGTGCGAACAGCGCCTCGCTCTCGATGTAGGGGGCGACCACACCGTGGCTGGGGGTGGCCGGCGCCAGGCGGTGGACGGGCCCCTCCACAGTCTCCTTCAGCGTCATGAACGCGAGGGCGTTGAAGTCGTCCTCGTCGGTGAGCAGGAGCACCTCGGTGATGCCCTCCAGCTCGGCACGGGCCCCGGTGGCGGCGGCGAGCAGTTCGCCGGGGGCCAGTTCGAGGCCCGCGTCCTTGATGGTCCGGCGCTGCTGGTCGAGTCCCGCCCACATGAGCACGTCCAGGCCCGCCGACCGCAGGGCGCCACCCAGCTCCACCACCCAGGGATCGCCCCCGACCAGCAGCGGCCGCGACCGTGCCGACCGGCGGACGACGAGCCGCCGGGCCACCGGGAGCGCCGTCAGGCCGTAGACCATGACGGTGGCGACGATCACGACGAAGGTGGCCGGAAGGATCTTCTGGGCCCCGCCGACACCGGCCTGCACCAGGGAGGCGGAGAAGGTGGACGCGGTGGCCGCGGCGACGATGCCGCGCGGCGCCATCCATCCGATGAACCACCGCTCCCGGTAGGGGACGTCGGTGCGGGCGGTGGAGAGCAGCGCCACCAGCGGCCTGACCACCAGGACGAGGGCCGCGACGAGGCCGAGGGCGGGCAGAACCACGTGGCGCAGCGACTGCGGGGTGACGGTGGCCGAGATCGAGATGAACAGCAGGCCGATGGTCAGCGAGACCAGCGTCTCGAAGAAGACCCGGCGGGCCGGGATGTCCAGCCCCGGCAGATTGGCCAGCGCGATCCCCATCACCACGGCCGCGATCAGGCCGGTGTCGTCCCGGAAGGCGTCGAGGAGCCCCGCCACCAGGACCACCGCGGCGAGCTGCACCGTCGTGCCGAGCACCTCGCCGAGGGGCAGGTGGTGCAGCAGCAGCCAGAGCACGGCGGCTCCCACGGCGCCGCCGGCCAGACCGACCGCGGCACTGCCGCTGAACATGCCCACCTGGCTGCCGAGACCGTGCTGTTCGGCGGCCAGGACGCCGTGGAAGACGAACGCCCCGAGGATGCCGCCCACCGGGTCGATCAGGGAGCCCTCCCAGACGAGGATGCGTTGCAGCCGTTCGGTCGGGCGGACGAAACCCAGCAGGGGCCCGACCACGGTGGGTCCGCTGACCACGAGGATCGCGCCCAGCATCACGGCGGAGCCCAGCGACATGCTGATGATCGGGACGGCGAGCAGCGCCGCCGACATCCAGGTGACCAGGCCACCGAGCCAGATCAGCCTGACCACGACCCGGCGGGTGTGCCCCTTGAGCCGGCGCAGGTCCAGCCCGAGTCCGGCGTCGTAGAGGATCACCGCCACGGCGAGCGACACCAGCGGTGAGAAGGCGGCGCCCAGCAGCTTCTCGGGATTGACGTCGTCGGTCAGCGCGCCCGCGACGAATCCGGCGGGCAGCAGCAGGAGGATCGCCGGCACCCGCAGCAGGCTCGCCAGCAGCTGGGAGCCGACGGCAAGGGCGAAGATCAGTGCGATGCCGATCAGGATCTGACTGGATGTCACGACATCTCCTCCTTGGACGCGCCGGTCCTACCCGACGGGCTGCGAGATGCTCCGGCCGGCCGGGCGGGAGGGCCCCGCCGTGGCCGTCACCGCGCGACATCCTCGTCGGCCAGCGGTTCCAGCACGCCGTGGGTGTCGAGGCGGTAGAGGACGACGAGGGCCGGACCGATGAAGACCAGGGCGACGGCCGCGACGATGAGCATCCACTGGAGCGGGGCGCTCGCCCCCGCCCCCTGCTGGACGGTCAGCGAGGTGGGCACCAGGTAGGGCTTCTGGGCGAAGCCCCAGGCGGCGACCAGCAGGGCCACAACCGCCACCGAGGTGTAGCGCGCCCACCCGGCGGCAGGGCCGGCGACCAGCCAGGCCGTGACCGCCAGCGCCGCCGTGGCGAGCAGGAGGAGCAGCAGCCCGATCCCGTGGGTGAGCCCGTGGTGGACGTACGAGGCGTGCGGGTCGGTCACGGTCAGGCCGATCACGCCGAGGATCAGCAGGCCGGCGGCGGCGATCCAGGCGCGCAGCCGGAAGTAGCCGACCAGGTCGTGCGCCTCGAAGCGCCGGGCGTCCACCGTGAGGAACACCGCGCCGAGGAAGGCGGTGGCCGCCACGGCGATCAGGCCGCCCATGATCGAGGTGGTACTGGCCCAGGCGTCGGCCGACGCGACGGTGCCGGGGGCGACCCGCCCGGAGGCCACGGCGCCGATGGCGGCGCCCAGGAAGAACGGGGTGAGCAGGGAGGAGACCGCGAACACGGCGCCGTAGATCCGGCGTTCGGCCAGTCGCCGGGTGGGCTTGCGCAGCGCGAACCCGGCGCCGCGCAGGACCAGGCCGACGGCGGCCAGTGCCAGCGGGAGCCAGAGTGCGGTGAACACCGTCTGGAAGAACACCGGGAACCCGGTCCACATCACGATGAGCACGAAGATCAGCCAGACGTTGTTGACCTCCCAGACCGGTGCCATGGCGTGGTCGATCAGCCAGCGGGGGCGTTTGCCGCGCTCGGCGCCGCCGGCCAGGAGGTCCCAGAACCCCGCGCCGTAGTCGACGCCGCCGCCGCCGGCATAGGCGGCGATCGCGAGCAGCAGGATCCAGGCGACGACGTTCGCTGTCACAGCTCACCCCCGGGGGACCGGCCGTTGCCCGGGGTGCCCGCGGCCGCCTCCGGACGCGGACCGTACGGGGTGTCCGTCTCGGGGCCCTCGGCGAGCGCCGGGGAGGCTCCGGAGTCTGCGAGCCGCCAGCGACTGCGCATCTTCAGGACGACGGTGAGAAAGGCGCCGAAGACGAGGACATAGACCGTGACGATGATCCCGAACATGGTCCACAGCGAGGCTGCGGCGGTGGGGGTCACGGCCTCGGAGACCCGCATGTTCTGGTAGACGATCCAGGGCTGGCGGCCCACCTCGGTGGTGATCCAGCCGCACTCCACCGTCAGCAGGCTGGCCACACCGGCCACCGCGGCGCACCGGAAGAACCACCGGGAGCGGGGCAGGTCGCGGCGGCGCAGCCAGCACCAGCCGTACCAGAGGGCGAGCAGGATCAGCAGGCTGCCGATGGTGACCATGATGTCGAAGGCCCAGTGCGCGATGGTCGCCTGGGTCGTGGTGGGGCGGTCGGAGGCGGGCACCGAGGTCAGCCCGGTGACCTGGGTGTCGGGGCTGAACCCGGCGAGGATGGAGTCCAGTTGGGGAATCTTGAGGCCGCCCTTGATGGTGCCGTCCTCCTGGAGGCGGCCGAACATGTACTCGGGCACGTGGGTGCCGGTGTTCCAGACGATCTCCGTCGCGGCGAACTTGACGGGCTGCTTGTGGAAGACCGCCCGGGCGATGGCGTCGCCGAGCATGAACTGGACGGGGGTGAGGATCGCCGCGGCCGTGAACGGCACGGTGAAGCCGAGGCGGTGGTAGCGGTCCCGGCGGCCGCGCAGCCAGCCGACCGCGTAGACGCCCGCCACCACGTAGCCGGCGGTGAGGAACATCGCGACGACGAAGTGCCAGTACTGGGGGCCGAACATGGGCGTGAAGACCGCCTGTTGGACGCTGACGTCCACGGGATTGCCGCTCGCGTCGAGGGTGAAGCCCTGCGGGGTGTTCATCCACGAGTTGGCGGCGATGATGCCGAACGCGCCCATCAGCGCCGTCAGCGGCAGTGGCACGCCGAGCCAGAAGTGCGTCCACGGCTTCAGCCTGCGCCAGCCGTAGAGGTAGATCGCGATCAGGATCGCCTCCAGGAAGAACGCCCACGCCTCCACGCCGAAGCCGAGGCCGAAGACGTCCCCCCAGCGGCCCATCATGCCCGGCCACAGCAGTCCGAACTCGAACGAGAGCACGGTGCCGGTGACGATGCCGACGGCGAACTGGACGGCCATCACGGCGGACCACCGCCGCGCCAGCAGCAGGGCGGTCGGGTCGGCCTTGCGCAGCCCCCGGTGGTGCATCACCAGAGTGACGAACGGCAGCGCCACGCCCAGCGGCACCAGCAGGATGTGGGAGGCGAGGGTGAACGCCATCAACTCCCGGGCGGGGAGCAGCTGTGCGGGGGTGTCAGCCAGGAGGTGTGCTGCGGTGTTCATGCGGGCCTCGGTGGCTCGTGCCGGGTGGCCGCTGGGTCACCCGGTGGACCGGACGGGGAGGGGGCGTGCGGACCGGCGGCGGGAGGCAGGCCTCGGACCGCGCTGGGGACGGCCGGCCGGTCCGCGGGCGTCGCACGGTGGTGGGCACGGCGGCCTTCCACCCTGCGGTCAGCCTCCGGTGGCGAAGCCGGGGAAGAGGGTCATCCCGCCGTCGACGTAGAGCGTGGCACCGACGACGTAGTCCATCAGGTCGGAGGCCAGGACGGTCACCGCGTTGGCGATGTCCTCCGGGTCGCCGACCCGGTGGTAGGGGATCAGCCGCAGGAGGTCGGCCTCGGCCTCGGGGGTGTCCCAGGCGGACTTGTTGATGGGGGTGCGGATCGCGCCGGGCGCGATGGCGTTCACCCGGATCCCCTGCGGGGCGAGTTCCTGCGCCAGGGTCTGCATCAGCATCAGGACACCGCCCTTGGAGGCGGCGTAGTTCACGTGGCCCGTCCACGGGATGATCTGGTGCACCGAGCTCATGCAGACGATCTTCCCGGCCGAACGGGAGACCTCCGGCACGACGCCCCGGCGGACGAACTCCTTGGCGGCCTCCCGGGCGCACAGGAACTGGCCGGTGAGGTTGACGTCCAGCACCTTCTGCCACTGGGCGACGGTCATCTCGGTGAGGGCGGCGTCCCGCTGCAGTCCGGCGTTGGCCACCATGATGTCGATCGTGCCGAACTCCCCGACCATCCGGTCGACCATCGCGACGACCTGGTCCTCCTGGGAGACGTCCGCCTCGTGGGCGTAGGCCCGCACCCCGTAGGACTTGATCTCCTCGACCACCTCCTCGGCCGCCTCCGGGCCGAAGACGTAGTTCACGACCACATCGGCGCCGGCGCGGCCGAGACCGATCGCGGTCGCCTTGCCGATACCGGAGTTCGCACCGGTCACCAGGGCCTTCTGCCCCCGGAGAACAGGCGGAACCGGCCGCCGCCCCTTGTCCACAGCTGACGTCACTGATCTCTCCCGTCCTCGGCCGCAAGCCGGCACCGGGTGACCACACTGGTCGGCCCGGCCCGCGGCACGGGGAACGGCTCGCCCGACGGCGCGCCACTGTCCCCCCGACGGCTCAGCGCGCAGCCGGCGGCGGGCTCCGGTCAGTCACCCGGCCGGGCCACCACGTTCTCCAGCGGGCCGCCCGCGAGGAACCGCTCCAGCTGGGTGCGGATCAGGCGCAGGCCCCGGGGCAGGAAGGCGGAGCTGTTGCCGCCCACGTGGGGTGTGATCAGGGTGTTCGGGGCCCGCCAGAGGGGGTGGCCGGCGGGCAGCGGTTCGGGGTCGGTCACGTCGAGTGCCGCGGCCAACCGGCCGCCCTGCAGCTCGGCGAGGAGGGCGCCGGTGTCCACGACGGCCCCGCGGGCCACGTTGACCAGCAGGGCGCCGTCCTTCATCGCGGCGAGGAAAGCCGCGTCGACCAGCCCCCTGGTCCCGTCCGTGAGTGGGACGGTCAGCACCACGACATCCGCGCGCGGCAGCAGGTCCGGGAGGTCGGCGAGAGCGTGCACCGGCCCGCGAGCCGCCGTCCGGGCGGTGCGGGCCACGCGCAGGACCTCGCACTCGAAGGGCACGAGCCGCTCCTCGACGGCCGCACCGATCGACCCGTGGCCGACCACCAGCACGGTACGCCCGGCGAGCGACGCGAACGAGCCGCCCTCCCAGGCACCGGCGTCCTGCGCCCGGACGAAGCCCGGGACTCCGCGCAACGAGGAGAGGACGAGGGTGACCGCCAGCTCGGCGGTGCTCGCGTCGTGGACACCCCTCGCGTTGCAGAGCACCACACCCGCCGGCAGGACGGGAAGCAGTTCCTCGACTCCCGCCGAGAGGCTCTGCACGACCCGCAACCGGGGCATCCGGGCCAGCAGCGGAACGGCGGCCGACGTGCAGGTGTAGGGGATGACGAAGAACTCCACCTCGTCGAGCACCCGCTGGGGCGGGCCGTCACCCCGGCCGTCCCACACCACCGTCGCCACCTCCGGGCGCAGGCCCACCTGTGCGAGCGGGTAGGGAAGCAGGATCCTGGCCGGGGGGCCGCCGGGCACCGCGTTCGGGATGCTCATGAGGCGATCTCAACAGCGATCACCCGCCGGGGCAAACCCCCGGCCCGCCATTCGGTGCGGCCGGCGGAGGCGCAGGGCCGGCGGAGGCGCAGGGCCGCCGGGGCCGGGGTGGACCCGCACGGCCGCGCCGTCGCGCCGCCCCGGTGGAACTGCGCGCATGATCTCCTGCAAGGGCCGTCCAGCTCATGCGCAACCCGGGAGAGCCGCCGTGGAGACATCCGGACCAGCACCGGCCATCGTCGTGATCATGGGCGTGTCCGGCTCGGGCAAGACCACCCTGGGGAGGCTGCTCGCCGAGCGGCGCGGCGTGCCCTTCGTGGAGGGCGACGACTTCCACCCGGCCGCGAACATCGCCAAGATGGCGGCGGGACACGCACTCGACGACGAGGACCGCGAGCCGTGGCTGCGAGCCCTCGCCGACTGGATCCGGGACGCGACCCGCCTCGGAACGGGCGGCGTCGTCACCTGCTCAGCCCTCAAACGCGAGTACCGGGACGTCCTCCGCGCCGCCGGCCCGGGCGTCCGGTTCGTGTACCTGAGGCTGGACCGGGAGGTCGCGCGGGCCCGCGTCGCCGGGCGCGCCGGGCACTTCATGCCGGCCGGCCTCCTGGAGTCGCAGTACGACACCCTGGAGCCGCTGGGCGCCGACGAACCCGGACTGACCGTCGACGCGGACGCCGACACCGCCGCCGTCCTCGGGCAGGTCCTCGCCGCCACCGCCCGCTTCGGGACGTGACGCCGTGCGGGCCGCGCACTCCGGGGCGGCGCGCCGTCGGCGGTGACGGGCCGGCGAGGACGGTTCGTCAGGGTTCAGGGCCTGCGGGCGTCGCGGAGCGATCCCGCACACAGGGCCCAGATGATGAAGATGTTGACGGCGATCAGGACGATGGCCCAGAACGGGTAGTAGGGCAGCCACAGGAAGTTGGCGATCAGGATCAGGCCGGCGAGCACGACACCGACAGCACGCGCCCACACCGCCCCGGTGAACAGGGCGCAGCCGGCCAGGAGGATCACGATGCCCAGGATGAGGTGGATCCAGCCCCAACTGGTCAGGCTGAACCGGAACGTGTAGTTGGCCGTTCTGACGAACAGGTCGTCCTTGGCGATGGCGGCGATCCCCTCGAAGATCGCCATGGCTCCGCCGAAGATCATCAGGACGGCGGCGAGAACGATCCAGCCCGACCGTAGGGCATGCCGCGAGGTATCGGCGGTGACCTGCCCGGGCTGCGGCTGGTTGACGTTGCCGGCCATGGGGCCTCCTTGGTTCGGGGAGCCGCCCGGCCTTCCGAAGGACCGGCCGGCGGCTCCGCTTCCAGCGTTCCACGACGACGTCCATACCGCGCTCCGTACCACCGGGGGCCGCCGGGGCGCGGGACGCGGGGCGCGGGACGGCGGAGGCGCAGGGCCGTGTCGAGTCAGGGCAGCGTCGTGTCAGGACCGGCAGCGTCGTGTCAGGACCGACAAGCAGACCCGAGATGCGGCGGTGGCCGCCCGCTGGTGAAATGACCGTGAGTACCGAACCGGCCGTCCGCACTGCTCCGGCAGCACTTCGGCCGTGGTCCGGCAGCACGCAACCCGCCCGGCAGCAGGTGCGGAACAGTTCCCGGCGCCGAGCCCGGACGTCCGGCCCGGGTCGGACAGACCCGATGAGGAGTCGATGTGAGCACCGAAGCCACCGAACCCGACGAACCGGGACCCATCGACTACGTGGTGATCGAGTTCCCGGGGAGCCGGGTGAACGGGGAAGGGCTGCCCCTGCTCGTCGACCTGGTCGATCGGGGCATCATCCGGATCCTGGATCTCATCTTCGTCCGGAAGGAACCGGACGGGTCGGTCGTCGGTGTCGAACTCGCCGACCTGACCGGCGACGGCCAACTCGACCTCGCCGTGTTCGAAGGCATCTCCTCCGGCCTGCTCGGCCAGGACGAGATCGACGACGTGGGCGGCGTCCTGGAACCCGGCAGCTCCGCCGGCATCCTCGTCTACGAGAACGTCTGGGCCGCCCCCTTCGCCGCAGCCGTCCGCCGCGGCGGCGGACGGCTCGTCGCCAACGGCCGCATCCCGGTCCAGGAACTGCTGGCAGCCCTCGAAAGCGCCGAGACTCAGGCCTGACCTTTCCGGGTCGGTCCAGCAGAGGAGCAACACCATGCCAGGCCTACTCCGCGGCGTCGCCCGCACGGCCGTCATCGCCGGGACGGCAACCGCCGTCTCCAACCGGGTCTCCCGCCGCCAGGCCGGCCGCTGGGCACAGCAGGAGGCGCCGGCGGCACCCCCGCCCGCCGCCGAGGCCGCGCCGGCACCGGCACCGGCACCGGCCGCCGATATGAGCAGCAAGATCGCCCAGCTCAAGGACCTCGGTGAGCTCAGGGACCAGGGCGTGCTCACCGACGCCGAGTTCGAGACGCAGAAGGCCCGGATTCTCGCCTCCTGAGCACGCGCGGGGCCAGGCGGAACGAGGAGCTGTCGGGCCCACGGCGCCGGCCTCGCACTCGGGCCGTCCTGCGGGGACGGCGGCCATGACCGCCGTCCCCGTCGCGCAGCCGACAACACGGCGCCGGCATGGCACGGCGCCTTGCCGGCACGGCGCTGAACCCGCCACGGCGCCGTGCCGGGTTCAGCGGAGGCGCTCCGCGATGCGGTCGCCGACCCGCAGGGCGTTGGCGATGGCCGTCAGCGACGGGTTCACCGCACCGATGCTCGGGAAGAAGCTGGTGTCGACGACGTAGAGGTTGTCCAGGTCGTGGGCCTTGCAGTCGGTGTCGAGGGCCGAGGCCTGCGGGTCGGTGCCGAAACGCACGGTGCCGGCCTGGTGCGCGGTGGCGCCGATCGGCATCCCCTTGTGCAGGTAGAGGCTGTGCGGCAGCAGGTGGTGGGGGTGCATGCCGAGGTAGCCCAGCATCTTCTGGAGTTTGTGCTGCAGGCGCTTCAGCCCTTCGATGTTGTTCTTCTCGTCCAGGGCGAGGTGGATGTCGCCGTCGCTGTCGAGGGTCACGCGGTTGTCGGGGTGCGGGAGGTCCTCGCCGCACAGCCAGAAGTCCACCGCGTGGTGGGCCA
This sequence comes from Kitasatospora sp. NPDC022785, assembly GCF_055561295.1. NCBI lineage: Bacteria > Bacillati > Actinomycetota > Actinomycetes > Kitasatosporales > Streptomycetaceae > Kitasatospora > Kitasatospora sp. NPDC022785. Next base: position 49,341 of record NZ_JBVHHB010000016.1, on the reverse strand, counting down.
GCACCTCGAACGGCATGTCGGGTGAGGCGAGTCCGGCCCAGCGGGGGGCCTCGCCCTTGATCTGGTCGGAGTCGGACTTGCCGAGCATCTGGATGCCGCCGAGGGGGTAGTCCCAGTCGTCCGCGCCCAGGTACCAGTCGTTGAGCGCGAGGGTCTTCTGGAACTGCGTGTCGTTGGGCTCCTTCGACACCGCCATCAGCGCCAGGTTGTTGTGCCGCATGTAGTGGCGCCCCACCACGCCCGAGCTGTTGGCGAGACCGTCCGGGTGCCGGTCGTTCGCCGAACGAAGCAGCAGAGCAGCCGAGTTGACGGCTCCACAGGCCACCACCACGATGTCGGCGGAGTACTCCGCGACCGTGCCGTCGGCGAGTTCGGCGACCACCTTGTCGACACTGCGACCGGTCGGCCCGGTCTCGAGCCTGCGGACGTTCGCCCCGGTGACCATCGTGACATTGTCGTGCTCCAGGGCCGGGTCGACACAGATGACCTGGGCGTCGGCCTTGCCCTGTACCAGGCACGGGAATCCGTCGACCCGGTTGCAGCGGATGCACACGCTGGTGTGGGTCGCCCGGCCGTCGCCGTCCTGGGTGAGGTTCACGCCGATCGGCAGGTGGAAGGGGTGCAGACCCTGCTTCTCCAGGTCGTCGCTGAGCTGCTGGATGCGCGGCTCGTGCTGCACCGGCGGGTACGCGTACTGGGCGCTCACCGGCCCCTCGCCGGGGTCCTCGCCGTGGTGGCCGTGCACCAGGTACAGGTGCTCGGCCTGGGTGTAGTACGGCTCCAGGTCCTCGTAACGGATCGGCCAGGCCGGGGAGATGCCGCCGTGGTGCCGCAACTCGCCGAAGTCCTCGGGGCGCAGCCGGAACAGCGCGGCGCCGTAGAACTTCGTGTTGCCGCCGACGTAGTAGTTGACCTCGGGTGGGAACCGGTCGCCGTGCTTGTCGTACCAGAACTCGGGGGCGCGGTACTTGCCCTTGACGAAGACCGCGGTGGACTCCCAGTTGTCCCGCTCGCGGGGCAGGTAGCCGCCGCGTTCCAGGATCAGGATGCGTTTTCCGGTCGGGGCGAGGCGGTGGGCGAGGGTGCCGCCGCCTGCTCCGGTGCCGATGACGATGACGTCGTAGTGCTCGGTGGCTGCCATGGGGTCGCCTCGGATCGTGAGTCGGTGCGGTGCGGTGCGGGTTGATGCGGTGCGGGTTGGTGCGGTGCGGGTCGGTGCGGGTCGGTGCGGGTTGGTGCGGTGCGGGTTGGTGCGGTGCGGGTTGGTGCGGTGTGGTGCGGGTTTGCGCGGTGCGGTGCGGTGCGGGCCGGCGGCCGGACCGTCGGTCAGAGGATGGCGATGGGGTTGACGGGGGACCCGGTGGCCGCGGGGAGCCGCAGGGGCGCGACCACGCAGAGGAACGACCAGCGGCCCTCCTCCTCGCAGAGCGGCACCAGGTCCTCGAACTGCAGGTAGTCCATGAAGTAGAGCCCGAGGGCGTGGATGCCCAGGACGTGCACGGGGAAGTCCACGCCCTCGGTGAGGCTGGGGGCCGTGTCGTTGTTGCCGTCGCTGCCCAGCGCGCAGACCCGGCGCTCGGCCAGGAACTCCACGGCGGCGGGATGCAGCCCGGCCCGGCTGCGCGCCGCGTCCCAGGGCCCCGTCTCGACGCGCCTGCGGCGGTGGCCGACCCGGACGAGGAGGATGTCCCCGGCGCCGACCCGCACATGCTGCGCAGCCTCGGCGGCGCGGAGGTCGTCGGCGGTGACGTGGTCGCCCGGCTCCAGCCACGGCACGCCGCGCAGCCGCGGAATGTCGAGCAGGACGCCGCGGCCGACGATGCCGTCCCGCACGAGCTCGACGGAAAGGGCGGTGGCGCCCTCCCCGGTCACGGTGCTCGCGGGGACGCCCCCGTACAGGGTGCCGTCGTAGACGACGTGGCACAGGGCGTCGAGGTGGCTGTCCGCGTCGCCGTGGACGTGCATCGAGAAGTGGTCGGTTGCGAAGTGGAGCCCGGTGGCCGGAGCCTCGGTCTCCGGCCGGCTGGTGAGCCGGTGGCCGGCCGGGTGCGGGTTGTCGGGGGCCGCGCGGGTCTCGACCGGTGCGGCGAGGGTGACGGTCCGGCCCGAGCGGACCTCCGCCGCCGCGGCGCGGACCGTCGCGGGCGTGACGGCGGCCGGCGCCCCGCGCCCGCCGGACCGTGCACCGGCCGACGACTCCCGCAGGCGTGCGTACAGTGCGTCGAACGCGGCCCTGCTCTGCGGGCGGCCGCCGCCCTGCCCGTGCTCCGGATTCCCGTGCCCCGGCTGCCCCGGCTGCGGATCAGTCACGCTGTCGCTGCCGGTCAAGGGCCTCGTCCAGGGTCGATGCCGCCATGATGAGCGACAGGTGGGTGAACGCCTGTGGGAAGTTGCCGAGTTGCTCACCGCTCGGGCCGATCTCCTCGGCGAAGAGCCCGACGTGGTTGGCGTAGGTGTGCATCTTCTCGAAGGTGTAGCGCGCCGGACGGACGCGCCCGGCCCGCGCCAGGGCGTCGACGTAGAGGTAGGTGCAGAGGCTGAACGTGCCCTCCGAGCCGCGCAGGCCGTCCGGCGACGCGGCCGGGTCGTAGCGGTAGACGAGGCTGTCCGAGACGAGTTTGCGCTCCATGGCGTCCAGGGTGGAGAGCCAGCCCGGGCTCTTCGCGGCGAGAAACCCCACGCGCGGGATGAGCAGGAGGGAGGCGTCCAGGACGTCGCCGCCGTAGTGCTGCACCAGGGCCTGCTCGGCCCTGCTCCAGCCCTGCTCCATCACCTGTTCGAGGATGCTGTCGCGGGCGGCGCGCCAGCGCGGGATGTCGGCGGGCCGGCTGAGTTCGGTCGCCAGGCGCATGCCCCGGTCGAACGCCACCCAGCACATCACCCGGCTATAGGTGAAGTCCTTCCGCCCGCCGCGCGTCTCCCAGACGCCCTCGTCCGGACGGTCCCAGTTGTCGGACAGCCAGTCCAGGGTCCGCGCGAGGCCCTTCCAGCCGTGGTAGCCCAGCTCCACGCCGACGTCCAGGCCCTCGGCCATCGCGTACAGGGACTCGCCGTAGATGTCGAGCTGCAGCTGGTCGGCGGCGGCGTTGCCCGCCCGCACCGGGCGCGAACCCCGGTAGCCCTCCCAGTGGTCCAGGATCTCCTCGGTGAGATGCGGGTCGCCGTCGACCCGGTACATGATCTGCAACCGCTCGCCGGGCAGGTCGGCCCGGTCGTGCATCCGGTCACCCAGCCACTTGGTGAAGGCCGACGCCTCCTCCACGAACCCGAGGTCGAGCAGCGCACGCACCGAGAGCGAACCGTCCCGCACCCACGAGTACCGGTAGTCCCAGTTGCGCTCGCCCCCGACCTGCTCGGGCAGACCCATGGTGGCGGCGGCGACCGGTGCACCGGAGGGGTGGTAGGTGAGGAGCTTGAGGGTGATGGCCGAGCGGTTCACCATCTCGCCCCAGCGGCCCCGGTAGCGGGACGTGTGGAGCCACTTCTGCCAGAAGTCGACCGCCGCCCACAGCCCGTCCGTGATGCCCTCCACGGTGAGCGGGGGCGGCGCCGCGCCGTCGGCGGCGGAGGTCGTGAACACGGCGGCGGCGGACTCCCCGCTGTTGAGGGTTACCGCTCCTCGGACGTCGTCCCCGTCCCGCTCCAGCGGGAAGCTGGCCTGCAGGTGCCCGGCGATCCCGGGGGCGCGGAACACGGCGTCCTGGCCGTGCAGTTCGAGCTCGTGACCGGCCCGGCCGTAGTCGAACCGCGGCCGGCACTCCAGGACGAACCGCACGGTGCCGCGCACGGCGCGGACCACCCGCATCAGGCTGTGGCGGTCGGTCGGGGTGCGGCTGGTGTTGGCAGGCATCCAGTCGACGACCTCGCCGACGCCGTCCGGCGACATGAACCGTGTCACCAGCACGCCGGTGTCCGGGTAGTAGAGCTGCTTGCACGACATGTCAGAGTGCTCGGGCGCCAGCCGGAAGTACCCGCCGCGGTCGTGGTCGAGCAGCGCGGCGAAGACACTGGGCGAGTCGAACCTAGGCGAGCAGAACCAGTTGACCACGCCCTGCGAGGACACCAGGGCGGCGGTCTGCAGATCGCCCACCAGACCGTGGTCGGCGATCGGGGGGTAGCGGTCCATGAACATCCAATCCCCGAGGGTGACTACACAGCGTCCACTATCCGACGCTTTGTGCGACAAGAAGGCGCGCGACGCGCCGCGACCGTCGATGTGCCGTCACCGGCGTTGGCGCGGTCGCGGCCCTGGTCACCGGCCCTCCCGGTGGAGTCGCCGAGCTCGCCTGTCTGCCCGCGCTCTGCGACGGCGGGAAGGCGGCGTGCCCGGGGTGGGCCGGCTCCTTCAGGTCGGGTGGGGGGCGTTCGGGCTCTTGAGGTGGGTCGCGGCGGGGCCGCTGTTGCCGAACCGCTGGGAGGCTGCTGCTGCGGTCGGCGGAGGAGGTTCGACGGGGAAGGTTCGGCGGAGGAGGTTCGACGGGGAGGGTGAGGAGCGCGCTCGGCTGCGGGCGCGCTCGACTCCGTGCCGGCTCGGCTGGTGACCGCTCTCAGGGGGCGTCCGCTTCCGGGGAGCGTCCGCTCTCAGGTGGTGGCCGTGGCCGCCTCGGCGAGGGCGTCCAGGACCGGGCGGATCAGCGGGTGGCCGTCCGCGCCGGCCCGGACGGCCGCGAAGACCCGGCGGGTGGCGAGCGCGCTGTCGACCGGCCGGACCGCGACCTGTGCGAGGTCCACGCCCAGCAGCGCGGAGCGCGGCACCAGCGCGACCCCGGCGCCGGCCGACGCGAGCGCGACGACCGCGCGGAAGTCGTCCGAGGAGTGCACCAGACGCGGCTGGAACCCGGCGTGCTCGCAGGCCAGCAGCACCACGTCGTGGCAGGGGTTGCCGGGGTACGGGCCGATCCACGGCTCGGCGGCGAGGTCGGCGACGGCGATCGGCCCCTCGGTGGCGGCGAGCGCGTGGTCGAGCGGGAGCACCGCCTCGAACGGTTCGGCGTACAGCGGCACCCGGGTGAGCCGGGCGTCGTCGGCACGCGGGGCGCCCCGGTACTCGACGGCCACCGCGAGGTCGGCGCGCCCGTCCAGGACCATCGGGAGGCTGGCGTCCCCCTCCGCGTCCAGCACCTTGAGGCGGACGCCGGGCGCGCGGGTGGCGAGGGTGCCGATTGCGGGGGCGAGGACGAGGGAGATACCGGTCGCGAAGGAGGCGACGGTGACCTCGCCGCAGACGCCCGCGGAGTAGGCGGCGAGGTCCGCCTCGGCCCGCTCCAGCTGGGCGAGGACGGCGTCGGCGTGGCCCAGAAGGATCTCCCCGGCCGCGGTGAGCCGCACGCCCCGGCCCTCGCGGGCGAGCAGGTGGTGGCCGGTCTCCTGCTCCAGCGCGGCCAGCTGTTGGGAGACCGCCGAAGGGGTGAGGTAGAGGGCGGCCGCCGCGGCGGTCACGGTGCGGTGGTCCGCCACGGCCCGCAGGGTCCGAAGCCGTCGTGCGTCGATCACACGCCAATTCTGCCAGCGTGGCGGGGAGCCCCGGGGCGGGGGAGGCAACGGGTGCCGGAGTGGGAAGTCGGACGGGCCGACTTCCCACTCCCGGGCGTGGCCCTCAGGGGTCCTTGCGGCCCGGGTGGGCGAGGTCGTCGTCCGGGGCCGGAGCGGAGGCGGACGCGGGCGCATGGACGGGCAGGTCGGGGTCGGTGAGGAGGCGGGCGGTGAGGACGTACTGGACGAGGCAGCCGGCGAGCAGGACGGCGACGCCGCCGACCGCGTCCAGGACCCAGTGGTTGGCGGTGGCCACCACCACGAGGAACGTGAGCGCCGGGTAGAGGGCTGCCAGGGGGCGCAGCCCGGGGTGGCGGGTGGTGGTGATCACGACCAGGGCGCACCAGCCGGCCCAGGCGATGTGCAGGGACGGCATCGCCGCGTACTGGTTGGAGAGTGCCGTCAGGGCGCCGAGCGGGGCGTCGCCGGGGCTGTCGGACGGGTCCTCGCGCAGGCCGTACTCGGGGACCAGCCGGGGCGGCGCGAGCGGGAAACCCCAGAAGCCGACCAGGGCGAGGCCGGTGGCGGCGAACAGGATGGTGCGGGCAGTGCGGTAGCGGGACGGATGCCAGGCGTAGAGCCAGACCAGCATGCCGAGCGGCACCACGAAGTGGAGCACCTTGTAGTACTCCTGTGCCGCGTCCAGCAGCCAGTCGCCGGCCTGCAGCGCCCACCCGTTGAGGCCCGGTTCGATGTCGATGTGCAGCGCCCGTTCCAGGTCGTAGATGCTGCGGGCGTGCCCGGTGGCGATGGCGACGCGGTCGGGGGCGGCGTTGCGGATGAAGCTGTAGATGCCGTAGCCGACCTGGATGAAGAGGAGTTCCAGTACCAGGTTCGGGCGGGACACCGGCCGCAGCGGCGCGGGCAGCAACGGCATGTGCCGCAGGACGGGCCGGTGGCGCGGGGGCGGGGCGGGGCTGCGGCGCAGGTGCCAGAGCGGGTCGCTGCGGGAGCGGAACGGGAGGACGGCGGCCGCGGCGAGGGCGACCAGGGTGGGGGCCTTGCGCAGCAGCAGGCCGCTGACCGGTTCGATCCCCGGGTCGAGCATGGTGCTGGGCAGCAGGGCGACGGTGGTGGCGATCACCGGCCAGAGTGCGCGGTCCTCGGGCCGGCGGCCGAGCCGGCCGGTGGCCGCGAGGAGCAGCCAGCCGAGGTCGGCGGGTACGGCGACGGGGGCGATGACCAGGGTGGCGCAGCCGAGCACGCCGGCCGCGAGCAGCGGCTGGCCGTCGCCGGCGAGGGTACGGGCGCGGCGGAGGGCGAGCACCACGGCGGTGACCGCCACCGCCAGCCAGACGCCGAGCAGCGGCGGACCGTGCAGGCCCAGCCGGAGCAGGACGCCGAGGGCGGTCTGGTTGGCGGGGTCGCCGGTGGCGGCCGGATCGTCGAACCGGTGCCGGAAGCGGGCGGCGCGCGCCGGGTCGGCGACGCGGACGACACCGTGCAGCAGGACGGCCACCGTGAAGGCGGTCAGGGCGGGACGGATGCGGGTGGACGGCCGGGGGCCGGGGCGCGGGAGGGCGGCGACGAAGAGGAGCAGGGCGGGGTGGAGCGCGATCGCCGCGCCGAGCGCGAGACCGGAGGTGGGACCGGGGTGCCCCGCACGGCGCGGCAGGACGTCGAGCAGGACGAGGGCGGTGGTGGCGAGTCCGAGGACGGCGTCCACCGGGTGGCCGCGCAGGTCGGCGCTGACCAGCACTGCGCCGGCCGCGAGCGGGCCGACGGCGGCCGGGGCGGGCACGCCCGGGGGTGGGTGGCGGGCGATCAGGGCGCCGATCGTGGCCGCGGCGGCGAGGGCGGTGAGCACCAGACCGGCCCGGGTGGCGGTGGACGGCCAGGTGCCGAGGAGGAGTGGAAGGGCCGGCCGGTCGTCGGCGGCGTCGCCGAGGGTGGTCCAGGTGACGGCGGCGGCCGCGGCGAGGGCGATCACCAGGCAGAGCACGGTGAGGATGGTGCGGGGGCTGGGCCCCCGGCGCGTTCCGGTGGCGGGCCTGGTCGGGACCATCCCGCTCCTCTCGCCGCACCGCACCGCTGCGCCCGGGCCGGTCGGCCGGGTCGCCCTCCTGCCGACTCTCGGACGGCGGCGGCCACCTCGCACCCCGAACGGCGCCGCGCGGGGGACGGGTGGGACCGGGTGGGACGGGGTGGGACCAGGACTGCGGGGTGGGACCTGGACTGCGGGGCCGCGGTGGGCGGTGCGCTTTGCAAAGGTGGGCAGCTGTTTGCAAAGTGCGAGGCGAAGGGGCGGTACGGGCAGGGCGGGAGGGAGCGTACGGGCTCGGATAGAGGCGAGCCGGGACGGAAAACGGTTCGCCCCACACCTCCGTACTTTGCAAAGCCACGTGTTTGCAAAGTACGGGAACGTGCGGGAAACGAAGCGGGAGCTGCGGGAACAGGGCGGGAGCGTGCGGGAACGCGGGTGGGAGCCCTGCCGGAAAGGAGCGGAAGCTACGGGACCGCGCCGGAACGGGCGGAAACGGGCGGCACACGATCCGCGGTCGGGAGTGGGAAGTCGGACGGGCCGACTTCCCACTCCCGGGCGGGAGGGTGGGGGAGATGGTCTCAAGTGGCACGGCCGGCGTCGGCGCCGCAACCGGCCTCGGCGGTACGGCCGGCGTCGGCGCCGCAATCGGCCTCGGCGGTACGGCCGGCGTCGGCGCCGCGGGGTCGGCCTCGGGGTGGCCCGGCCACCTACGCTGGCCCGGCGCGCCCCGGGCACACGGCCTGCCCCGGGCACGGCAGCCGGCGGTCTCGCCGCGGGCCTTACCGCTCCGGGGATCCCGGAGGCTTTGGTGCCGTGCGGCGGAGGCGGGCCGGTCCGGCCTCCGCCGCACGGCGGCTCGGGGGCCCGTGACGCGTCCGGTTCCGAGCGGACGGGCCACGGGCGGTCCGACGGGGTGCCGGGATCGATGGCACCCGTGCGCGGAGGGCTACTCCCCCATGGCCGCGCGGGCGTCGACGAAGGCGGCGACGGCGCGCTCGACATCCTCGGTGGAGTGCGCGGCGGAGAGCTGCACGCGGATCCGGGCCTGGCCGTGCGGCACCACCGGGAAGGAGAACCCGATCACGTACACACCGCGCTCCAGCAGCAGCTCGGCGAGCCGGCCGGCCTTGGCCGCGTCGCCGATCATCACCGGGGCGATCGGGTGGTCGCCGGGCAGGATCTCGAAGCCGGCCTCGGTCATCTTCGACCGGAACAGCGCCGTGTTGGCGGCCAGCCGCTCGCGCAGCTCGGTCGACTGCTCGACCAGGTCGAGCACCTTCAGCGAGGCCGCGGCGATCACCGGGGCGAGCGAGTTGGAGAACAGGTACGGCCGCGAGCGCTGGCGCAGCAGGGCGACGATCTCGCGGCGGGCCGCGACGTAGCCGCCGGAGGCACCGCCGAGGGCCTTGCCGAGGGTGCCGGTGATGATGTCGACGCGGTCCATCACGCCGTGCAGCTCGGGGGTGCCACGTCCGTTCGGGCCGACGAAGCCGACGGCGTGCGAGTCGTCGACCATGACCATCGCGTCGTAGCGGTCGGCGAGGTCGCAGATCTCGCGCAGCGGGGCGACGTAGCCGTCCATGGAGAAGACGCCGTCGGTGACGATGAGGCGGCGCCGGGCGTCCTGCGTCTCCTTGAGCTGCTGCTCCAGGTCGGCGAGGTCGCGGTTGGCGTAGCGGTGGCGGCGGGCCTTGCAGAGGCGGATGCCGTCGATGATGCTCGCGTGGTTGAGGGCGTCGGAGATGACCGCGTCGCGCTCGTCGAGCAGGGTCTCGAAGACGCCGCCGTTGGCGTCGAAGCAGGAGGAGTAGAGGATCGTGTCCTCCTGGCCGAGGAACGCGGAGAGGCGGTCCTCAAGCTCCTTGTGGACGTCCTGGGTGCCGCAGATGAAGCGGACCGAGGCCATGCCGTAGCCCCAGCGGTCGAGGGCGTCCTTGGCGGCGGTGAGGACCTCGGGGTGGTCGGCGAGGCCGAGGTAGTTGTTGGCGCAGAAGTTGAGCACCTCGCCGGGGCGTCCGCCGCCGGTGACGGTGACGGCGGCGCTCTGCGGGGTGCCGATCACCCGCTCGGGCTTGAAGAGGCCGGCCTCGCGGATCTCGTCGAGGGTGGCGGCGAGGTCGTCGCGCACGTTGTCGAACACAGCAGACTCCTAGTCAGCGGGGAGGCTCGGGCGGTCTCAGGCGGTCCAGTCGAGAATGATCTTGCCGCAGCGGCCGCTGGCCGCGTCGTCGAAGGCGGCCTCGTAGTCGGAGGCGGCGTAGCGGCCGGTGATGACGGGGCTGAGGTCGAGGCCGCCCTCCAGCAGGACGGACATCGCGTACCAGGTCTCGAACATCTCGCGGCCGTAGATGCCCTTGATGGTGATCATCGAGGTGACGACGGAGGCCCAGTCGACCGGGAACTGCTCGGCGGGCAGGCCGAGCATGGCGATCTTCCCGCCGTGGGTCATGTTGGCGATCATCGACTGGAGGGCCTCGGGGCGGCCGGACATCTCCAGGCCGACGTCGAAGCCCTCGCGCAGGCCGAGCTTCTGCTGGCCCTCCTCGATGGTGTGTTCGGCGACGTTCAGGGCGAGCGTGACGCCGACCTCGCGGGCCAGGTCGAGCCGGTAGGGGGAGACGTCGGTGATCATCACGTTGCGGGCGCCGGCGTGCTTGGCGACGGCGGCGGCCATGATGCCGATCGGGCCGGCGCCGGTGATCAGGACGTCCTCGCCGACCAGCGGGAAGGACAGGGCGGTGTGCACGGCGTTGCCGAAGGGGTCGAAGATCGCGGCGACGTCGAGGTCGACGGGGACGCGGTGCACCCAGACGTTGGAGGCGGGCAGCGCGACGTACTCGGCGAAGGCGCCGTCGCGGCCGACGCCGAGGCCGACGGTGTTGCGGCAGAGGTGGCGGCGGCCGGCCAGGCAGTTGCGGCACTTGCCGCAGACCAGGTGGCCCTCGCCGCTGACGAGGTCGCCGACCGCGATGTCCGCGACGGCCGCGCCGATCTCGGCGACCTCGCCGACGAACTCGTGGCCGAGGACGAGCGGGGTCCGGATGGTCTGCTGCGCCCAGCCGTCCCAGTTGCGGATGTGCAGGTCGGTGCCGCAGATGCCGGTGCGCAACACCTTGATCAGCACCTCGCCGGGGCCGATGGCAGGCTTCGGGACGTCCATCAGCCAGAGTCCGGGCTCGGCCTTCTGCTTGACGAGTGCCTTCACTGCGGCGGCTCCTGACGCACGAGGGGGGCGGCCTGGTGTGGGCAGGCCGGCGGGGCCCGGCGGGGTGGCGAATCCTGCCTCCTCGTACCGGGCACGGAGCAATCTGCCTGGTGGGAGCGGGTGCGGTCCATCGAGGAATTCTTAAGGGCCGCCACAGCTGGGCTAAACGATCGTGCCCGAGCAGCGCCGGGCGGCCTTCGCGGCGTGCCGGTGGCCACCCTTTCGGCGGAGCGTGCGGAGCGTGCCAGTCGGGCGGGGCGGGCGGAGCGTGCGTGCCGGGTGTGGCGGACGTGCGGGCCAGGTGTGGGACCGGCCGGGTTCAGTTCCTGCGGTTGCTGATCGCCTGGGTGAGCGCCGCCGCGGCCGCCAGGCATCCGGTGGCGACGACGAGCAGGCCTGCGGTGGAGGCCAGCAGGTCGGCCGCGCGGGGGGTGGTGGTGAGGCGGGTGAGCAGCGGGTTCACCGGGGGCAGGCCCTTGGCCACCATCAGCGTCAGCAGCAGCACCAGGGCGAGCAGCAGTGCGTGGCCCGGCCGCCGGAAGACCAGGCGGGAGCAGACCAGGCCGACGGCGATGCCGGTGAGGGCGCAGGTGAGCTGGGCTTCGACGCCGAGCAGCAGGTCGGCGCCGGTCGGCCGGTGGCTGCCGGTCAGCAGGGGGATGCCGAGGCCGAGGGCGGTGAGCGGCAGGCACCAGAGGGCGGCGGCGCAGACCGAGCCGAGCAGGACGCGGCGTGAGTCGCCGGCGTTGACGACGACGACGGCGTGGTGGGACCGGTCCTCCAGTCCGATCTGGGCGATGGTGAGCCAGGTGGAGCTGAGCAGCATGATGCCGGCCGCCGAGCCGTAGGTGGCGGTCAGCGGTCCGTTGTCGCTGCTGGTGAGCACGGTGAGGAGGACGAGGAAGAGCAGCACCGGCGCGAGGTAGCGCTGGGAGAGCAGCATCGTGGTGAACAGGTACCGGACCAGTGCGCTCACCGGGCCGCCTTCCTCGACGTGCCGCCCTGGGCGTCGGTGAGGCCGCCGGCCGGGGTGAGACCGTCGACGGACCAGTGGTGCCGGAGTGCGGTCAGCAGGACGGCGTCCGAGTGCCGCCGTTCGACCCGGACCACCAGGGAGTCGCCGTGGCGGGCGGCGTCGAGCACGCCGGGGAGGGTGGACCAGTCCGGTCCGGCCGGGGTGGCGCCGGTGCCGGTGGAGCGGGTGCTGAGGACGATCTCGGCGACGGCGGTCTCGTCCGCGGTGTGCCGGTCGCCGCCGCGGGGGGTCACCCGGCCCTCGCTGATCGCGTAGGCGCCGGTGGCGTGACTCCTGGTGATCGCCTCGCGGTGGTCGGTGAAGACGACGGCCCCGCCCTCGGCGGCCACCTCGTCGATGAGTTCGCCGAGCACGCCGTGGGCGGAGGCGTCCAGGCCGGACCAGGGTCCGTCGAGGACGAGGAGTCCGGGCCGGACGAGCAGGGCCTGGGCGAGGGCGACCTTCTGGGCGTTGCCCTTGGAGAGGGTGCGCAGCGGTGACCGTGGTCCGCCGACCAGTGCGAGGCGGTCGATCAGCAGGTCGGCCCGGTCGCGGGCGGCGGCGGTGGGCAGGCCGCGGATGCGGCCCATGTGGGTCAGGTAGGAGCGCACGGTGATGCGGTCGTCGGCGGTGAAGCGGTCCGGCACGTAGCCGGTCTCCCGGGGGCGGCCGGTGATGCGGCCGGAGGAGGGGCGGGAGAGTCCGGCCAGGAGCCTCAGCAGGGTGGACTTGCCGGAGCCGTTGCCGCCGAGGACGGCGAGGACGTCACCGGCGGTGATGTGCAGGTCGACGTCGTGGAGGATCCACCGCGCCGCACCGTAGCGCTTGCTCACTGCCTCGCATCGCAACAAGTCGGCTCCCGTTGGCGTCCGTTGACCCTCCGCACCCTACTGCGCCGTGTCGGGGGCGGGGTGTCGTGGTGCCGGGCGGGGCGGTGGTGGAGGCTCGTCCGTTCGGGCCGGCGATGCGGTGGCGGGCGGTGGGGTGGGGGCGGTGCGTCCGTTCGGGTCAGCGGGGCGGCGGCCCGGCGCGCGGGCCGGGCGGGGCGCACATACGGTGGCGATCGCTCCCCCACGGCCTCGTGGAGCGCTGCTCCGGGGCCGTCCGCCGCAGAGAGGCGTCTCGACCATGAGCTCGACCGTGACGAAGACCCGACGACGGACGTTACCCGCGGTGCGCCGCCGCTCCCGCTCGCGGACGGCCACGGCGGCGCTGGCCCTGGCCACTGTGCTGGCCGCCGCCGGCTGCTCGGGCGGGGAGGCGTCCGGGCCGTCGGCCGCCGGTGCGGTCACCGCCGTTCCGGCCGCGCTCAGCCCCTCGGCTAGCGGCCCGTCCTCGGCCGGCGGTACGCCGAGTGTGTCGGGCTCGGCGAGTGCGTCGGGCTCGGCGAGTGCGTCGGGCTCGGCGAGTGCGTCGGGCTCGGCGGGTGCGTCGGGCGGCGCCGTGGTGCGGCTCACGCCGGACGTCACCGCCCGGATGGACGCCGCGGTGCAGCGGGTGCTGAGCCAGACCTCCGTCCCCGGGGTCATGGTGGGCCTGACCACCCCCGACGGCAGCTACCTCAAGGCCTTCGGCGTCTCCGACAAGATCGCCGGTACTCCGATGGTGACCGGCCTGAACATGCGGATCGGCAGCGAGACCAAGACCTTCACGGTCACCGGACTGCTGCGGCTGGTCGACCAGGGCAGGGCCGGCCTGGACGACCCGGTCACCAAGTACGTCCCGGACGTGCCCGGTGGCGACGCGATCACCCTGCGCCTGCTGGCCGACATGCGCAGCGGCCTGTTCTCGTACACCGCGGACCCGGATTTCGTGCAGGCCTTCCTCACCGACCCGGCCCGGGTCTTCACGCCGCAGCAGCTGCTGGCGTACGCGTTCCAGCACCCCGCGGACTTCGCGCCGGGCACCCAGTTCGAGTACTCCAACACCAACACGGTGCTGCTCGGCCTGGTGATCGAGAAGATCAGCGGGCAGCCGCTGGGCAGCTTCCTGAAGCAGCAGGTGTTCGACCCGGCCGGGCTGGGGCGGACGGTCTTCCCGGCCGACGCGTCGTTCCCGCAGCCGCACGCCCGCGGGTACACCAACCAGACGCCCAGTGGCGCGGTCGAGGACGCCACCGACTGGAACCCGTCCTGGGCGTGGGCGGCGGGCGCGGCCATTTCGGACCTGGCCGACCTGCAGAAGTGGGCGAAGGTGCTGGCCACCGGCACGCTGCTCAACCCGGCGACCCAGGCCGAGCGGCTGATGACCCTACCGACGGGGGCACCCGGCCTCGGCTACGGGCTGGGGTTGTTCGTCAACCACGGATGGGTCGGGCACAACGGCTCGCTGCCGGGCTACCAGAGCGTGACGGTCTACCTGCCGTCGGCGCAGGCGACGCTGGTGGTGCTGCTGAACAGCGATGTACCGTACCGGGGTTCGGAGCCGTCGACGCTCTTCGCGCAGGCGGTCACCGAGATCGTCTCGCCGGGGAACGTCTACTCCTTCCCGGCGGCTCCGGAGAGCACCTCGACCGCGCCCGCGGCGCCTGAGTCTGCGCTGGAGCCGGCGGCGGCCTGATCCCGCGGCGGCTTGACCCCGCGGCGGCTTGACCCCGCGGCGGCTTGACCCCGCGGCGGCTTGACCCCGCGATGGCTTGAGCCCGCGCGCTGCGGGGCGGTGAAGCGGGCCTGCCACCGGTCGGGCGGCCGGGCCGGCTTCGTGCCAGCAGTTTTGGCGGTGCGTCAGATCCCGAGCACCCGGGAGAGGTCGTAGGAGACCGGCTCCTCCAGCTGCGCGTAGGTGCAGCTCTCCGGGGTGCGGTCCGGGCGCCAACGGCGGAACTGTGCGGTGTGCCGGAAGCGCGTCCCCTCCATGTGGTCGTACGCCACCTCGACCACCCGCTCGGGGCGCAGCGCCACCCAGGAGAGGTCCTTGCCGCCGGTCCAGCGGCTGACCGCGCCGGGCAGCCGGGCGTCGGTGTGTGCGGCCTCGTCGGCCCAGCCGCCCCACGGGTGGGCGGAGGTGTCGTCCATCCGCAACGGGGCCAGTTCCTCGGCGAGTTCGCGCCGGCGGGCCATCGGGAAGGCGGCGCAGACGCCGACGTGCTGGAGCCGGCCCTCGGCGTCGTTGATGCCGAGCAGCAGGGAGCCGACCACCGGGCCGCTCTTGTGCTCGCGGTAGCCGGCGACCACGCAGTCGGCGGTGCGCTCGTGCTTGATCTTGAACATGGTCCGCTCCCCCGGCCGGTAGGGCTGGTCCAGCGGTTTGGCCACCACGCCGTCGAGTCCGGCGCCCTCGTACTCGGCGAACCAGCTCTGGGCCAGGTCGCGGTCGGTGGAGGCGGGGGCGGTGAAGACGGGGTCGCCGGCGTCGGCGAGGGCCGCCTCCAGGGCGGGGCGGCGCACGGAGAGCGGTTCGTCCAGCAGCGAGGCGTCGCCGAGGGCGAGCAGGTCGAAGGCGACGAAGGAGGCGGGGGTGCGCGCGGCCAGCATCGTGACGCGGCTGGCGGCGGGGTGGATCCGTTCCAGCAGTTCCTCGAAGCGCAGCCGCCCCTCGCGGGCGATCACCACCTCGCCGTCCAGGACGCAGCGTGGTGGCAGATCACGTCTCAGCGCCTCGACCACTTCGGGGAAGTACCTGGTCAGCGGCTTGCCGGTGCGGCTGCCGAGCTCGACCTCGTCGCCGTCGCGGAAGACGACGGTGCGGAAGCCGTCCCATTTGGCCTCGTACTGCATCCCGGGCGGGATCTTGGCGACGGACTTGGCGAGCATCGGTGCCAGCGGCGGCATCACGGGCAGGTCCATGGCTCCGATCCTCGCGCCAACCGTTCCGGGGCGCGCGCCGGGCGGGGCGCGCTTAGCGTGAGAGGCATGGGCTCAGCCGTGGAACTGGATGTCGCCGGGCGCAGCGTCCGGCTGTCGAACCCGGACAAGGTGTACTACCCGGAGCGCGGGTTCACGAAGTTGGACGTCGCGCAGTACTACCTGGCGGTGGCGGACGGGGTGCTGCGCGGGTTGCGGGACCGGCCGACGACGCTGCAGCGATTCCCGGACGGGGTGGAGGGCGAGTTCTTCTACCAGAAGCGGGCGCCGAAGGGCCTGCCGGAGTGGCTGCCGACGGCGCGGATCAGCTTCCCGAGCGGGCGGTCGGCGGACGAGATCTGCCCGAGCGAGCCGGCGGCGGTGCTCTGGGCGGCCAATCTGGGCTGTCTGACCTTCCACCCGTGGCCGGTGCGGCGCGGCGACACCGACCACCTGGACGAGCTGCGGATCGATCTCGACCCGCAGCCGGGGACCGATTTCCACGACGCGGTGCGGGCGGCGCACGAGTTGCGGGCGCTGCTGGAGGAGTTCGGGCTGCGCGGCTGGCCGAAGACCTCGGGCGGGCGCGGGTTGCACGTGTACGTGCCGCTGGAGCCGGAGTGGACGTTCACCGACGGGCGGCATGCGGTGATCGCGCTGGGCCGGGTGCTGGAGCAGCGGCTGCCGGGCCGGGTGACCACGGCCTGGTGGAAGGAGGAGCGCGGCGAGCGGATCTTCGTGGACTACAACCAGATGGCACGGGACCGGACCATCGCCTCCGCGTACTCGCTGCGCGCGCGACCGCGGGCGACGGCGTCGGCGCCGCTGCGCTGGGAGGAGCTGGACGACGCCGCGCCGGAGGACTTCGACCTGCGGACGCTGCCGCCGCGGTTCGCCGAAGTCGGGGACCTGCAGGCGGAGATGGACGACCGGGCGTACCGGCTGGACGGGCTGCTGGAGCTGTACGAGCGGCAGCTGCGGGACGAGGGCATGGGTGAGCTGCCGTACCCGCCGGACCATCCGAAGGCGGCGGGCGAGCCGACCAGGGTGCAGCCGAGCCGGGCGAAGAAGACATGATCACGAGCGGAGTGTGATCACGTAGGCTGGCGCTCTCGGGAGACAGTCGGGGCACGGGAGGGGTTTCGGGGTGGGCGAGCGCGGAGTGCGGGAGATCCTGGCGGACGCGGCGGGCGGGGTGTTCCCGCCGTCGGACGGGACGGTGACGGTGGTGCCGCAGCCGTCGCCGCGGGAGGCCGGGGTGTTGTCGTTCGCGGCGCACGCGGTGGTGTTCACCGACGAGGACCCGGCCTGGGTGCACGCCGTGCTGGCCGCCGTGCCGAGCGACCCGCTGGCCGCGCCGCTGTGCCCGCCGTTCCTGACCGCGTTCGCCGAGCGGACGGGGCGGGTGGTCAACAACATCGACCTGCTGACGGTGGCCGGCCGGCTGTCCGGTGAGCCGCCGCTGGCGCTGGAGGAGGTCGCGGACCGGGAGCACCCCCGGGTGGTCCGGGCGCTGCGCTACCGGGAGGACGTGCGGGTGTTCACCGTGGACGGCGGGGTGGTGGTCCTGGGCCGCGGGGTGGCCGGGCGGTGGGAGTGCGCGGTCGAGGTGGATCCGCGGGCGCGCGGGCGCGGCCTGGGGCGGGCACTGGCGGTGAGCGCCCGGCACCTGCTCCCGGAGGGCGAGTGGATCTGGGCGCAGCAGGCGCCGGGCAACGCGACGAGTGTGCGGGCGTTCCAGGCGGCCGGGTACCGGCCAGTCGGCGCGGAGACGCTGCTGGTGCTGGGGCGGCCGTGAGTGACCTGCCGGAGGTGCCCGCGGAGGTGCGGGCCCGGCTGGCGGTGCGGTTCGGGCCGGCCGCGCAGGAGTGGTGCGCCGGGCTGCCGTCGCTGGTGACGGAGCTGACCGGGCGGTGGGGGCTGACCGTGCTGTCGGCGGGCGCGCCTGGTGCCGGGCGACCGTGGTGATCGTCGCCGCCCCGCGGATGGCGGCCGGGCGTCGGGACGCGGAGACGGCGTTCCTGGCGGAGCTGGCCGGGATCTGAGGCCGCCGGGCCCGCCGATGGGTCCGGCCCCGTGCCCGCCGGGCCCGCCGATGGGTCCGGCCCCGTGCCCGCCGGGCCGCTCAGAGCTCCGGCCGACGCTCAGCGTGCCGCGAGGGCGCCGAGGAAGAAGGCGAACGCCCCGACCAGGAGGATGCCGGTGGCGACCCCGAAGGCCGTCACCAGCCACGTCCACGGGAGCAGCGGGCGCAGCAGCCGGGCGGCCAGGCAGGCGCCGAGGGCGACCGCGGCCAGGGCGAGGTGGAGCATGCTGAGCCAGAACAGCACTCCCGCCGTGCCCGCCAGGCGGCACACGCCGTCGTCGCAGGAGACGCGGACCCTGGCGTGGGTCTCCACCTTCCAGTCGATGCGAGCGTGCTCGTTGGGGATGCCGCCGTCGTCGGGGTAGAACGTGCCCCGGCAGTCGCCGCTCTCGGCGGCGACGGCTTCGGCGGTGTCGGTGCGCAGGCACCGGTCGGCGACCAGTGCGCCGGGGGTGCCGGAGAACCCGGCCGCGTACCCGAGCCCCTCCCCCGCCACGGCCGTGCCCCAGCCGCCGGCCCCGAGCAGCGCCAGCACTGCGGCGGCGATCGTGAGCGCCTTGACGAGCGCGCGCCGAATGTCCGGATCCATTCCTGCCCCTGTCCGTCGCTCCCGTTGCTGGGACGCGCGCCCGGGCCGCGCGGTTCGGCGCCGGGGGCCGGTACCGTCCGCGCGTTCGAGCCGCCGGAGCCACGTTCGTGCCGCCGCCGCGAAGCCGCCGGTCGGGCCATCGGGCCGTCGGGTGGTCGGGCGGGGCGAGTGGCCCGCGCCGCCCTCCCCCCGGGGGTACGGGAGGGGCGGGCGCGGGAGGGGCGGGTGCGCGGCGGCGGGCGCGGCTGTGGTCAGGCGGTGCGGGCGCCCTCCGGGGCGAGGGAGGCGATGATCCTTACCGCGTCGGAGATCTGAGTGTTCGTCAGGTCGCCGCGGGCGGTGAGCCGGAGGCGGGAGATGCCGTCCGGGACGGAGGGCGGGCGGAAGCAGCCGACGGCGAGGCCGGCCCGGCGGCAGTCGGCGGCCCAGGCGACGGCGGCCTCCGGGCCGGGTGCGCGCACCGACACGACGGCCGCGTCCGGGGTGGAGGCGTGCAGGCCGGCCGCGGCGAGCCGGTCGGCGAGGGTGCGGGCCACCTCGCGGGCCCGCTCGGCGCGGTGCGGCTCGCCGCGCAGCAGGCGCAGCGCGCCGAGGGCGGCGCCGGCGGCCGCGGGGGCGAGGCCGGTGTCGAAGATGAAGGTGCGGGCGGTCTCGGTGAGGTGGCGGATCACGCGGCGCGGGCCGAGGACGGCGCCGCCCTGCGAGCCGAGCGACTTGGAGAGGGTGACGGTGGCGACGGTGTCGGGCTCGCCGGCGAGGCCGGCGGCGGCCAGGGCGCCGCTGCCTCCGGGGCCGAGGACGCCGAGCCCGTGTGCGTCGTCCACGAGCAGGGCGGCGCCGAACGCGCGGGCGGCGAGGGAGAGTTCGGGCAGCGGGGCGGCGTTGCCGTCGACCGAGAAGACGGAGTCGGTGACCACCAGCGCCCGGCGGTGGGTGCGTTCGGCGAGCGCGGAGCGGACGGCGCCCGGGTCGCTGTGGGGGGCGCGGTGGACGTCACCGCGGGCGAGCCGGCAGCCGTCGATCAGCGAGGCGTGGTTGTAGGCGTCGGAGACGATCAGGGTGTCCGGGTCGGTGAGCGCGGTCAGCGCGGCCAGGTTGGCGGTGTAGCCGGAGGAGAACACCAGGGCCGCCTCCACGCCGCAGAACTCGGCCAGCTCGCCTTCGAGTTCGGTGTGCAGGGCGGTGGTGCCGGTGACCAGCCGGGAGCCGGTGGCGCCGCCGCCCCAGCGCAGGGCGGCGTCGGCGGCGGCCCGGGTGACGGCCGGGTGGCGGGTGAGGCCGAGGTAGTCGTTGCCGGCGAGGTCGAGGACCGGGTCCTCCGCGGGGCGGCTGCGCAGCGTCCGGGTGAGGCCGGCGCGGGAGCGCAACTCGGCCGTCTCGTCGAGCCAGTCGAAGACGGCGCCCGGCGCGGGGGCGCCGTCCGGGGCTGCGAGGACGGGCGGTTCGGGCACTGTGCGATGGGCCATGGTCGGCACTCTGGCACGGCGGGCGCGGGGCGGGCAATGTGCGACGCGGCACACGGTCGCCACGCCATTCACGACTGATTAACCTGGAATTCATCCAGAGATTGCTTCCGATTCACTTCCATCGCCGGATTTTCGCCAAGACCCTCAAGTCTTTGCCAAGGATTTTCAGCCATCTGTTCGATCGGTTACGCTCCCCCAGCGATCTGACACGGGGGGATTACTACAGATGGCAGACCTGGAATTCGAGCGGCGCATGAATCCCTGGCTGTTCGACAGCTCGGGAAACCTGACCGCGGACGCGAAGAAGCAGTTCCCGGACCTGGCCGCGGCGGCCGCCGGCACCACGGCCCCGGTCACCGTACCGGCGAGCGGCGGCGGCCAGACCGTCACGACCAACCCCGGCATGATCCGGCAGGCCGGGAACAACGCCGCCGCCCTCCAGGGCTCCGTCCGCACCGAATGCGGCCAGCCCTGGGAACACGTCAACAGTGCGGTCACCTCGCTGATGGGATTCAGCCTCTGTGCCGGGCTGAACAACGCGTGGAGCGTCTGGCAGGGCCAGACCCACACCCTGGAGCAGGCCATCGGCACGATCAGCCAGAACCTGCACACCACCGCGCAGAACTACGAGGCGACCGAGGCCTCGATCCAGAGCCAGTTCGCGCAGAAGCACGACTGAGGACCCGGGGGAAGACCAGACCACCATGGTGACGTTCAGCCAGCTCCAGCACCTCGACCTCGCCTCGCTCAACGCGGCGGCCGGCGACTTCGAGGCCATGGTCCGCAAGTGGGACCTCTCGACCAAGATGCAGAACGAGGTCATCGGCCCCGTCCAGCAGTCCAACTGGCACGGCCCCAGCGCCGAGCCCGCGCTCGCCTCGCTCACCCGCACCCGCGACCAGATCCACGCCGCCTTCGAGGAGGCCTCCGCCATCGCGCGCACCCTGCGCGAGGCGCACGACGAGTTCGCGGCCGCCAAGAAGGACCTCCAGACCGCCGTCCAGCACGCCACCGACAAGGGCCTCACGGTCGACGCCGAGGGCAGCGTGCACTGGCCGCCGGCCACCGACCCGGCCGACAAGAAGGACCCGGACTACGCCAAGGGCCAGCAGGACAACGCCCAGGCCGCCGCCGAGGAGATCGGCAAGGCCCTCGACCGCGCCAACGAGGCCGACACCGCGGCCACCGCCGCGCTGGCCGGCGACACCGGCGCCGACAGCAGCACCTTCAACAGCAACCCGGTCGGCAGCCTCGCCGAGGCCGAGGCCAAGCAGGCCTCGCAGATCCTCGGCCTCGGCTCCAAGGCCACCGACGCCCAGCTCGCCCAGCTCCAGACGCTGCTCCAGCACCACTCCGGCGACTCGCGGTTCGCCGCCGCGTTCTACGGCGGACAAGACCCTGCCACCTTCCTCGCGTCCTACGGCGCGATGGCGCAGAGCGGCGACTTCAGCGACAGCCCGGCCCGCAAGGCAGCCGTCAAGGGCATCCAGGACGGCCTGGGCCTCACCCTGGCCACCGCCACCGACAGCCACAAGCAGCCGCACGTCTCCGACGACTGGGAGCAGCGCCTGCGCAAGGCCGGCGGCGAGCAGATCCCGCTGGACCCCCGGGCCAACCCGAAGGCCAGCCCGTACGGGTACCAGATCCTCGGCAACATCCTGCGGCACGGCGACTACGACGCCCACTTCATCAACCCGATCGCCGAGCACGTCACCCAGCTGACCAACGAGAACCCGGGCCGCTGGGACGCGGTGGCGGCGATGCACGGCTCGCCGTTCCAGGAGTTCCAGTTCACCGGCGTCCCGGACGAGAAGGGCAACGTCCACGGGTTCAACCCGATGTCGTCCGTCCTGGAGGCACTCGGCCACAGCCCCGAGGCGGCCACCAAGTTCTTCACCGACCCGCCGACCACGTACAACCCGGACGGCTCGGTGAAGAGCCACGGCGGCGAGAACAAGTACTTCGACATGCTCACCGACGGCGGCGAACGCTCGCTGCTGCGCGACATGCCCTACCCGCTGCGCCCCAACCCGGGCACCGCGCAGCCCTTCGAGGTGGGCGCCCTCGGCCACGCCCTGGAGGCGGCCGCCACCGGGCGGGCCTACGACGACGAGAAGGGCGCACTACCTCCGCACACCAAGGAGATGGGCGTCGTCATGCAGCAGAGCGTCCACAAGTTCGGCGACAAGGACGCGGCGGGCCTCCTGTACGGGGACGACGCGCTGTTCGGTGAACTCAACGGCAGCCTCGCCCACATGACCGGCGCCTACATGGGCGACGTCCAGCACGCCCTCGACGGCTCGAGCGTCAAGCTGCCCGTCTCCGGCGTCCCCACCGAGCTCGGCAAGGACGACGTGCAGCGGCTCGTCGTCACGCTCGGCCGCAATCCCGACGCCTACGGCTCGATCGCCACCGCGCAGCAGGCGTACACCACCGCCGTGATCGACGACGTGATCGCCCACCGGGCCGACCACGGCGACCTCACCGCGGCCATCCAGAACGTCTCCCGGCCGGGCGGCGAGATCACCGGTCTGCTCACCAGCGCGATGGTCGACGAGGTCTACAACAAGCACGCCGCCGAGGACGCCGAGTATAACGAGGCCGTCGCCACGAAGCGGGAGTGGGCGGGGACGATCTGGGAGATGACCGGTGGCAAGGCCCTGGAGGAACGCGCACCCGTCGCGGGCCCCATGGTCAACGAGGTCGTCAACCAGATCATGGACGGCGTCGCGGACAGCTACCACGTGGACTCCCACAACCAGGCGACCAACGAGGCCCTGGAGGCGTACAACAAGGCCGTCACCGGCGCCCAGGGCTCCGTGGAGCAGGCCATCCGCGACGCGGCCGCCAGGGAGGGCATGGACCCGAAGTACATCAACGACCTCGCCCCCAGCGCGGCGGGCAAGATCAAGGACGGCTACGGCAGCGGCCGCGACACCTACGAGGTGATCCAGCATGCCTGACGCGTCGCAGGACTCCGCTCCCGCGGCCCGCCGACGGTTCCCCCGGTGGCAGGCGGGCACGGCGGCCGCCGTCGTCCTGGTGCTGGCCGCCGCCGGGCTCTGGCAGTGGAAACCCTGGCAGTCGGTGGACCTGCCGCAGAGCGCCTGCTGGGGGCTGCTCACCCGCGAGCAGGTCCGCCCCCTGGTCGGGGACGACGGGAAGGGCACCGAGTGGTCCACCGGCGGCGACCTGTCCGGGAAGACCCCCGACGTGACGTGCGCGGTCGTCTGGCAGCCCAAGGGCGGCGTGGCCGCCGTACAGGTCGAGGTCCGGCAGGAGGACGAGAGCGGCCACCGGTCCAGCGTGGAGGACCTGGCGGGGAAGGCCTCCGGTGGCGGGGCCGGGAAGCTCGACTTCGGCGACGGGACCGACGCCTGGCTGCGTCTCGGCTTCTTCCCCACCGTCCTGTTCCGCTGCGACGGCGCGGGGCAGAGCCGGCCCGGCGCCGTCTATCGCCGCATCGACATCAGCGGCGACCTCACCCTGTCCGGGCTGTCGGACCGCAAGCGGGCGCAGGCCTACGTCGACCTCGCGCACCGGACCGCCGTGGAGATCGTCCGCCGGGAGGGGTGCACCGGCGTGCACCTCGCCGACCGGGCGCCCGCGGTGCCGGCGCCGGCGAGCTGACCGGTCCCGGTGACCGGCCGCGCACCCATCACCTCCGCCACGGCCCGGCGGCCCCGGCCGGGACCGGCCCGGGGCGGGACCGGCCCGGGGCGGGCCCGGGGCGGGCGGGGGCGGCGGCGCAGCGGCGCAGGGGCGACGGGCCGGGCAGCGCCGGCGGCGCAGGGGCGACGGGCCGGGCAGCGCCGGCGGCGCAGGGGCGACGGGCCGGGCAGCGCCGGCGGCGCAGGGGCGGCGGGCCGGTGACCGGGGAGGGCCGCCCGGTGGGTGCCCCGCCCGCCGTTCCCGGGCGGTGGGGGACGACGGGCTTTGCCCGGGGCGGACGCGAGCAGGCAAGATAGCCGGGTGACCCTCCTTGACCTGATGCCGAAGCCCGCCACTCCCGACGCCCTGTACGAAACGTTCGCCGCCTGGGCGGAGGAGCGCGGCATCACCCTGTACCCGGCGCAGGAGGAGGCGCTCATCGAGCTGGTGTCGGGGAACAACGTGATCCTGGCGACGCCGACCGGCTCCGGCAAGAGCCTGGTGGCGGCGGGCGCGCACTTCGCCGCGCTGGCGGAGGGCAAGCGGACGTTCTACACGGCCCCGATCAAGGCGCTGGTGTCGGAGAAGTTCTTCGACCTGTGCAAGATGTTCGGCACCGAGCAGGTCGGCATGATGACCGGCGACGCGAGCGTGAACCCGACCGCTCCCATCATCTGCTGCACCGCCGAGGTGCTGGCGCAGATCGCGCTGCGGGACGGGGCACGGGCCGACATCGGCCAGGTGGTGATGGACGAGTTCCACTTCTACGCGGAGCCGGACCGCGGCTGGGCCTGGCAGATCCCGCTGCTGGAGCTGCCGCAGGTGCAGTTCCTGCTGATGTCGGCGACGCTCGGCGACGTCCGCCGCTTCGAAGAGGACCTCACCCGGCGCACCGGCCGGCCGACCACCGTCGTCCGCTCCGCCACCCGGCCCGTGCCGCTGTTCTACGAGTACCGCCGCACCACCATGCACGACACGCTTGAGGAGCTGCTGAAGACGGGTCAGGCGCCCGTCTACGTCGTGCACTTCACACAGAAGGAGGCGGTGGAGCGGGCGCAGTCGCTGATGAGCATCAACATGTGCTCGAAGGCGGAGAAGGACGCCATCGCCGACCTCATCGGCGGCTTCCGCTTCACCACCAAGTTCGGCCGCAACCTGTCCCGGTTCGTGCGGCACGGCATCGGCGTGCACCACGCCGGCATGCTGCCCAAGTACCGCCGGCTGGTCGAACGCCTCGCCCAGGCGGGCCTGTTGAAGGTGATCTGCGGGACGGACACGCTCGGCGTGGGCGTCAACGTGCCGATCCGCACGGTGCTGTTCACCGCGCTGTCCAAGTACGACGGCGTGCGGGTGCGCGTCCTGCGGGCCCGGGAGTTCCACCAGATCGCGGGCCGCGCCGGCCGGGCCGGGTTCGACACCGTGGGGCAGGTCGTCGCGCAGGCGCCGGAGCACGTCATCGAGAACGACAAGGCCGTCGCCAAGGCGGGCGACGACCCGAAGAAGAAGCGCAAGATCGTCCGGAAGAAGGCGCCGGAGGGCTTCGTCGGCTGGTCCGAGGAGACCTTCGAGCGGCTGATCGCCGCCGACCCCGAGCCGCTGGTCTCGCGCTTCAAGGTGAGCCACGCGATGCTGCTGTCGGTCATCGGCCGGCCCGGCAACGCCTTCGAGGCGATGCGCAAGCTGCTCACCGACAACCACGAGGACCGTGCCGCCCAGCGCCGGCACATCCGCACCACCATCGCCATCTACCGCTCGCTGCTGGAGGGCGGCGTGGTGGAGCGGCTGCCGGAGCCGGACGCCGAGGGCCGGATCGTCCGCCTCACCCTGGACCTCCAGGAGAACTTCGCGCTCAACCAGCCGCTCTCCACCTTCGCGCTGGCCTCCTTCGAGCTGCTCGACCCGACCTCGCCCTCCTACGCGATGGACGTCGTCTCCGTGGTCGAGGCGACCCTCGACGACCCGCGCCAGATCCTCGCCTCGCAGCAGAACAAGGCACGCGGCGACGCCATCGGCGAGATGAAGCGCGACGGCATCGAGTACGAGGAGCGGATGGAGCGGCTCCAGGAGATCACCTACCCGAAGCCGCTGGAGGAGCTGCTCACCCACGCCTACGAGGTGTACCGCCGGGCGCACCCGTGGATCGGCGACCACGAGCTGCGGCCGAAGTCCGTCGTCCGCGACCTGTACGAGCGGGCGATGACCTTCTCGGACTACGTCGGCCACTACGAACTGGCCCGCACCGAGGGCATCGTGCTGCGCTACCTGGCGGGCGCGTACAAGGCGCTGGAGCAGACCGTCCCCGAGGACGTCAAGACCGACGACCTCAAGGACGTCATCGCCTGGCTCGGCGAGCTGGTCCGCCAGGTCGACTCCAGCCTGCTGGACGAGTGGGAGCAGCTGGCCAACCCGACGGAGCCGCAGGCCGCCGAGGTCACCCTGGACGACAAGCCGGCGCCGGTGACGGCCAACGCGCGGGCGTTCCGGGTGCTGGTGCGCAACGAGATGTTCCGCCGGGTCGAGCTGGCGGCGCTGGAGCACTACGACGAGCTGGGCTCGCTGGACGGCGAGTACGGCTGGGACGCGGACCGCTGGGCGGACGCGCTGGACGGGTACTGGGAGGAGTACGACGACCTCGGTACCGGCCCGGACGCGCGCGGCCCGAAGATGCTGCTGATCGAGGAGGAGGACTCCTCCTGGAAGGTCCGGCAGATCTTCGACGACCCGGCGGGCGACCACGACTGGGGCATCAGCGCCGAGGTCGACCTGTACGGCTCGGACGAGGAGGGCCGGGCGGTGCTGCGGGTCACTGCCGTGGACCGGCTGGGCGGCTGAGGCCTCGTCGGCCGGCGAACGTGAGAAAGCCGGGGGTCCACCGTGCGGTGGGCCCCCGGCTTCGTCACGTCCGGGCTGAGCGGCTTGCGGCGGGGTGCCTTCCGGCGGGACGGCTCCCGGCAGGACGGCTCCCGGTGAGGTGTCTTCCGGCGGGGTGGCTCCGGGCGCGGTGCGGCGTCGGACCGGGCGCCTCCGGGCCGGGCGTACTCCGGGCCGGGCGCACTCCGGGCCGGGCGCACTCCGGGTCGGCCCGCGGGCTCACATCCAGATGAAGGGCGCGCCCGCCGAGTACGAGAGGGCCCGGGTGGCCTCGTCCAGCACCTGCTCCGGGCCGGCCGACGCCGCGGTGGGCGGGACGGCGAGGGGGGTCGCGACGGTGGGGGCGGCCGGGGACGCCGACGGCGAGCCGCCGTGGGCCTCGACCGGCCGCGAGCTGGTGACGGTCACGTGCCGGCCGACCACCTCGACGCGCGGCTCCGTGCCGGGCTTGGCGGCCCCGGCCGGCAGGGCGGGAGCGGTGGAGGCGTTCTCGAGGATGAAGGCGACCGCGCCCGGCTTGGCGCGCAGCGCCTCCGCGGCCCGGGCGGCGGCGGCCTGGTCGGCGAACCGCAGCAGGGTGACGCTGCTGAGCACCGGCTTGTCCTGGCCGGCGAAACTGACCGTCAGATAGCCCTGGCAGCCGCTCTCGCGGAACAGGTCCTGGGTACGGTCCTGGAGGGCCTCGGTGCAGTTCTCGCCCTGGCGGACGCCGGAGCGCCTGCCCTTGTAGCCGCCGACCTCGACGAGCCGCTGGGCGGGGAAGAGCGTGTCGACGTTGAGGCCCTCGGGGTCGGCGCCGCTGCGCGGCGGCGGGCTGCCGACCACGGGCGGTGACTTGGTCGTGTCCTTGCTGGAGGGGCCGAGGCCGGGTATGAAGTCGCCGGGCGTCGGGCGGGTGATGATCCAGCCGCCGGCCGCCACCACACCGGCCACCACGACCCAGCCGACGGCGCGGCGGGCGCCGATTCTGCCGGCCGGCCTCCGGTACGCGCCGCTCGGCTGGTCGGTCCCGTGGTCTCCCGGTGACGGGGTGCGCTCCCCCTGCGTGGTCATGGCGCAGATTCTAAGCAGTGCGCGGGTGGTGCAGGTCACGGGGGAGGGCCGTCGACGATCACCGCACGACCGGCCCGCACCGCCGTGGGCGGGGACGTGACGTGGGCCACTACCGTGAGCTTCGACACTGTGACAACTCGCACATCCTCCCGGAGATCTTCTGGTGGGTTTCCTCTGGCGTCGCCCGTCGGCCACCAGGCAGGATCAGGCCCATGGATCTGCTCGATACCCTCACTGCCAAGGGCCTGCGCGGGGAAGCCCCGACCCGCGAGGAGGCGCTCGCCGTCCTCGCCACCACCGACGACGAGCTGCTGGACGTCGTCGCGGCCGCCGGACGGGTGCGCCGGCAGTGGTTCGGCCGCCGGGTCAAGCTCAACTACCTGGTGAACCTCAAGAGCGGGCTCTGCCCGGAGGACTGCTCGTACTGCTCGCAGCGGCTGGGCTCCAAGGCCGAGATCCTCAAGTACACGTGGCTGAAGCCGGACCAGGCCGCCGAGGCCGCCAAGGCGGGCGTCGCCGGCGGCGCCAAGCGGGTCTGCCTGGTGGCCAGCGGCCGCGGCCCGACGGACCGTGACATCGACCGGGTCGCCGACACCATCTCCGCCATCAAGGACGCCGACCCGGCCGTCGAGATCTGCGCCTGCCTGGGCCTGCTCTCCGACAACCAGGCCGAGCGGCTGAAGGCGGCCGGCGCCGACGCGTACAACCACAACCTGAACACCTCCGAGGGCACCTACGGCGACATCGCCACCACCCACACCTACGCGGACCGGGTGGACACCGTGCAGAAGGCGCACGGCGCCGGCCTGTCCGCCTGCTCCGGCCTCATCGCGGGCATGGGCGAGAGCGACGAGGACCTGGTGGACGTGGTCTTCGCGCTGCGCGAGCTGGGCTCGGACTCGGTGCCGGTCAACTTCCTCATCCCGTTCGAGGGCACCCCGCTGGCCAAGGAGTGGAACCTCACCCCGCAGCGCTGCCTGCGCATCCTGGCGATGGTGCGCTTCGTCAACCCGGACACCGAGGTGCGGATCGCGGGCGGCCGCGAGGTCCACCTGCGCACGCTCCAGCCGCTGGGCCTGCACATCGCCAACTCCATCTTCCTGGGCGACTACCTGACCAGCGAGGGCCAGGCCGGCCAGGCCGACCTCGACATGATCAAGGACGCGGGCTTCGAGGTCGAGGGCGCCGGCGAGGCGACCCTGCCCCGGCACCGGGCCGACGTCGCCGCCGCGGTGGCCGCGGGCGGTGCCTGCGGGACCGGCGGCGGCTGCGGGCCGTGCGGCGGGCACGGTGACACGGGCGCGCACGCCGACACGGACGGCGAGGCCGACGCGCACGGGTGCGGCCCCTGCGGCGGGCACGCCGCGGCGGCTCCCGGGGAGGCACCGGCCGAGAACCCCGCCGACGAGCTGCGCGGCGACCTGGTCCGCGTCCGGCGCCGCGGCGCCGGCACCGAACTGGCGCCCAACGCCTGACCTCCGCAAGGGAATCCACCATCATGGCTCAGCTCCCCGGCACCCCCATGCCCACCGACACCCTGCTCGCCCTCGACCGGGCGCACGTCTGGCACCCGTACGGGCCGATGCCCGGCACCGCCACCCCGTACGTGGTGGAGTCCGCGTCCGGGGTGCGGCTGCGACTCGCCCGACCCGTCGCGGGGAGAGACGAGTTGGTCGACGGGATGTCGTCCTGGTGGGCGGCGATCCACGGCTACGGGCACCCGGTGCTGGACGGGGCGGTGCGCGAGCAGCTGGGCCGGATGAGCCACGTCATGTTCGGCGGGCTCACCCACGAGCCCGCCGTCCGGCTGGCCGCCAGGCTGGTCGAGATCACCCCGGAGCCGCTGCAGCACGTCTTCCTGGGCGACTCGGGCTCGGTGGCCGTCGAGGTCGCGATGAAGATGTGCCTGCAGTACTGGCAGTCCACCGGCCGGCCGGAGAAGCGCCGGCTGCTCACCTGGCGCGGCGGCTACCACGGGGACACCTTCCACCCGATGTCGGTCTGCGACCCGCAGGGCGGCATGCACCACCTGTGGGGCGGGGTGCTGCCCGACCAGCTCTTCGCACCGCAGCCGCCGGCCGGCTTCGACGCGCCGTTGGACACCGAATACGCCGCACGGTTCGACGAGTTGATGGAGCGTCACGCCGGCGAGCTGGCCGCCGTCATCGTCGAGCCGGCGGTGCAGGGCGCCGGCGGGATGCAGTTCCACTCCCCCGCCTACCTGCGGATGCTGCGCGAACTCTGCGACCGGCACAACGTGTTGCTGGTCTTCGACGAGATCGCCACCGGCTTCGGCCGCAGCGGCGCACTGTTCGCGGCCGACCACGCGGGCGTCTCTCCGGACGTGATGTGCCTGGGCAAGTCGATGACGGGCGGCTACCTCACCATGGCCGCCACCCTCTGCAGCAGCGAGGTCGCGGACGGGATCAGCCGCGGCGAGATGCCGGTGCTGGCGCACGGCCCGACGTTCATGGGCAACCCGCTGGCCGCCGCCGTCGCCAACGCCTCGATCGACCTGCTGCTCGGACAGGACTGGCAGGTCGAGGTGAAGCGCATCGAGACCGGTCTGCGGGACGGCCTGGCCGCCGCGGCCGACGTGCCCGGCGTGCGCGACGTCCGGGTCCAGGGCGCCATCGGCGTCGTCCAGTTGGCCCACCCGGTCGACATGGCCTCCGCCACGGCGGCGGCCGCGCGGGAGGGCGTCTGGCTGCGCCCCTTCCGGGACCTCATCTACACCATGCCGCCCTACGTGACGGGGGACGAGGACGTGGCCCGGATCGCGGCCGCGGTGACCGCAGCGGCGGTGGCCGGATGATCACCCCTCCCGTTCT
Organism: Kitasatospora sp. NPDC022785; assembly: GCF_055561295.1. NCBI lineage: Bacteria > Bacillati > Actinomycetota > Actinomycetes > Kitasatosporales > Streptomycetaceae > Kitasatospora > Kitasatospora sp. NPDC022785. The sequence continues at coordinate 19,276 of NZ_JBVHHB010000016.1, read as the reverse complement.
CTTCGTGACCGGCACCAACACCGAGGTCGGCAAGACCGTGACGACCGCCGCCATCGCGTCGGCGGCCCTCCAGGCCGGCCTGCGGGTCGCGGTGCTGAAGCCCGGGCAGACCGGGGTCGCCCCGGGCGAGCCGGGGGACGCCGAGGAGGTCGCCCGCCTGGTCGGCGCCCCGCTCGACACCAGGCTCGACGACCCGTTCGACACCAGGCTCACGCTGCGCGAACTCGCCCGCTACCCCGAGCCGCTGGCGCCGGACACGGCCGCCCGCCGGTCCGGCCGGCCCTGCCTCACACCCGCCGAGACGGCCGCCGCGGCCGCCGAACTCGCCCGCGACCACGACCTGGTGCTGGTCGAGGGCGCCGGCGGCCTGCTGGTCCGCTACGACGAGGAGGGCCGCACGCTCGCCGACCAGGCGCTCGCCGCCCGCGACCTCGGCCTGCCGGCCCAGGTACTGCTGGTCGCTTCGGCCGGCCTCGGCACGCTCAACATCGCCGCCCTCAGCGCGGAGGCGCTGGCCGCGCGCGGCCTGCCGCTGTTCGGCGTGGTCATCGGCTCCTGGCCCGACTCCCCCGGCCTGGCCGACCGCTGCAACCTCGCCGACCTGCCCCGCTCGGCCGGCGCCCCGCTGCTCGGCGCCCTGCCCGAACGGGCCGCCGGCGCCGCGGACTTCGCCGCCCTGGCGCGCGCCGCGCTCGCCCCGGCGCTGCAGGGGCACTGGGACGCGGCGGAGTTCACCGCGGCCAACGCGCCCGCGTAGGACGGCGCACGGCCGACCTTGCGCGCGGTGCGGCCGGCACTGCGGCGGTGCGACCGGAGCGCGGCAGTGCGCCGAAGGGCCACCGGTGCCACCGGTGCACTCCGGCGGCCGGGGTCCGGTCGGTTTCGCTCGAAGGAGTGAGAAATTCCGACGGGTGCGGCGCGGGCCCGGTAGGGCTCAATACCGTTCTCGGCATGACAGATGGCCTGACGGTAGACGAGTCCCTCCGGGCCCTCGCCACACTCGAGGCGGCGTGGAAGGACGACGAGGAGGCGCTGGCCGCGCTGGCCGCCGGCGGCCCGGACGAGCAGCCGCTCCCGGCCCTGGTCGCGGCGTACGGCGAACACGCCATCGACACCCTGATGGCACTCGCCTTCGGCCTGCGCTCCAGCATGACCGACGAGGAGCTGGAGGCGCTGACCGACGCCGTCAGCTCCAACATCGGCGCCCGGATGGCCGCCCTGCTCGCCCGGACCCTCCGCGCCTGGGCCGCGACGACGGCCGCCGGCGACCTCGGGGCCACCAAGGCGATCGCCCGCACCGTCATCGACGCGATGCGGGCGGTCACCGAGGAGCCGGGCAAGACGGACGTGCTGCCGCTGCTCGCCACCTTCCGCACCTACGCGCTCAGCAACCCGTGAGCGGACCGGTCGGGGCGCGGTTTCGCCACGGAGCCGTCGCGGCGCCTGAGGCTTGAGAGTCGAGGCGTGCGGTTCGCGGGGGTCCCGGGGGGGGAGGGTCGGGGCCTGCGGTCAGGCGTCCAAGGGCTTGGCCCAGCGGGTCCACTGCGGCTGGGGGCCGTAGCCGGCCGCCCGCCAGGTGCGCTGCCCGAGCCCGTTGTCGTCCAGCACCATCGCGTCGGCGCGGCGGCCGCCGAGGGCGGTGAAGCGGGCCTCGGCGGCGGCCAGCAGCGCGGCGCCGATGCCTCGGCGGCGGTGCCCGGGGTCGACGGCGAGGCGGTAGAGGTGGCAGCGCCAGCCGTCCCAGCCGGCGATCACGGTGCCGACGATGGTCCCGGTGTCCGCCGCCGTCGTGGCGACGATCAGGCACTCCCGGTCCCTCTGCAGCAGAGCGGCCACGCCGTCGGCGTCGTCCGTGATGCTGGTCCCCTTGGCCGCGCGGGCCCAGAGGGCGAGCACGGCGGGGATCTCGTCGGGGGTGGCGGTGCGCAGCGCGATGTCGGCGGTCGTCCCGGCCATCACGTCGTCGGTCAGGCCATCGGTCACGTCGTCGGTCAGGCCAAAGGTCAGGTCATCGGTCATGCCGGGTTGTCTACCAGGGGGTCGGATCCGCCCGCGGGGAATTCCGGATCACGGACGGGCCCGGCGCTGCGGACAGTCCCGGCGCTGCGGACGGTCCCGGCCTTACAGGCGGTCTCCCTCCGGGCGGGTGTCTCAATCCTTCGGCGGGTCGAGCCGCCAGACCGTGGTGGTCTTGAGCGCGGCGTCCTCCAGGTCGGCGACCACCGGGACGTCGTACGCGGCCAGTGCGCTGAACCGTTCGCGCGGCAGGTAGGCCCGGCCCGGGTCCCCGACGATCACCACCGCGCCGCGGGCCCGCGCCCGTTCCAGGAAGGGGAGGAAGCGGGCGGCCATCGCCCGCTCGTAGAAGACGTCGCCGGCGAGCACCACCTCGGCCGGCGCGCCGTCCCCGTCCAGCAGGTCCTCCACCGCCGCGTCGACGCGGACGCCGTTCGTCTCCGCGTTGACGTCGATGGCGGCCACCGCGTAGGCGTCGATCTCCGCGGCCCGCACCGACCGCGCGCCGCGCAGTGCCGCCGCGATGCCCACCAGCCCGGATCCTGCCGCCAGGTCGAGCACCGTCCGCCCGGCGACCAGCTCCGGGTGGTCGAGCACGTACCGCGCGACGCCGACCCCGCCGGCCCACGCGAACGCCCAGAACGGCGGCGCCAGGCCCTCCTCGCCGCGCGCCGCCTCCGTGGTCTCCCACAGCGCGATGGCGTCCTGCGCCATGTGCAGGGTGACCTCCGGCACGAACGGCACGGGAGTCGGCCGGGTCTCCCTCCGCACAAAGCTCCGGTCCGACGGCACAGTTGCGCCGGGATGAACGTCGCGCGTCTCGTTCAGCATGTCCGCAGCATAGAGGCTCGGCAGGGGTGTCCCGACCAGGCGGCGCGGCTCCGGCGGCCGAGGCGGGAGGGAGCCCGGGGACGTCCGGTGGCGCCATGGAAGGGCGGCGTACGCACGGCGACCCGGTGCGTACCATTTCGATACCGAAGCCTGGGTGAGCTGCGGAGATGCTCGCCCGCCGGGCCTGGGCCCCGGTAGCATCCGGCACATGCCCTCCGGGCCTGGCGCAGGCGGCCCAGCGCTGTCGTGCCCGCGGTCCGGTCGGCGGACTCTCGTGGGACACCCGGCAGTCGGCCTTCGGTGGTCGGCACTCGGTGGTCGCCGCGCACTCGGCACCGCGCGCCAGGGCTGTCGCGCGAACGGCGAAGGGCAGCGTTTTGGCGGATCGGCTCACCGGAGGAGACTCCTCGCTGCTGCGGCGGATCAACGCGGCGGTCACGCTTCGGGCGCTGCGGGCCGGCCACTCGGTGACCCTCACTCAACTGGTCGGGGACACCGGACTCTCCCGGCCGACGGTGGAGGGTGTGATCGAGGGGCTGGTCGAGACCGGCCTGGTCGCCGAGGTGGACCAGCCGCAGAACGGCGGTCAGCCCGGTGGTGCGGGCCGCCGGGGGCGTCCGGCACGCTGGTTCCGGTTCCGCGCCGAGGCCGGGCACATCCTCGGCGTCGAGATCGGTGTGCACGACATCCGGGTCATCCTCGCCGACCTCACCGGCGAGGTGGTGGGCAGTCACTTCCGGACCGTCGAGGAGACCCTGGACGCCGAGGAACGGCTGAGCGCCGTGCGCACCGTCGTCGCCGAGGTGCTGCGCAAAGCCGGCGTCTCCCGGGACAACCTCTGGGCGGTCGGCGTCGGCACCCCCGGCATCGTCGACCGGGACGGCACCGTGCAGCTCGGCACCGCCATGGCCGGCTGGACCGGCCTCGACCTGGGCGCCCGGCTGCGGCGCTCGTTCCGCTGCCCGGTGATGATCGAGAACGACGCCAACCTGGCGGCCATCGCCGAGCACTGGCAGGGCGCGGCGGTCGGCGCGGACGACGTGGTCTTCGTGATGGCCGGCCTCAGCCCCGGCGCCGGCTCACTGATCAACGGCAAGCTGCACCGCGGCTTCGGCGGTGCGGCCGGCGAGATCGGCGCCCTCCACCTGCTCGGTCAGGAGGTCACCCCCGAGCGCCTGCTCTCCACCACCGGCAAGCCGCTCAACCCGCTGGACGAGGCAGCCGTCGCCCGGGTGCTGAAGCTGGCCCGCGAGGGTGACGAGGTGGCGAAGGTCGCGATGGACCGGTTCCTGACCCGCCTGGTGCAGAGCGTCGCCGCCCTGGTGCTGGCCATCGACCCGCAGTTGGTCGTGGTCGGTGGCTGGGCCGCCGGCCTCGACGGCGTGCTGGAGCCGCTGCGCGAGCGCCTCGCCCAGTTCACCCTGCGCGCCCCCGAGGTGGCGCTGGCCGCCCTCGGCTCGGAGGTCGTGGCGATGGGTGCGCTGCGGGTGGCGCTGGACCAGGTGGAGGAGCAGCTCTTCGCCGTCGACCCGCCGACGGGCGCCGGCGCCCGGGGGTGACGTCGGGTGACGTCGGGTGACGTCGGGTGACCGCTCGGCCGTGGGGCGCGGACCGGCGCTCGGTGGCCGAGCATGCCTGCGCTCGGTGGCCGAGCGTCCCGGCGCCCCGGCTGCTCGCCCGTCACCAAGGCCGAGGCCCGGGCACCTGTGGGGCGTCCGGGCCTCGGCCTGAGGGTGTTTCGGGGTGGTTCAGGAGGCGGTGCGCACCTCGGTGGTGGCACCGGCGGTGGCGGCGACCGGGGTGACCTCGACCAGGCCGGTCTCGCCGAAGGTGAGCTTGCAGGTGTCCGCGCGGTAGGTGGAGACGGCGAGGGCGACCAGGCGGCCGGCGGCGGCGTACTGAGTGGTCATCACCAGGACGGGCGAGCCGGGCGGGCGCTCCAGCAGGGCGGCTTCCTCGGCCTCGGCGACGCCCAGCTCGACGGCGCGGGACTCGCCGTCGACCTCCAGGCGCTCCAGCTGGCGCAGCACCGAACGGGCACGGTCGCTCTCGGCGCGGAAGCCGGGCAGGTGCGGCAGCGCGGAGGCGGGAACGTGCAGGGACTCGGTGGCCATGTTCTGGCCCTGGACCATCCGCACCCGGCGGACGGTGTGCACGGTGGCGCCCTCGGCGACGCCCAGGGCCTTGGCGAGCCGGTCGGAGGCCGGGGCGGTGGTGCAGTCGACGGTGCGCCAGGCCTGGCTGCGGGCGGTGCCGGGCCAGCCCTCCTCGTGCCGGTTGACCGGAACGCCGACCCGGGGGGCCGCGATCAGGGTGCCGATACCGCGGCGGCGCACCAGCCGGCCCTCCAGCTCCAGCTGGTCGAGCGCCTGGCGCAGGGTGGCCCGGGCCACGCCGAAGCGGGCGGAGAGCTCGCGCTCGTTGGGCAGGACCTGGCCGGTGGAGAACTCCGTGTCGATCGCGCGGAGCAGCACTGTGCGCAGGTGCCAGTACTTCGGCTCCGGTACCGCCGTGAGCTGTCCAGTCGTTCCCACCGTGGCCTCCACCCTGCTTTGTCCGCCCTGCCGAAAGGAGGGCGGACCCGGCCCGCTGTCCGCTGTTGCGGCAGGTGGGAGAGCGGGCTTTATCCGTCCTTCTTTATTAAAGGTCCTTGCAGTAAGTGACCCTAGGGGCTGTCTCCGGAGATGGTCAAGACCAATGGCGGCGGTTGGTGCGGTTGTCGCGCTGATTCATGCCGCGTTCACGACATCCTGACATCCGGACCCGACGCCGCCCCGGAGAGACCCCTCCCGGACGTGCCGTTCCCGGACGTGCCGCCGCCGGGCCGGCCGGGGCGCTCGGTAGGCTTCCCGGGTGATTGTGGTGACGAGTGTCAACGTGAACGGGATCCGGGCGGCCGCCAAGAAGGGCTTCATCGAGTGGCTGGCGGCCACCGAGGCGGACGTGATCTGCCTGCAGGAGGTCCGCTCCGAGCCCGGGCAGCTCCCGGTGGAGCTGCGTGACCTGGAGGGCTGGCACGCGGTCTGGGCACCGTCGGTCACCAAGGGCCGTGCGGGCGTCGCGGTGCTGTCCCGGCAGAAGCCGGAGCGCACCGTGGTCGGATTCGAGTCCGAGGAATTCGACAATTCGGGCAGGTATGTCGAAATCGACCTTCCGGGTCTGACGGTGGCCAGCCTCTACCTCCCTTCCGGAGAAGTCGGCACCGAACGCCAGGAGGAGAAGGAACGCTTCATGGCGGAATTCCTCGTCCACCTCGGCAGGCTCCGCACCCGGGCCGCCGCCGACGGCCGCGAGGTCGTGGTCTGCGGCGACTGGAACATCGCCCACCGCCCGGAGGACCTCAAGAACTGGAAGGCCAACCAGAAGGCGGCCGGCTTCCTCCCCGAGGAGCGCGCCTGGCTCACCCGCGTCTACGAGGAGGCCGGCTACGTCGACGTCGTCCGCCGCCTCCACCCCGACCGCACCGGCCCCTACAGCTGGTGGTCCTACCGCGGCCGCGCCTTCGACAACGACTCCGGCTGGCGAATCGACTTGATTTGTACGACGGAGGGTATCGCAAGCCGCTGCACCGAGGCGTACGTAGAGCGGCCTGCCTCCCACGCCGAGCGCTGGTCCGACCACGCCCCTGTCACGGCGGTCTTCGACCACAAGTTCCGACTCAGTGACCCGGCTTCGCCAAGCGCCGGGGTGCGCCCGGCGGAACTGCAGTTCGACGTTGGCGGCCAGTGAGTCCTTCTCCTTCGTCCGGAGGCGAGTTCGTGGGTGAGCCGCTCGGGTTCGTCGTGGCGGCCGCAGGCCAGCGCCGCCTCGACGGCGTAGGTGATCAGGGAGCTCGACCGCGTCCGCTCCCCCGCTGCCCGCGAGAGGTCGACCGCCCGGGCGGCGGTCGCCAGGGCGGCGTCCGGTGCGCCCTGGAGGGCAGGACGGCGGTGAGTGCGACGGCAGCGCGGTGCCGGTGTCGCAGCGCTTGCGACCGTGCTCGGCGGCGGAGTTCGCGAGGCGGGGGCCTGCGTGGACTGCCCGCGGGCGAGGGCAATCCAGGCGAGCGACCGGTCTCCCCACGCGGCGGGATGACCTCGGGATACTCGGAGCCTCGGTGAACCGCTCCTCCAGGCCGGACCAGCACCCTGCGGCAGCGTCCAGACGCGGCAGGGCAATCCGGCTGTAGTACTCGATGGTCGGAGGCGCCGGTTCGGTGCGCGATGTCCCGGCTCTCCGCCAGCAACCGGGCGGCCCGGGCGTTGTGCCCCACCTCGACAACGCACTCACCAACGTTGTGCAGGGTGCGCGCGCTCTGCCGCAGGACCTCCAGGTCGTCGGACGTCCGCGGCAGGCTTTCGGCGCGGTCCATCCATTCGGCGGCCCGCCCGGCGCGGGCGTCCGTTTCGTGAGCTCCCGCTGGGTCCGCAGGTGTGTCGGCCCCATACCCACGGCTCTCTTGGCCGTCAGCGCCGTTCCGGCCTTCGAGTTACCCGACACGCCGAGGCAGGTTCGCGATTGCACAAACATCACGTTGAGCTGCTGTTCGGGTCATGGGGCGGGCGGTCTGACCGGCATCAGGCAGATAAAGCGGTGGTCGCCTGCCCGGCCTCCCTGCCACCATCTGGGTGTGACCACGTTGTTCCTGATGGTCGGCCTGCCAGGGGCCGGAAAGACCACGAGGGCTCGGCAGCTCGCCGATGAGCACGGCGCGCTGCGCCTGACACCCGACGACTGGATGATTCCCTTGTTCCGTGAGTCGGAGGCGAACGGGAAGCGCGACGTGTTGGAGGGGCGCATGCTCTGGCTCGCCTTGGAGGCGGTCAAGCTGGGCACCAACGTTGTGGTGGACTACGGCTGTTGGTCCCGTGACGAACGGTCTGCGATCCGGTGGCTGGCGCAGGCCGAGGGCGCGTCCTTCCGCATGCTCTACCTGCCGGTGGACGATGCGACCCAGCGCGCCCGGATCGCCCATCGCTGGGCGACTACCCCCGAGGAGACGTTCCCGATGACCGAGGCCGACATCCAGGATGGCCGGGCGCACTTCGAGGAGCCCGACGCGGCGGAGTTGGGAGGCGGCGAGGTCGCCGGCCCGCCCTCTGGCTGGGCGGGCTGGCGGGAGTGGGCCGCCTACCGGTGGCCGTCGTTCGCGTGACTGTTCGGCCCGACATGGTACGGGAAGGGCCCTTTGTGCATGTCCCGTGACGCTCCAAACCCAATGTGGTTCAGGGGATGACGCGACCGATGTCGTTGTCTCGCTGATGGATCTGTTCAATCTCACCCCAGGGTGGCGGACCACCCAAACGCCAGGGGACTTGCTTCGCGTCTGACGCGTGGATCGACCGCCTGGCGGCTTTGACGAACTCCCGTTGTGCAGCGTCGAGTTTCGTATGAATCCGACGAAGCATCGCCATGTCCTTTGGCTCCCCGAACGGGAAGGCACTGAACTCTCCTACGACTGAGGCGAGTTGCTCCGCAGCGATCCCCACATCGGTATCGGCTACCAGGCTGACCGACACCAGGGCAGCGTTCCACTCCTCCCAGCCGATCCCCTCGGGCTCGCGCTGCTCCCAGTACGCGTGGCGCATGCCGATCTCGACCGCGCCGAAGCTCTGGAGAAGGCGCTCGTACGCCGCGATCTTCCGATCGCGTATCCACTGCCCGGATTCATTGCGGCGCCCGGCCAGGGTTCCTACGAGGATGCCAAGGATTGTCGCGGCCACTCCGCTGGCGGTGGATATGAGGGTTCCCCAAGGGAGATTCATGCTATTCCTACCTTTCAGTCGGACGTCCAGCCAAGGCTCAGTCGAGGCTTCTATCAGGTCGGGTGTAGAAGGACTCGACGCCCCGCCAGGGCGAGGGGCCTCCCAGTGATCGGTCCAGGCGCCGTTGGGACGGGGCAAGGGAACAGCGGGCCGCATTGACGAAGCTCAGGTGAGCCTCGCCCAGCGCGGCATGAATCGGCCGCAGTTCTTCGAGGTCGGTCGGCTGACGACCATGGAAGAGGATGGTGAAGTCCTCCAGGATCTCGCAGACCCGCTCGGCTGCTGCGCTGGTCGCCGGGTCGGCAACTAGGCTGACCGAGTGCTGGGCGGCCATGAAAGGCACCCAGTCAACGGCGGGCCTGCGCTCGTCGAGGAAGGCCTCGCGCAGCTCCGCCTCCACGCCCCCCGAACGCCTGCAGGAACTTCTCGTAGGCGGCGGTCTGCGTCCCCTGCAGCCATTGCTGGTGCTGGCTGCGGCGCCCGACGACACCGCCGGCGATGACGCCCACGACCGTTGCGGTGACACCACCTGCGGTGGATATCAGCAGATCCCATGAGACAGTCAAGCCAGGGCTCCTCACGATGGATGAGCAGGGCGCCCCCGAGCAGTCCCACACTGAACGAAACAAACTGAATGAACGTCAATTCCTGCCCAGTGTCAATGAGATGGACGCTCGCAGTCTCCTAATTGGCCTTCCGGAGACGCCACCGGGTTGTGCTGCAGGTCGTTCATGGCCGAGCTGGTTACGTGGCAGCAGTCAGGTCGGTGGCTCTCGCGGTGAGGTAGGTGCTCCAGTCGCGTTGCGCGTGGCGGGCCCACTTCAGCGCAGTATGGATGTGAATGTCGAGGAGGTTCCAGTGCCGGTGCGGGTAGCTCGGTGGCGAGGGCGATGAGGGCGGGCTGCAGTGCGGGCGGGTCTGGTGTGGATGTCCTGGCGCGCGAGCCGGTCGTTGAACGCTTTGCGACTGAGTGGAACCGGTGAGGTTTCGGCCGGATGCGGACGGACTTGCCGGTGGCGGTCGCGGTGACCTTCCCGTCGAACGTGGTGTCACCACCGACCGTCAGTTGGTTGACCACAAGGTTGGGGTCGTTGACGGTCAGATAGGTGGTCAGGTAGCGGTCCTGTCCGTCCAAGGTCGCCTTCAGCGTGAAGTTCGCGTTGTCGGTGAGCGTCGGCGACTTCCACACCCCGCCCCCGAAGTTGGGCTGACTGCTGTCGCTCTTCTCCCTCCCGTCCGCGCCCTGGTAGTACATCGTGTACGTGATCCCTGTGTCGGCGGGAGCGTCCCACAACAGCTCCACGGTGTCGCCCCGGTTGACGACCGTGGTCCGGGGACGCAGGCTGCGGAAGTAGAACTCGTCGTTGCCCTTCTTCACCTTCACCTGACCGGTGCGCTTCCGGTAGCTCTCGTGATCCCCCGTGGTCGAGGTCATCTCCTCCAGGTCCACGTCCACCGTTCCGATGGCCGGGTTCACTTCGATGCCCGAGAAGGTGAAGCTGCCGCCCACGGCGGCTTCTGGGGATCCGGGGTGATACTGGGGCCCGCACCGGGGCGAATTGGGTGGGCTGTCCCTGCTGGGCGGTGACCAGCCGCAGGGCCTGACCGAAGCGGTCGATGATGTGCAGCTCGGTGAAGTAGAACTGCCCGGCCCGCACCGGCTGGAACCGCTGCTCGCGGCGGTCGCCGGTCACCCGGCGGGGAGCAGGGTCGGGTCCGCCATGATGCGGCGGACCGTCGTCAACGCCGCGCCCAGCAGGGGCCCGCGCCGGCCCAGGGCGGACGGGCGCACCGCCTCCGGTGCCCACGGCCGCACGGTGACCCGGGCGGCCAGCTCGGCGCGCACGGACGGCAGCAGCCAGTCGGCGAGTTCGGCGTAGGCACCGCCGAGGACGAGGCCGTCCGGGTCGATGAGGTCGACGGCGGAGGTGAGGGCCAGGCCAAGGGCCCGACCCGCGCGGTTCCAGGGCCCGCAGGGTGGGCGCGTGCCCGGCTGCCGCCCGTTCGGCCAGCAGGGCGACGGGGTGGCCGGGGCCCGTCCCGGTGGGACCGCCCGCGGGGCGGCCGTGTGGCGTGAGGCCGGCCTCGCGCAGCACGGCCGCCTCGCCCGCGTACTGCTCCAGGCAGCCGCGGGAGCCGCAGGCGCAGTCCGGGCCGTCCGGCCGGACGGGGAGGTGGCCCAGTTCGCCGGCGAAACCGCGGGCGCCCCGGAACAGCCGCCCATCGATGACCAGGGCGGCACCGATCCCGGCGTCCGCGGAGACGTGCACGAAGGTCTCTTCGGGCCGCCCGGCGTTCCAGTACTCGGCCAGGGCCCCGAGGTTGGCCTCGTTCTCCGGCTCGGGCACCGTGTCCGGGTCCGGCCAGTGGTCGGCGAGCCGGACACCGCTCCAGCCCAGGTTGGGCGCGCGCTCGACCAGTCCGCCGGGCCGGTTCGGCACCACCCCGGGCACGGCCAGCAGCCGGCCCTCGACGCGCAGCCCGAGGGCTTCGGCCTCCGCTCCACCTCGGCGCCCAACGCGGTGGCCTCCGCCAGCACCTGCCCGGGCGGCCGGCGTTGGGCCGTTCCACCCGGCGCCAGATCCGCGGCTCGCCGCGCAGGTCCGCGACGCACGCGCCGAGGTGGGCGACGCCGATCTCCAGCCCGAGACCGGCCGGGCCTTCGTCGCACACGGTCAGTGCCCGTCAGGGGCGGCCGACCCGGCCATGGGCGGTGGCCGCCGCCTCGGTCACCGCGCCCCGGCCGATCAGCTCGTCGACCAGTGAGGAGACGGCCGCTCTGGTCAGGCCGACGCGCCCGGCGACGTCCGCGCGGGAGAGCGGGCTGTGCGCGACGACCGCGCCGAGCACGACGGCCAGGTTCTGCCGCCGCATGTCCTGTTGCGACGCGGGCCCGTGCTCCGCACTCCTGCTCGCCACGTTGCCGACCGCTGTCACCCGCGCGCCCGCTGACTCCGACCACGGAAGCCGGGTCGTGCGCACCGCACGACCCGGCTTCCGGCGCTCGCCCGGCAGCCCGCGGCTTCGGCCGGACGGTCCCGGTGGACCGCCGACGACGAGGAGCCCGCGCCTCGCTAGGGCTTGTCTGACAATTCCCGCCGCGCGCGCCGCCCCGGACGGCCGTCGGTGCGCACGCAGTGGCACGGCCCGGCCCCGGCACGGACCGGACGGGCCGTGCCGGGGCCGGGTTGTGCGCTACCGCCGGCGGGCGGTGATCAGACGCTGCAGGACGATGAAGACGAACAGCAGCCCGCCGATCACGATCCTGGTCCACCACGAGCTGAGGGTGCCCTGGAAGCTGATGATGGTCTGGATCAGGCCCAGCACCAGCACGCCCAGCAGGGTGCCCAGCAGGTAGCCGGAGCCGCCGGTCAGCAGGGTGCCGCCGATCACCACGGCGGCGATCGCGTCCAGCTCCAGGCCGACCGCGTGCAGGCCGTAGCCGGAGAGCATGTAGAAGGTGAGCAGCACACCGCCGAGCGCCGAACAGAAGCCGCTGATCGCGTACACGGTGGTCTTGGTCCGTCCCACCGGCAGGCCCATCAGCAGGGCGGACTGCTCGCTGCCGCCGAGCGCGTACACGTTCCGGCCGAGCCGGGTGTAGTGCAGCACGACGAATCCGGCCGCCACCACCAGGAGCGCGATGACCACGCTCGGCGAGACGAACAGGTCCCCGAGCGGGATGCGGGTCTGCGCCATCGCGGTGTACGACGGATCCGTGATGGAGATCGACTCGATGCTGATCATGTAGCACAGGCCCCGGGCGAGGAACATGCCCGCCAGTGTCACGATGAACGGCTGGATCTCGAAGGTGTGGATCACCCACCCCATCACCCAACCGCCGGCCGTGCCCATCACCAGCACCAGCGGGATGACCAGCAGCGGCGGCCAGCCCTGCCGCTCCACCAGCCAGGCGGAGACCATGGTGGACAGGGCCACCACCGCGCCGACCGACAGGTCGATGCCGCCGGTCAGCACGACGAAGGTCATCCCGACCGCGACCACGAGCAGGAAGGCGTTGTCGATCAGCAGGTTGAGCAGCACCTGCCCGGAGAAGAATCCGTCGTACTGCACCGACCCGGCGGTGAACATCGACACCAGCAGGACGGAGGTGACCAGCAGCGGGATCTGTCCGCGCACTCTGGTCAGCAGGGCGTTGGCGTTCACGCGCCGACCTCCCGGTTGGTGGTGGTGGCAGGGCGCGGCCGGCCGGTGCTCCGGCGCCCGGCGCCGCGCCGGGCGACCTTGGCACGGAAGTTCGGCGACTGGATCAGGCAGACCGTGATCACGACGAACGCCTTGAAGACCAGCGTGGTCTCCGGCGGGATGCCGATCGTGTAGACCGTGGTGGAGAGGGTCTGGATGATCAGCGCGCCGAGGACCGTGCCGCCGATCGAGAAGCGACCCCCGTTGAGCGACGTCCCGCCGATCACCACCGCGAGGATGGCATCGAGCTCGATCCACAGACCGGCGTTGTTGCCGTCCGCCGCCGAGACGTTGGAGGAGACCATCAGTCCGGCGACGGCCGCGCAGAGGGCGCTGAACACGTACACCAGGCCGACCAGGCGCATCGCCCGGATCCCGACCAGCCGGCTGGCCACCGGGTTGCCACCGACCGACTCCAGCAGCAGGCCGAGGGCGGTGGAGCGGGTGAGCAGCGCGGTGAGCAGCGCGACCAGCCCGCTGAGCAGGATCGCGAACGGCATCCCCAGCCAGTAGCCGCCGCCGATGAGCTTGTACGGCTCGCTGGTGATCGTGATGATCTGACCGTCGGTGATCAGCTGGGCGACGCCGCGGCCGGCGACCATCAGGATCAGGGTGGCGATGATCGGCTGTACCCCGATCCGGGCCACCAGCACCCCGTTCGCGACACCCAGCAGCACCGCCGTACCGAGCGCGATGCCGATCGCGCCGAGCACCGTGCCGAGACTCGCCGGGTCGGCCGCCTCGCTGATGTGCAGGCAGGCCAGCGCGCCGGCGATGGCGACGGTGGAGCCGACCGAGAGGTCGATCCCGCCTGTGGCGATCACCAGGGTCATGCCGAGCGACACCAGGATCAGCGGAGCGCCGAAGTGCAGGATGTCGACCGTGCTGCCGTACAGGTGGCCGTCCTTGAGGTGGACGGCGAAGAAGTCCGGGGTGAAGGCGAGGTTGGCGAGCAGGAGCACGGCCAGCACCACGGCCGGCCAGAACAGCCGGTACCGGGTCACCGCCTTGCCCCTCCCGGTGGTCGAGGCCGTGGTCATTGTTCCGCTCCACTCGCGATGGTGGCCAGGACGCGCTCCGGGGTGAGGGCGTCGTCGTTGCGCAGTTGGGCGACCATCCGGCGGTCGCGCAGTACCCCGACGCGGTGGCTGAGCCGCAGCACCTCCTCCAGCTCGGCGGAGATGAACAGCACCGCCATGCCCTCCTCGGCGAGGTTCGCGACCAGCTTCTGGATCTCGGCCTTGGCGCCGATGTCGATGCCGCGGGTGGGCTCGTCCAGGATCAGCAACTTGGGGTCGGTGATCAGCCAGCGGGCCAGCAGCACCTTCTGCTGGTTTCCGCCGCTGAGGTTGCGGACCAGCGCCTCCGGATCGCCCGGGCGGATGTCCAGGGCACGGATCCAGCGCAGCGCCAGCGCGTCCTGCACGGTGCGCGACAGCGGACGGGCCCAGCCGCGGGCCGCCTGCATCGCCAGCACGATGTTCTCCCGGACGGTCAGCTCGCCGACCAGGCCCTCGGTCTTGCGGTTCTCCGAGCAGAACGCGATGCCGTGCGCGATCGCGTCGCGCGGGCTGCGCAGGTCGGTCTCGGTACCGTCGATCCGCACGGTGCCGCCGTCCTTGTGGTCGGCGCCGAACAGCAGCCTGGCGGCCTCGGTCCGGCCGGATCCCAACAGGCCCGCCAGGCCGATCACTTCACCGGGACTGATGGCGAGGTCGTACGGGGCGACGGCGCCCTGCCGGGCCAGGCCCTCGGCCTCCAGGAAAGGCCGGCCGGTGGCCGGAGCGGAGCGCTCGCCCCGGTGGCCGCCGGCGAGTCGGTCGAGCCCGGCGAGCTCCGCCCCGATCATCCGCGAGACCAGTTCGACCTGGTTGAGCTCGCTGGTCAGGTACTCGCCCTCGAGCCGTCCGTTGCGCAGCACCGTCATCCGGTCGCAGATCTCGTAGATCTGGTCGAGGAAGTGCGAGACGAACAGGATGGCGACGCCCTGGTCGCGCAACCGCCGCATCACGGTGAAGAGTTGGCTGACCTCTTCACGGTCCAGGCTGGAGGTCGGCTCGTCCAGGATCAGCACCTTGGCCGAGACGTCCACCGCGCGGACGATGGCGACCAGTTGCTGGACGGCGATGGAGTAGCTGTCCAGCGGCGCACTGACGTCGACGTCCAGCTCCATCGTCCGGACCAGTTCGGCGGCCCTGCGGCGCATCTCGGCCCAGTCGATCAGGCCGAGGCGGCGCGGTTCGCGACCGATGAAGATGTTCTCCGCCACCGACAGGTTCGGGCAGAGGTTCACCTCCTGGTAGACGGTGCTGATGCCCACCTCCTGGGCCTGCAGCGGACCGGCGATCCGAACCCGCTCTCCGGCCAGCACCACCTCGCCGCCGTCCGCCGGGTGCACCCCGGTCAGCACCTTGATCAGCGTGGACTTGCCGGCGCCGTTCTCCCCCATCAGGGCGTGCACCTCGCCTGGGAAGAGCCGGAAGTCGACCCCGTCCAGCGCCACCACCCCGGGGAACTCCTTGCGGATCCCCCGCACTTCCAGGACCGGTTGCTGACGCACCCCGGTTCTCCTCTCCTCGTGCGACCCTGTCCGCCCGGGGAGTGATCCGCCGATCACTCCCCGGGCGGGCGGGCCCGTTCAGTACTGGCGGGTCGGCAGCGCGGCAGCGGCCTGGTCCTGGGTGAAGACACCCTCCTGCGTCTTGATCCGCTTCGGCACCTGCTCGCCGGCCTTGACCTTCTTCACCAGGTCCATCAGCTGGTCGCCGAGGATCGGGTTGCACTCCACATCGACGTTGATCTTGCCCTGGGTCATCGCCGTGAAGGCGTCCTTGACCCCATCCACCGAGATGACCCTGATGTCGGTGCCCGGCTTCTTGCCGGCCTCCTCGATCGCCTGGATGGCCCCCAGCGCCATGTCGTCGTTGTGCGCGTACAGCACGTCGATCTTCGGCTGGGCCTTCAGGAAGGCCTGCATGACCTCCTTGCCCTTCGCGCGGGTGAAGTCGCCGGTCTGCGAGGCCACCACCTTGAACTTCGCGTCCGCCTTGATCACGTCACCGAAGCCCGCCTTGCGGTCGTTGGCCGGCGCCGAACCGGTGGTGCCCTGCAGTTCGACGATGTTCACCTCGTCGGACTTGCCCTGGTACTCCTTCACCAGCCAGTCGCCGGCCTTCTTGCCCTCCTCGACGAAGTCCGAGCCGAGGAAGGAGACGTAGAGCGAGTCGTCCTTGGAGTCCACCGCGCGGTCGGTGAGGATCACCGGGATCTTGGCGTCCTTCGCCTCCTTCAGCACGGTGTCCCAACCCGACTCCACCACCGGCGAGAAGGCGATCACGTCGACCTTCTGCTGGATGAACGAGCGGATCGCCTTGATCTGGTTCTCCTGCTTCTGCTGCGCATCGGAGAACTTCAGCTCGATACCGGCCTTCTTCGCGGACTCCTGGATCGACTTGGTGTTCGCGGTGCGCCAGCCACTCTCCGCGCCGACCTGCGAGAAGCCCACGACGAGCTTGTGGCCGGCTCCCTTGTCGGCCGAGCCCCCGCCACCGCCGGAACCACACGCGGTGAGGACGGTGACCATCGCACCGGCGACCAGGGCCGCCGCAGCTCTCTTGGACATGGTGGGACTTCCTCTCGGGATCGTCGATCGCGCGAACAGCACCGGCTCACATGAACGGGAGGTATCGGCGCCGTTTCGCTCGAGACAGATTGTTAACGCTCACAATCAGAACCGGCAAGGCCCCCGGGCCCCGTTACCCAATCTTGACCAGGCCGTCCGCAGCAACCCGATCGCCCGTCAACTCCGCGACAGACTCAGGAGTTGATCATTCGCCGAAGAGGGTTCCCACCGGCCGGGACCGGTCCGACCGCACCCCCTCGCCCCCTCGGCAGGGCAACGTACAAGCCTGACCGGCCCCGGCCCCGGCCCCGGCCTTCGGACGCGAAGCGCCCCGTGCCCGCACGGGCTCCCCGCGCTCCGCCGAGGCGGGCCCTTCGCGGACACCGCCCCCGGATCCGCGGACGCCCACCCGTCGAACGGGACCGAGCGCCCCGATCGGCCGCCCCGGCGGCCACGGGCGGCAGGGGTCAGACGGGGCGGGCGGGGCTGGCACTGCGGCGCAGGACCATCTCCGGGGAGATCTGCACGTGGTTGTGGTTGTGGGCGACGCCGTCGAGTTCCTCGAGGAGGAGTTCGAGGGCGTGGCGGCCGAGTTCGCCGAAGTCCTGGCGAACGGTGGTGAGCGGCGGGGTGAAGTACGCGGCCTCCGGGATGTCGTCGAAGCCGATCACGCTGATCTCTCCCGGCATGGCGCGGCCCGCCTCGTACTGGGCGCGGACCAGGCCGAGCGCCATGTGGTCGTTGGCGCAGAAGACGGCCGTGACCTCCGGGTCGTGGGCGATCCGGCAGCCCGCCTCGCACCCGGAGCGGGAGGTCCAGTCGCCGGTCTCGACCGGCGGCACGCGGGCGCCGCCGGCCTCCAGGGTCCGCCGCCAGCCGTCCTGGCGGTCGCGGCTCTCCATCCAGCCCGCGGCGCCCGCCAGGTGGTGCCCGGTCCGGTGGCCGAGGTCGAGCAGGTAACGGGTGGCGGCCTCGGCACCGGCCCGGTTGTCGAACGACACCATCGGCAGCCGGGACCGGCTGCCGGATCGATCGCGACCACCGGCACCGAACTGGAGAGCTTCGCGAGGGCGCCGACCGCAGAGACCTGCGGGGCGATCACCACGACGCCTTCAACGCCCTGGTCGCGCATCCCGTCCACGGCCTCCTGCACGGATCGGCCGTCCAACGAGCGCAGGCTGGCGACGCTGACGAAGTAGTCGGCGGTGCGGGCGGCGCGCTCGATGCCGTCCAGCATCGACGCGGGCCCGTACAGCGTGGAGTCGAAGGTGACCACGCCCAGGGCCCGCGAGCGGCGGGTGACCAGGGCGCGGGCCGCCGAGTTGGGCCGGTAGTCGAGTTCGCGGGTCGCAGCGAGCACCCTTCCGCGGGTGCCGGGCCGCCCGTGCGGGGCGCCGTTGAGCACCCGGGACACCGTCCGGTGGGAGACGCCGGCCAGTTTCGCGACGTCCGCCATCACCGGCTGCCGCACCTCGGTACCGACCGCTTCAGCTCCCACGTACAGCCCTCCGGTGCCACGGTCCGACCGGCCGCCTCGTGGCGGCGCGGCGGCGCCACTGTCTCATGCCCACCATGCGCAAGCATGTTAGCGTTAACAACTGCCATGCGGTCAGGCTTCGATCCGGCCTCGGGGCGGTAGCCCAGGCAGGCCGCGCCCCTCCCCCGCGCGGGCCGCACCCATGACGGGCGGCTCGTCGAGCCGATCGGCGCGGCCCTCCCGGGGATGGCCGGGCCCGGGCATCACGAAGGCCCGGCCCGTCGCCTCGCCGCCCTCTCCCCCGCCACCGGCGGCGGGCGGAGATCGGGCTCGGCCACCGGCCCCGGGGCGCGGCACGGGAACGGCGGACGGCGGCGGACCCGGCCGTCGGGTCCGCCGCCGTCCGCCGAGCGAGTCGGCTCAGCTCCAGGGCTGGGCGATCGTCCAGCTGGTGTCGGCGGCCCAACTGGTGGTGCTGTCCCAGCTGTTGGTGCCTCCGTTGGACGCTATGTAGGCGGTGTAGTTGTAGTGGCGGAGGTACTTCGTCGGGAAGTTGACGGACTGGAAGGAGGTGCCCGTCCCGCTGTTGCCCTTGGTCGGGCAGAAGGTGGCGTCCTGGGCGAAGGAGCCGGCCCCGCTGTCGAAGTCCAGGTAGAGCTCGTAGTTGTAGTGGTGCAGGAACTGCCCGGGGTTGTTGGCGGACTCGAAGGACAGGCAGGAGCTGTCGGCCAGGCCGGCGCGGACGATCCAGGTGGCGTCGGCCTTGTCGGTGGCCGAGCTGGCGGCGGTGGTGCCGGAGATGACGACCTTGGTGTCGGCGTCGTCGTGGCGGAGGTAGTGGGAGGTGCAGCAGGGCGCGGTGGTGGCCCGCAGCGAGATCCGGGAGCCGGGGGTCAGCGTGCCGGTGCCGGTCGAGCCGCTGGCGTAGCCGGCGGCGGTGATGTTGGCCTGGACGGCGTTCTCGGTGGTGTCCGACGGGTAGCCCTGGGTCATCACGCCTTCGTAGAAGGTGCCCTGGGCCCACTTGCTGTTGTCACCGCCGATGCCGAGGATGATCGCGCCTTCCTTGTGCATCGGGTTGTAGCCGGTGGCGTTGGGGCGCACGCCGTTGTAGAAGGTGGACAGGCCGCCCGACTGGGCATCGCCCCCGCGGAGGGCCCACTGGTTCGGTCCGCCCTTGAGCATGGCGGTCAGGAAGCGGTTGTGGACGCTGGGGTCGTTGGCGTTGGATCCGCGGTTGACCCCGGAGAACAGGCCGTTCTCCAGGTCGGCCATGACCCAGGGTCCGTTGCCGCTGCCCGAGCCCCAGCTCTTGTTGTCGCCGAAGTAGAGGGCCTCCATGTGGCCGTTGCCGGTGTCCAGGTTGTTGGTCTCGGCGTT
>NZ_JBVHHB010000015.1:7807-202946 GCF_055561295.1 Kitasatospora sp. NPDC022785 | reverse complement strand
CGGCACATCCAACTTCGACCCGCCCTTATCGATGGATGCCTGGCCGGCACCGGCCTGCCACTCACCCCACCGACTCCACCCTGAAAGCCTCAGTAGTCAGCTCGATCAGCTTGGCCTTCTGGTTCACCACCAGGACCGGCTCGGAGAAGAGGGTGCCGCCGCCACCGGAGACCGGTCCGACGCCCGCCTGCTGCTGTACCTGGCGCTGCACCTTGGCGGAGTCGCCGACCGGAGCGGCCGGCTGCCCGGGGAAGCCGGGGGTGTTCGTGTTCTGGGACATGGCGGGCAGGCTAGGGTCAATCCTCCCCGGGTGGCCAGATCATTTGACCGGACCCGGTTCGCCCGGGCCGGCGGATTGTGCCCGGGACCTGCAAATTCGGCCGCTGCGAACGCCAGTTGGCCGCCACCCGGGCGGCAACGATGTGTCTGATGTCACACCCGTGACGCCCGCCTCTGCGCCCATCCCGGCAACCGCATTCGCCCGGCCCGGACCTGTCGCAGCAACAGTTCCCGGGCCGCGCCCACCGACCGACGAGGCGACAGCGCACCTACCTCGCACCGACCCCCTCCGAGTACGAAGCAAGCCAGACGAGCGCCAAGCCCTATGAGACATCAACCATCCTCGGATCCGATGGGCGGCGATCAGCTCGCGCTACCAGCTGTAGGAGGCCTTCGGGGTGCGGCGCTGCGTCTCGAAGTCACCCTGTCATCACTCCTGAATGTGCCGCGCAGCCGCGGGCTCGCCTCTCTCGGGTCCGCGCCAACCTGAACGGAGTCCTCCGCGGGCGACCTCCACCCCACTTCCCGGCTACCGCTCCGTCCCTTGCCCCGGCCGCTCCGCCGAGTCGTTGACAGGCCCACAGGGTTTGGGCCGTCAGGACCGGCCGCGCACCGCCGAGCCCTCGTGCCGGCGGCAGCGGCCTTGCGCCGTCGGGGTGGCAGATCCACGGGAATGCGCCCGCGCGGGGCCCTGCGGGAACGCATCGCCCGAGCGTCCGCAGGACAACGAGAAGGGGCTGATTCATGAGCGCCCGCACAGGGCAGCGGCACGGCGCCCCGCCCACAGGCCTGGCACGTAGCTGGAGCCAGGCGGCCGACACGCACCTGACACCGACCAAGCGGTCTCTCCTGGTGACCTGGACCGCCTTCGGTACGACCTTCGGCACCGTCCGGCTGATCACCCACGGCATCCGGGGCGGCTGGCTGCCCTGGGGCAACGTGTCGGTGGGCGGGCGGCACCTGCACCACTACAACATCGGAATCGCGGCCCTGGCCGGCGTCGGCCTGGTCGCCGTACGCGGCGACGAGCGAGCCGTCCGGCATCCGCTGGTCGCCGCGGGTTACGGAGCCGGCACGGCCCTGATCGCGGACGAGCTCGCGCTGCTGCTGGACCTCCAGGACGTGTACTGGACCGAGGAGGGCCGGATCAGCGTGGACGTGGCCCTGGGAATCATGGCCGCGCTCGGCACGTACCTCACCGCGGCGCCCTTCTGGCACGAAATCGTCCGGATCACCCACGAGCACGCAAGGCGTCGCGGCGTCGCCCTCCTGGCGCGCTCGGTGCCCTACGACTGACGCCGAGGAAGGGGCCCGACAGCGATTGTTGCGAACAGCGTGCCGGGCGGTTTGCGGCCCTTCAGCCTGAGGCCCTCGCGTGAATCCGCCAGGCCCGACCGGCCCCGACACTGTGACGACGGGACACCGAGCGTGATACGGGACGCCCTGGCCGACGGACCCGAGCAGCCGGCCGGTGAAACCTCCCGCGCCCCGCCTGCCGACGACCAGGGCCAGGGCATGCTCGGAGGCCTCGGCCAGGACGGCCATCGGATGTCCGCGGACCACCTAAAGTGCCTGAGATCCACTTCTGGGTAGGGGTCCCGCCGCCCGGCGGGGCAGAAACGGCCCCAACGCTCATGACCGCGCGATGGGATCGCACTGCGACTACCGTCCGGCGGAAAACAAAAAGGCCGCCTCCGCATCTCTGCGAAAACGGCCCACGCCCTGAATAAACGCTGATCTGAACAACAGGATTTGTACCTGCGCCCCCGCCACCTCGGCGGTCCCTTTATGCCCCGGCCAGAAGGCTGGGCTGGGATTTAGCGACCACGAGTCGCAGAATCAGGGCTCCTGCTCCACTGATCTGCATATTTCAACTCCTCGCGATCGTCCTACCGGTAAGTTCTCCGGCACCTCCCAGGTTACTCCGGCAAAGCCCGTAACCGGGCCCGTCTGGTGCACGAATACCGTCGCGCGGGTTCACCCCCGCGGCCGCCCGTCCGATCGAGCCGCCCGGGACCGTACCGACCGTCATGCGGGTCGCCCGGCTACACCGCCCCCCAACGGTCGTCGTACAGGAACCGCCGATCGCGGAGTCGGGCCCGCGGTCCTGCGGGAAGGCACGCCTGCCACCGACGCCGGACGTGCGCTGGTGCCTGTGCACGAACGGGCGCAGGCTGAGAAGCGCACGGGTTACCAACCTCTGGTCAAGCCCGCTCGGACCAGCGTCCTCAGGGCCAGCCAAGCAGGGATCGGCAGCGGTGCACGGTGGTCCGCGCACGCGGCAAGCGAGCGGGGCACCCGGGACATCCCCGACCCTGACTTCGCAGAGACCGCGCCTCCCCGCCCGCCGAATCGCCGGAGGTCTCCGATGACCGATACTCCTGTCTCCCGCCCGACCCACCCGATCGTGGTCGGCACGGATGGGTCAGCCCCAGCCCGGAAGGCCGTGATCTTCGCGCTCCGCGAGGCGCAGCTGCGTGGCACCGGCCTTCGGGCCGCCTGTGCATTCGAGTACACCCCGACCCAGTACTCGGGCTTCGAGCGGACGGCCGGCTCGGGCCCCGACAGCGGTCCCATCCCGCAGCAGCGCGATCTCGTCATGCAGTCCGTGGCCGACTCCATCAAGGAACTGCAGCTACAGCTCGGCGGCCCGCCGGTGGAAGTGGAGATCGTGTGTGAACGCGGACGTCCGGCGCAGGTCCTCCTCGAAGCAAGCAGGGACGCCTGCCTTCTCGTCGTCGGTTCCCGAGGATCGGGTGCCTGGGGGCGCCTCACCCTTGGGTCAACCAGTACCGAGGTCGTCCACCACGCCCGCCTCCCGGTCGTCGTCGTCCCGATGGACGACGACACGGCATCCTCCTGAACGTCGATTCCGGGGGTTCCATCGGTATGCACGTTGACTACCACGATCGATACGCCGCTGGTGGAGGGCACGACAGGAGCCGAGCCGGGCCCTCGGGTAGAGCTTGTCGACAGGACTGCCCGGAGGGTCCGGGACAGCCGGCCCGGACACCCCGCCCGACCGCCGATGAGAGCACTCCGGCGGCCTCCCGGCCGAACACCGGAGGCAGAGCCGCGCCGAAGCGGCATCGGGGCCGACCGGTTGCAAGCTCCCCCCGGGGGCCAACTACCTTGTGTGCCCTACCGGTGGGCGGCAATCAGGTCGTGGTACCAGGCGTACGAGGCCTTCGCGGTGCGGCGCTGCGTCCCGAAGTCGGCGTGGACGAGACCGAACCCCTAAGCCCGTCGAACGGGCTGTCATTCGACGTTCCGGTGCTCGGCCAGGTCGTCGAGGAGGATGTCGGCGACCACCTCCTCGACCACCGCGGTTCGCAGTTCGGCCATGGAGTCGACGAGCGCCCGGTCCCACGGCGCGGGCGTGAGACGCCCCGGGCCGGGGCCTGCGGGAACCCTGGGCACGACTGTCGGACGTAGGTGTCGACGAGTCGGGTGACGCCGCGCACCGCTATGCGCGGAAGCAGCTCGACGAAGCCGACGCGGGCGTCGTCGATGAGGGGCAGGAGAACGCGGTTCTGAGCCTGCCAGACCAGCTTGTCGAGTTCCGTGCCACCCGATCTCCCCACACCGGCGCGGGGGCCGTGCCGGATCTGCCCCTCCCAGCTGTCGACCGGCCCGACCGACCACGCGATGCTTCGGCCTCATGTGGCAGTCCCCTGGTGGGTGGGCCGAGGCCGGCACGTCCGGTCAGGCTGTCGTCATGGCGGATTCGATGCTGCGGTGCCGGGCGGCGCCGTGCGCGAAATCGGGTACCGCCGACGTGCCCTCGCGCAGGTCGTCCAGGAACTGCTGGTAGGCGTGAGCGACCGCGTAGAGCGGCGCGTCGGCTCGGGGGTCCAGTTGCGGGACGCGAACGTACGATTCCGGCACCGTGAGGGGAGCGAGTCCGGGGGACGTTCCGCGGCCGCCTTCGAGGGTGACCGGGCTGAGCTGGAGATGGCCGATCGGGGCGGTGAGGACGAGGTCGCCCTCGGTGCCGTTGATCTCCCAGCGGAAGTTGGTGCCCCGGGACATGCCTCCCCGGTAGTGGAAGGTGGCCACCGCGCCGCCCGGCAGCCGTCCCGAGGCCACCACCTGGTCCGCGGCGGTCATGGGCACGGGATGCCCGCTCTCGGTGTCCACGGCCGACGTACGGCGCGACCCCAGTTGGATCCGCAGTTCCTCGGGCTCTCCCAGGACGGACGCGAGTCCGTCGAGGGTGTGGCTGAAGGGAATGGTCAGCAGTGTCGCGCCGTTGGCGGCGTCGAGCACGTAGTGATCGCCGGGGCCGACGGTAGCGCCCCAGGCGCCGCCGGAGCCGACGACCGTCGTGGACAGCACCTCCCCCACGTGGCCGTTGGCCACGAGATCCCGTGCATAGGCGAGGGCCGGGTGCGACCGCGCCTGGAGTCCGACGACGGTCGGCACGGCGCGGCTGAGCGCTTGCTGCGCCATGTCCTCGGCCTCCGCGAGCCCGTTGCCCAGCGGCCACTCGCACAGCACGCTCTTTCCGGCGCTCAGCGCCGTCTGCACCAGTTCCCGGTGGTGCGGCACCTTCACCGCCACGACCACGAGGTCCACCTCTTCGCAGGCAGCCAGCTCGGCCGCCGTCCCGAAGGTGCGAGGGACACCGTGCTTCCGACCTGAGCGCTCCGCCGACTGTTTCGAACTGGTACTCAGGGCCTTCAGCTCGTAACCCGGGACGGCGCGCAGGGCCGGCAGGTGAGAGCGCTCGGCCCAGCTACCATGCGCCCCGAGTCCGATGATCCCTACTCCGATCGGCTTGTCGGACCGGACCAGCTCGGTGAGCAGTGACTCGGATGTGTTCACGATTCGCAGCCTGTTCTCTGTGTGGGTGGGCACCGGCGTCGCCAACAGTGGCCGTGGAACCGGTGAGGGAGTGGCCGACCACAGGGCCCCGTCACAGGAAGCAGGGCCATGTGTCGAGCAGGCGCCGGCACAGAGGACCCGCGCCCGGTGGGTGCGGGATCGGAGTGTGTGAGTCAGTGGGTGATGCCGCAGATGGGCGTGAAGGTGGACGCGGCCGACAGGGGGCTGCCGCGGGCGCAGCCACCTGTTAGCGTTGACATCTCAACACTAAGAAAAGGCGCGTTGATATGTCAACAAGGAGCGGGGAGACCGCCGCGTCGGACGAGGCCATGACCGACGCCGCGTCCGAGCCCGTCGATTTCTGGAGCGCCTTCAAGCGCGCCCACGAGGTCGTCCGAGCACGCGTGATCGCGGACACCGCCGAGGCGGCGGGCCTGTCCGAGCCGGACCTGACGATCCTCGTCAACCTCAGCAAGGCGGGAGGCGCCCTGCGCCAGAGCGAGCTCGCCGCGTCACTCGGCTGGGACCGCACGCGCATCTCCCACCAGCTCACCCGCATGGGCAAGCGCGGACTCGTCACCCGCGAACGCGCCGGCGCTGTCACCGTCACCCTCACCGACACCGGACGCGCGGCCATCACCGCGGTACACCCCGGCCTGGACAACGCGGTACGCCGCCACCTCACCGACAAGCTCTCCACGCAGGAGATCGAAACACTGAGCTCCGTGTTCCGCCGGCTGTAGGCGCCGGAACAGGGCCAGTCCAGCCAACGGCTCCGTCTCACATGCGCTGGCGACGGAGGGCGACGTCAGCCGAGCAGGTCAGGGCGGCTGGTGGTAAGTGCTCGGTGGCGTGGCCCCAGAGGTATGACAGGTCCGCGGCCTTGATCCACGAGAATGTCGGACTTCGGACGGTCTACAGGTAGCACCGCCGATATCTGACGCTGC
The DNA here is from genome assembly GCF_055561295.1 of Kitasatospora sp. NPDC022785. Lineage (NCBI taxonomy): Bacteria > Bacillati > Actinomycetota > Actinomycetes > Kitasatosporales > Streptomycetaceae > Kitasatospora > Kitasatospora sp. NPDC022785. The sequence goes on along the minus strand of NZ_JBVHHB010000015.1, from coordinate 196,893 downwards.
CGACGATGCGGCCGACCCGCAGGGCGAGTTGGGCCAGCCATGCGGCGCGACTTTCCGCAGGGCCGACCAGGTCGGGCGCGTGCACCAGAATCCTCCACCAGGAGCCGGCGACGTCGCCCGGCCGCGAGGAGGGCATGCCGTGGCCTGCGAAGTCCCGGAAAAGCTTTGGGTGCGAACGGCCGTAGCGGTAGAGCTGTCGTGCGATGGCCCGTGAATCACCACGGAGCCGGTAGTGCACGACGCCGTGGGGCGAGAAGGCCAACTGGTTCCCGGTCAGCTGGGCGCGCCAGAAGAATTCGACATCGTCGCTGCCGTAGCGGTAGCTCTCGTCGAAGCCGCCCAACCGACTCCACAGCTCCTTGTGGAACCCGCAGTTGGCTCCCGCCGGGTACGGCAGGAAGCCGAAGGTGTCGAGCAGTGCGTCGGCCTCCTTCGGCGGGCGCGCGGCGAGGGCCACCTGCGCGTTGAGCAGGCGGCGTTCGAGCGCGCCCCCGACGGCCGGGCTGGTTCGTAGGACGTCGACCAGGCCGGCCATCCACCCGGGGGCCACCACGTCGTCCGCGTCGCAGCAGAGCACGAAGTCACCGTACGCGCGCCGGCAACCGATGTTGCGCGCACGGTTGACGCCGCAGTCCTCGGCGACGTCGACCACCCTGAGCTGCGGCATCCGCTGCTGCCAGGACCGCAGGAGCGCGCGGGTGCCGTCGCTCGATCCGTTCTCGACGACGATGAGCTCCCACCGGTCCGGATAGGTCTGCCGACGCAGGGCCTCCAGCTGCGCGGCTATCGTCAGCTCGGCGTTTCGGGCGGGCATGACCACCGAGACCAGGCTCACCGGACGATTGCTCTCGTTCATCCGGCGCTCCGCGCACCCGGGCTCAGCGCCTGGACGGCATGGAGCACGGCAGCGGTGTCGCGCAGGTCCGCCAGAACCGAATCAGCTCCCGCCTCCCGCAACGCGGCGCCGCTGCTCGCGCCCGAGGCGACGGCGATCACCCGAGATCCGCCGATGCGTCCCGCGTGCACGTCCTGCGGAGTGTCGCCGATCAGGAGGGTGCTGCCGGAATCGAAGTGGTGCCCGTACGCGGCAGCTGCGCGCCGCCGGGCCACCGGGAGGAGAGCAGCCCGCTCGCGGGCGTCGCTGCCGTAGGCGCCGACTCCGATGTCCACGAATTCCGCCAGCCCGAACAGCCGCAGCTTCAGGACGGCGTTGGCCCGGAGATTCCCGGTCAGCACGGACTGCGCCACCTCGCGCCGTGCTCGCAACGCCCGCAGGGCCTCGACGGCGCCGGGCAGGACCCGTCCAACCGTACGGAGCTCGGTGGCCCGCCGATGCAGTTGCGTGGCCAACTCAGAGGCAACCCGGCTCTGTTCGCCCCCGTTGATACCGTGCCGGGCGAACAACTCGTCCATGATGTCCAGTTCGGTGCGACCTGCGGTGGCGACCCGGTGGCGGGCCGGCCTGCCGGTGAGGCGTTCGAACGCGAGCGGGTAGACGGCCTCGCAGCTGGCCCCGCAGTCGATCAGCGTGCCGTCGATGTCCCACAGGAGGAGGATCCGCTTCATACCCGCGCTGCCCGTCGCCCAGCAGTCGGCCCGGCCGCGAACGGGCCCCGCCGCGCGGTACAGGCCGCACCATGCCTGGCTGCGAGGTCCAGTGCCTCGGCGGTGGCCGAGCCGGCGGCGAGCGCATACGTGAGGACGGCCGCGAAGTTGTCCCCCACCCCGTAGGTGTCCACCAGGGGGCCTGGTGCGCGGGCGGGTCGGTAGCGACGGGGGGGCTGGCCACCACAGGTGAACACACCGCCGCGATGACCTTCGGTGCTGACCACGAGATCCGGCGGCCTGCGCAGCAGCGCCGGGTCGCACTGCTCTGCCGGGTCGCAGCCACTGCCCACCAGCGCGTCGACCCTGACACCGGAGTCCAGCACGGTGGTGAATTCACGCGCCGTCACCACGAGCACCCTGGCCTGACGGGCCCGGCGCAGCAAGGCAGCATCCCCAGCGGTGAAGAACACCGCGTCGAACGACGCCAGTTCCCCCCAGTCGAGGGGATCTGCCGCGGCGGGTTGCAGGCGTTCGCCCAGGGTGATGGTGGTGCGTTCACCGAACCGGTCGACCATGCTCACCGCCGCGCGCGTGGGGCCGGCCCGGGAGGCGGCCAGCACCCGTACGCCCCGGTGCTCGAGTTCCGCGCGCGAGCGCCGCCCCGCGTGGTCGTCGCCGAAGGCGGTGAAGAACGTGCAACCGCCGGTCAGTTCGGCCAGCCGGACGGCCGCGACCGCACCACCCCCTGCCGGGCCCCGCCAGAGCCGCTCCGCGTGGATCACCTCACCGGCGGTGGGCACCTGGTCAAGACCTGCGATCGTCGTCCACTCGACGTGTCCCACCACGGCCACCCGCGGCCCGCCCGAGGGCGCCGCCGCACCGGCGGGGTGGATGTCTTCGTCCATGACTCCTCGACTCTCGCGCCGACCGTGCGTCGGCACCGCTCCGAGTCGATCACCGTCCGCCCATCCACGCCGCGCGAAATACTCCGACCGAGGGTATGTTGACGAACTATGAATGGCGAGCCTGTTCCGGCTCCGCGATGATGGATGCCCGGATGCTTCGGATCCGTGTACAAACTCCTGGCCGCGCGGCCTTCTACCGCCCGACGGAGGTGAACGTGAGGGAAGTGCATGCGGTCCTCTTCGATTTCGACGGGACGCTGTGGGATCCGGAATCCGAGATCTTCCGCGCCCATGCGGAGATCTTCCAGGACTTCGGTCATCAGCTCGCGATGGACGTCTGGTCATCGCTCGTCGGCACCATCGGGTTCGACCTGTGGACACATCTGGAACGGCTCACCGGGCGCACGGTGGACCGACGCGAGGTGCAGGAGCGGCTTCACTGCCGGCAGCGGGAACTGCTCGGCGGGCTGTCCAGCCGGCCCGGCGTACAAGGAACCCTGCGGGCGGTTGATGCGCTGGGATTGACCCGTGGGATCGTCAGCAACTCGACCCGGGAATGGATCACCCGATACACCCGGCAATGCGGTATCGCCCAGGGGTGGAGCACGGTGCAGTGCGCCGACGGAGACCGGGTCAGCGCGAAGCCCGCGCCGAACCTGTACCTCGCGGCACTCGCCTCCCTGGGAATTCCCGCCGGGCGGGCGGTGGCATTCGAGGATTCACCGAGCGGCGTGCGCGCGGCGAAACGGGCCGGCATTCGATGCGTCGTCATACCCAATTCAATAACCGCCTCGCTCGATCTCGGTGAGGCGGATCTGCGTTTCGAATCGTTCGATCAGATCGATCTGTCAGGAATTCTCAGAGGGAAGTCTATGGAACAGGTCAGCACCGCGGCACCGAAGCGGCCGTCCGGGACGGACGCCGCCGACGTCCTTCAGCACTACTACTACCCGCCGGACAAGCTCCGGGTGGTCAGGGGCGAGGGTGTCTACCTCTACTCCGATGACGGTCGGCGCTATCTCGACTGCTCCTCGGGGACGTTCAACCTGAGCCTGGGCTACGCCCACCCCGAGATCGTGGCGACCGTCCGCGAGCACGCCGGCCAGCTCATCCACGTCACCTCGAAGTTCCAGACCGAACCGCTGAACGCGCTGGTGTCGAAGCTGGCCGAGGTCTCACCACCGAACCTCACCCGGGTACACCTGAAGTCGGCGAGCGGCTCCGACGCCAACGAGAGCGCGGTGAAGATCGCCCAGGTCCACACCGGGAACTCCGACGTGATCACGCTCTTCCGCGGGCACCTGGGCCAGACCCTCGGCATGATCGGCGCCTCCGGCGCCGCGTTCCGGCGCACCCCCTTCCCCTCGCACCTCCCCGGTGTCGTGCACGTCCCCGATCCGCACTGCCTGCGCTGCTTCTACGGGCAGGAACGGGCCACCTGCGGCCTGATGTGCGTCGAGCGGATCAACGACTTCATCGACTACGCGAGCACCGGCCGGGTGGCCTGTGTGGTGCTGGAGCCGATCAGCGGCAACGGCGGCAACGTGGTCCCGCCCGACGGCTATCTGAAGGCGCTCAAGGAGCTGTGCGAGGAGCGCGGCATCGTGTTGGTCTTCGACGAGATCCAGACCGGGTTCGGGCGCACCGGCCGCATGTTCGCGGCCGACCATTTCGGTGTCACCCCGCACATGATGACCTTCGGCAAGGGGCTCGGCGGCTCCGGGATGCCCATCGCCGGCATCCTGACCGAAGACCGGCTGGCCGGTGTGGAGGGGCACCACATCAACTCGACCTTCGGCGGCAACGTGATGGCCGCCGCGGCCGCTCTGAAGACACTTGAGATCATCGGCCGCCCCGGGTTCCTTGAGAACGTGCGAACCGTCGGCGCGTACGTTCTCGACCGGCTGCGCGACCTGGCCACGAAGGTGCCGTTCGTTCAGGAGGTCCGCGGTGTGGGGCTGATGATCGGCATCGACATCGTGGACCGTGCGGGCCGGCCCGATCCTCAGCTCACCAACCACCTGGCCGAACTCGGCATGGACCACGGGCTGCTGCTGCGGACCTCGCTGTACGGGCACGGCAACGTGCTGAAGGTCCGACCGGCGCTGATCATGACCCGTCAGGAGGCGGACGAGATGTGCGACCTGCTGGAACGACTCTTCCTCTCGGTCTCATGAGGGGCCTGGTCCAGGAGCTGTCCCGGCGAATCCGGGCGGCCGTCCGCACCGGCCTGCACGACGTCGGCAGCCGCTACGTGATGGGCACGGCGAAGGGGGGAGACGCCGAGTTCCCCGTCGATGTGCTCGCCGAACGCGCCGCATGGGACTTCCTGAGGGAGCAGAACGAGCCCGTCGCCGTCTACACCGAGAGCGAGGGGCTGCGCACGCTCGGCCGGAACCCCGCGTACGTCCTGATCATCGACCCGATCGACGGCACGCGCGGTGCTGCCGCCGATCTGGAGATGGCCTGCGTATCCATCGCCGCGGCCCCCTTCGGCGAGGCGCCCGTCATCGGGGACATCCGGTACGCGATGCTCCAGGAGATCAAGTCCGGCAACTGGCTCTACGCCGACGCCCAAGGGGCCGGGGTCGAGTCCGGCGGCTATCCCGCTCCGGTGCCCCAGCTGTCGTCCAGCGTCGATCTCGACCGGATGTTCTGGTCGCTGGAGTTCAACGGCCATCCGGCGGAGTTGATGACCGGTGCCTACGGCCACCTGATCGACGCATCGGCCAACACCGGCGGCGTGTACGTGTTCAACAGCGCCTCCTTCTCCATCTCACGGATCATCACCGGACAGATGGACGCCTACGTCGACATCGGCAACCGGTTGCTCCGCGACCGCCCTGCCACCGAGGCGGACTTTCGCCGGGTCGGCCGCGGGAGCATCCTGCATCTGTTCCCGTACGACATCGCAGCCTCGGTGTTCCTGGCGGAACGGGCCGGGGTCACCATCACCGACGCCTACGGCAAGTCGCTGCACGACACCTTGCTCCTGGACATCAGCCCGTTCAACCAGCGGTCGTGCATCGCCGCCTGCACACAGCAGCTGCACGCGGCACTGATCGACTCGATCCGCTGGTAGGCGGGGCGGCGAAGCTCAGCGAGGAGACACCTGTGGTGACCGATCGCCGGCACATCACGGCCATGACCTCCCGCCCGCCCGGCGGGTGGACCGACGAGGCGGCCCTGGCGGCCGTCACCGACACCCTCGGCCTCGAAGTCGCACACGAGATCCTGGACGGCGGCTCCCCGGCCCGGGTGTACCGGGCCACCACCTCGGCCGGGGAGGACCTGGCGGTCAAGGTCCTGGTGCCCGCACAGGGCGCCGTGGACGGCCACGACCTGGTGTCCTTCCGCCGCAAGCTGGGCCAGATCGAGCTACTGCGTACCCTGGCACCGCGGTTGGCGGCGCACTACCTGCCGATCACGCACTTCGTCGATGGTGACGGATGGTCGGCCTGTACGACGCCGTTCTACGACTCGGCGGACCTGGCGGCGCCCCTGCGGGAGTCGCCAGAGGGCACGCGGGAGTTCTTCAGCCGGTACACGGCGCTCGTCAAGACCCTTGTCCTGGACGGGTACGCCGTGCAGTCCCACCCCACCCCGGCCGGATACCTTACGGAAGTCGTCGTGGGCCGGTTCCTCCGGCGGCTGCCCGCGTTGCGGGGGGCGCTGCCCGCCGGCCTGATGACGGCCGAGCGCGTCACGGTCAACGGCGTGGCGTGCGAGGCCCCACACCTCGTGCTGGAACGCCTGGCGGGCCGGTCGGCCCGGATGACGCCGGCCAGGTTGATGGCCCCTGCCCACGGGGACGCCAACACACGCAACGTGCTGCTGTCCACCCGCCCCGGTGCGGCAGCGGGAGACTTCCGGCTCATCGATCCGCGCGGCTCCACCGAGCCGTGGGATCCGGTCTACGACGTGGCGAAGACGCTCTTCAGCCTCACCGTGTGGGATCCCGCGCTCCGGATGGGCTTCTCGGTGCGCAGGTCGAAGCGGTACGACTACCAGGTGGGGTTCCGGCAGCCGCCCTTCCCGGGCTACCGCGCGGCGATTCACCGGTTCCTGCCCCACCTGGAGTCGTGCGAGGGCCTGTCGGGCTTGTTCCGCGACGATCCGGGCTGGACGCAGCGGCTCCTGCTCACGCACGACCTGCATGTCCTGGCGGAGGCGCCGTGCCGGCTTTCGGACCGCAAGCCGAAGCCCGACCTGCGGGGAAGGGACTCCGCACCCGCGGAGCTCGCGCTCGGCCACTATCTGCTCGGCACCCTGCTGATCAACGATCTCGCCCAGCAGCTCGGCCGCGCCGGGCGGGTCGACGCCGAGAGCCACCTGGCTCTCGTGACCGACCACCTCCCCGGCGGGTGACATGGCGAGCAGCCGGCCCGCAGATGGCAGGCCATCAGGTGGGCGGCAGGCCCGCGAGGTGGGCGAGCGCGGAGTCCAGCCCGGGGCCCAGCAGGCGGTGCCGGGTGCTGCGCAGCACCAGCCGCGGCGGGCGGCGGCAACCGCCGGGGCAGGCCTCCTTCTCCTGGGCTGCCACCACCTGGGTGGGCAGGTCCAGTGCCTGCTGGACTCTGGACATCAGCTCGAATCGGGTCACCACATCGCTGCCGCCGTAGTGCACGACACCCGTGCGGTCCCACAGCCGGGCCAGGGCCGGGCCGAGGCTGGGAAGGTAGACGGGGGCGCAGACCAGGTCCGTACGGGCGGTGGTCGTCGGCTGGGCCAGCCGTGCCAGGAAGGTGTTCGACCAGGGGCCGCGTCCGAAGACCAAGGGGATCCGTACGATCAGGTGTGCGCCGTCGGCGAGCAGCAAGTCCTCGGCTGCCGCCTTGGTCCGCCCGTAGACGTTGACGGGGGATCGGGGGTCTTCCTCGGTGTACTGGTGGCGGGTGCCGTCGAAGACGTTGTCGCTGGACAGAAGGACCAGCTTCGCCGTCGAGGCGCGCACGGCATCCAGCAGCACCTCGACGGGACGGACGTTGAGGCGGTGGGCCAGCTCCGGGTCGGCTTCGGCCGCCTCCAACGGGACCAGGCCGGCTGCGTGGACGACCAGGTCGAAGCCGTCGGCCACCAGCGCCGCCAGTCGCCGCTCGTCGCGCAGGTCCACGTGGACCAGCCCCGCGATCGACCGGGTACCGAAGGTGCCGACGACATCGTGACGGGGTGTCAGATAGGTCCACAGGCCGCCCCCCACGAACCCCGACGCGCCGAGCAGCAGGATCCTCAGGCGCGAGTTCGACGGGAGTTCGCTCCCGCCCGGCCGCCGAAACAAGCTCATATCAGGCATTTTATGACACTTTTGGTGAGAGCTCCGATGGGAGGCTGTGATGAAGGCCATCGTCTTCGAAGATGTGGGCCTGGCGGGCATCCACGATCGTGAGGTCCCTTCCTTCGACGTCGGCGACGTCCTGGTCAAGGTGGCCGCCACCGGTGTCTGCGGCACCGACCGGGCGATCCTGCTGGGTGAGTTCCCGGCACGACGCGGTGTGGTGCTGGGGCATGAGGCGGTCGGCGCGGTGGCCGCGGTCGGGTCCGGCATCAGCTCGGTGATGCCGGGCGACCGTGTGGTGATCAACCCGACGTACTACTGCGGCCGGTGCCGTCCCTGCCGCCGAGGGATGCCGGCGCACTGCGCGGCGAAGGAAGGCCGGGAGGTCGGCGTCGACCGTGACGGGACGATGGCCGAGTTCGCCGTCGTGCCCGAGCGCTTCGTCCATCAGCTGCCCGTCTCGGTGTCCTACCGGCGAGGGGCGCTGGTGGAACCGCTCGCCTGCGTGCTCAACAACCTGAGGGCAGCTCGGCTGCGGTGGGACGACCAGGTGCTCGTGCTCGGCGCCGGCCCCATCGGCACACTGTGCGCGATGGTCGTGGCACGGCGCGGCGCCAGGGTGACACTGACCGAGCGTGATCCGAGGAGGGCGGAGATCGCCCGCCTGATGCTGCCGCGAACGGTGCGGGTACTTTCCCCGGAGGAGGCGGCCGGGTCAGGCAGGCCGGCATCCGACGTGGTCATAGATACGACAGGGTCGGTACCGGGTGATGTCCTGAGCGCGGTGGCGGCCGGGGGCACCGTCGTGGTGATGGGCGAGCGGGAGGCCGGCGTCGCCACCATCCCGCTGCGGGCTCTGGTGACCAGAGGGATCCGTCTGGTGGGGGCAGGACCGTACCGGCCGACGGACTTCGAGCTGGCGGTGGACCTCGCACGGGATCTGCCACTCGAAGAACTGGTGACCCACGTGCTGCCTCTCGAACGGTACACCGAGGCCCTGGCGCTGCTGGCGGTCGCACCCGACGGGCGGGGACGGCCGTCGCCCGGCCGCGGGTACAGTGCGATGAAGGTCCTGCTCGCCCCGGACGAGAACCCGGCCTCATGAGCGCCGGACAGGATGGTGCGCACCCGTCCTTCGTGGACGGAACGCTGTGGCTGGACGACCGCCCCCGGTTCCTCATCGCCGGTGAGTACCCCTACTACCGGGATCACCGCGGGCGGTGGGCGGCCAAGCTGGGCGCCATGCGCGACGCCGGCATCGAGGTGGTGACCTGCTACGTTCCCTGGCGGCACCACGAGATCAGCCAGGGCGGCGGCCGGCGGTTGTGCTTCGACCGGGACGGCAACCGCGATCTGGCCGCCTTCCTGGAGCTGATTGCGGCGACGGGCCTGCTCGCACTCCTGAAGCCGGGCCCCTTCGTCCATGCCGAACTGCCCTTCGGTGGACTGCCCGACCGCGTCAGCCCCACCCTCGATCCGGATCGGCACGCCGCACGGTCGGCCGACGGCCGACCGCTGCCCTGCCAGCAGTTCGCGCTTCCGTCGGCTCTGGACCCGAAATTCCTGAAGGATGCGACAGGCTGGCTTCGCGCTGTCGGCCGGTTCCTCCGGCCATTCGTTCATCCGCAGGGGCCGGTCGTCGCCGTCCAGATCGGCAACGAGGGGCACTACGGGGAGACCGCCCTACCGATCGACGCGCTCGACTACTCGCAGCCTTGTGCCGACGCCTTCGCCCGCTTCGCACCCGGCGTGGAGGCACCCACCCGGGCGGAGTGTCCGCCGTCCCCGAACGGGCTGCTCTCCCTGGTCAGCTGGGGGCAGTGGTCGGCCGAGGTCCTCGCCGCCGGGATGGCGGGGCTGGCCGAGGCGCTCGGGCCGGACATCCCCGTCTTCACCACGTACTCGCCGCCGGCCAGGGCCGACCGCATCCCCGGCCGGGCGGCCGGACGGTACGACGCCTGGTTGGCCAGGAACAGAGTCGGCGCGCCCACTGCACTGCCCCGCGCCTACACGAGCTGGGCGGGCAACGTGCTGGCGGACGAGGAGGCGCTGGTCAACTACGTTCTGGCGGCCAAAGGGGGACGAGGCCCCAACATCGAGGAGAACTGGGGGTTCCGCTGGGCGGATGCGAGCTGCGCCTTCCCGGTGGTCCCGATCCACCACACCCTGCTCGGCGTGGCGTGCGGGGCGACCGGCATCAGCGTCTATCCGGCCTGCGCCACTGCGGGCTGGGGCGACCACCTTGCGGTGGATCGCTCCTGGTTGACGGAGACGGCCGGCGATCCCGCGCAGTTCGATCCGCCGTACGGGGACGCCGCTCCGATCCTGGTCGACGCCGACCCCGGCCCGGCCTTCGCCGCCGTACAGGTGTTGACCCACTTTCTGGCCGGCCAGCAGGACGTGCTGGCCGTCTCCCGCCCGGAGCCCGGAGTACGGTGGGGTGTCCATCCTCCGTACGCGGCAATCGGTGCGTGGTACCGGGCGACGAGCCGGCCCGGCGTCGGGGCCGCGGATCGGCCCGTGCCCTCGGCCGGTCGGACCCTGCTGCCCTTCGTCGCCCACTGCCTGCGACACAACCTGCCCTTCCAGGTGGAGGAACTGACCGGCCGAGTCGCACTCGATCCTGATGCAGGGCCACTGGTCGCAGTGGCGGGCCGCTTCATGGAGCAGGCACTGCAACAGCGGCTCGCCAGGTTCACCGAGCAGGGCGGATCGCTCCTCATGCTGGGAGAACTCCCCCACCTGGACGAGAACCTGCGCTCCTGTACCGATCTGGCCGATGCGGTGCGGCGATACGCCGCGCCGCTGGGCGAGCCGGCCAGGGTACGCACGGTGGCCCTCGGCGGGAAGCCCGTCGGAACGGCCGTCGAGGAGTGGCTTGGCGAGAGCAGCGGCGTACCTCGGCGTACCGGACCGCGGGAATGGCTCGAGCTGCGCAGGACCACCGCGGAACCCGAGGACGTGCTCGTCTTCCTCTTCAACCGCTCGGGCGGACCCTTACGGGCACGCACCACGTGCGGGGAGCACGTCGTCGCCGTCGACCTCGTCGGGGACGGATGCGCCGTCGTACGGGTGTCCAACGGACGGCTGGGGGCGTGCTACGTCAAGGGGCTGAACGAGCGGACCGGCGCGGGGGTGCCGGTCCGGGTGCGGGTCGGACGCGATCTGCTGAACGCCGACCGGCCGTGCGACCTGTCCGCCGTGCGCGGGCCGGGCGGCTTCGAGCTGCGCACCGCCGCAGTGCAGGGCGAGGCCCGCGTGCTCCTGCCGGAGGGGCCATGACACCGTCGTCCCCATCGCTCCCGGCCGCCGCCCCGCCAGAGGCCGTCGGCGTCGATGTCGGCGCCACGAAGATCGCGGCGGTGCGGGTGGCGGCCGACGGCACGGTGTCGGCGCGGGCCCGCTGTGCCACACCGCGCCGCACGGCGAACGCGCTGGTCGGTGCCATCAGCGACCTGGTGGCGCAGGTGCGGAGCAAGCGGGTCACCGCGGTCGGCGTCGGGCTGCCCGGGATGGTCGACGCCCGTACCGGGGAGCTGGCCTTCGCGCCCGGTCTGGACTTCGCGCGAGCTCCGCTACGGACCCTGATCGCGGACGCGGTGGGACTGCCGGTGGTGACCGACAACGACGCGAACGCGGCCGCGTGGGCCGAGTACCGCCTTGGTGCAGGGCGCGGACATGACCACCTGGTGCTGGTGACGCTGGGCACGGGTCTGGGTTGCGGCGTGGTCGTCGCCGGCCGCCTGCTTCGCGGCTCGCACGGCTTCGCGGCCGAGGCCAGCCACCTGACGGTCGATCCCCGCGGCCCACTGTGCGAGTGCGGCAACCGCGGATGCTGGGGAGTGTCGGCGTCCGGCGCCGCCATCGCGAGACTCGGGCGACAGGCTGCGGCGGCCCACCCGACGTCGCTGCTGGCCCGCCTGATCGGCCAGGGCCCCGCAGGCGCGGGAGAGGCGGTCACCGAGGCCGCCAACAGCGGCGATGAGCAGGCCCTGGCGATCCTGGACCGGGTGGGAGCGCTCACCGGCACCGGACTGGCCGCCTTGGCCAACCTGTTCGATCCCTCCGTGGTGGTCGTCGGAGGCGGTCCGATCTCCGCAGGAGAACTGCTGCTCGCACCCGCGCGCGCCTCGTTCGCCCGCTGGCTCTATTCACCCGGAGATCGCCCGCCCGTGCCCGTACTGACGGCCCGCTTCGCCAATGATGCCGGCGCGATCGGCGCCGCCCTGCTGGCGACCGATCGGGCCCCGGACCTCGGGAGGATCTGAGCTCGTCACCCAACTGCCTTTCACACCTAGCTCTGTGAGTGTCAATCAGATCGCGATACCAGGTGTACGGGGCCTTGGGAGTACGCCTCTGCGTCGTGAAGTCGACGTGGACCAGGCCAAGGCGCTGACCGAACCCCTCGGCCCCGGGTCGGCCCGGTCGTGCTTGAGACGCGGTGCATCGGTCAAGCCTCCCCCTTGCACACATCGCTCCGCCGGTGGCGTCCCGAAGATCCGCAGGGACGGAGGCTGCCCTCGGCGAGGGCCTTGTCGAGGTGGATGTCCCGGGTCGGCGCGGAGACCCGCCAACTGCCGGTCTCCGGATCGCCTGCCTGTTCCAGGTGCTGAAAAACCCGTGCTGCTCATGCGGAGGAGATCGGGCATTGACACCTCCAGCGACATGATCAATCATCAAGCGAGACGCTGGATCAGAACGGCGACCAACCTTTCTCCCTGTTCAGACAGTTGGCCGTTGACTGCCTGTCCTGCCAGGAAATGAGCACGCGGTGGGTGAGATGGTGGATACACGCCGTGCCGAACATCCGCTCCGCCGAGGGGCACTTGTGGAAGGAGGCGGCCGTTCCGCCCGCGCCGGCCATACGCGGTCTCCGCTCATCGGCAGGCACTGAGTCCGCCTGAACGAGGAACAGCCCGGCGACCCATTGTGGGCGCACCGCTGATAGGCACACCAGGTGTCCGCAGTCCGAGCGGCGCACCCGTCGAATAGTCATTCATCCCCTCGCGCCCGCCGCCGGGCCAGTGAGTTGTTTTCTCACGCCTCCCCAACTGTCCTCCAATCAGAGGAAAGAGCTGGCTTTGCCGACGATACGCACCTCCCCTTCGACCACCAGCAGCCACCGCGACGGGGCACGGCACGACTCAGACGAATCGGCGGCGGCCCGCCGGGACGAACCGCAGCCGCTCTCCTTCGCGCAGCAAAGGCTCTGGACGCTGGCTCAGCTGACCGGCGCCGGCGAGGCCTACAACGAGTCGGTCGTCCACCGGCTGCGCGGGCCGCTGGACCATGGGGTGCTGGCCCGGGCGCTGGACACGATCGTCGTACGGCACGAGGTGCTGCGGACCCGCCTGGTCCCCACGGACGGCGACGTGCACCAGTGGATCGATCGGCCGGGTATCGGGTACCAGCTCCTGACGGACGATCTGACCGGTGTCCCCGATCCCGAAGCGCGGCTGGCCGCCCTGCAACGTGCGGAAGCCACCGCACCATTCGATCAGGCCAGCGGCCCGCTGGCCCGTGGCCGCCTGGTCACCTTGGCCGCGGATCATCACGCGTTGCTGCTCACGATGCATCACACGGTGTTCGACGGATCGTCCATGGACGTCATGATGCGCGAACTCACCGTGCTCTACTCGGCGTTCCTCCGCGGCGACGACGACCCGTTGCCACCGCTGCCCCTCCAGTACGCCGACTACGCCCGCCGCCAGCGCGAGTGGATGGACAGCGAGGAGCAGACCTCCCAGGCCGCGTACTGGCAGCAGAACCTGGCCGGTGCCCCGCCCTTGCTCGAACTGCCGACCGACCGGCCTCGCCCGCCCGAGCAGAACTATCACGGCGGCCGGGTGGCGATCACCCTGGACGAGGAGCTGACGGCCGGCCTGCGGACGCTCGCGCGGCGGCACGGCGGCACCCTCTTCGTCGCCGCGCTGACGGGCTGGTCCCTCATGCTGTCGCGGCTGGCCGGAGAGACCGACATCGTGGTCGGCGTACCGACGGCGAACCGCCGCAGCCGTGATCTCGCCGGACTCATCGGTTTCTTCGTCAACTCCCTGGCCGTGCGGGTCGACCTGTCCGGTGCACCGACGGTCTCCACCGCGCTGGGTCGGACACGCGCCGCCGTCCGTGGGGCGTTGGACCACCAGGACCTGCCGTTCGAGCGTGTCGTGGAGTTGGTCAACCCGCCGCGCAGCAACGCCCATTCGCCGCTGTTCCAGACCATGTTCGCCTGGCAGCCGTCGCGAACCGGCCTGTTGGACCTGCCGGACGTCGAGGCGGAGCCCCTCGAAATCCCCTTCGCAGCCGCCAAGTTCGACCTCGCCCTGTCGCTGGCCGAGGAGAACGGCCGTCTGGTCGGCCATCTCGACTACGCCACCGCCCTGTTCGACCATGACAGCGCCGAACGCTATGCGGGCTACCTGCGACGAGTGCTGGCCCAGATGGTGGACGAGCCCGACGTGCAGGTCGCGGAGCTCGCGCTGATGGACTCGGACGAGCGGCACCGGCTGCTCACGGACTGGGACGCCACCCAGGGCGCCGAAGCCGTACCGCCCTCCGGGCTGGGCGGCCTGATCGAGCGCTTCGAAGCGCAGGCGCGGGCCCGCCCGGATGGACCGGCGCTCGTCTGTGCCGGTGAGCGAACCGACTACGCCACGCTGGAGCGGCGCGCCAACCGGTTGGCGCACGCGCTGATCGCGCGCGGGATCGGACCCGACCAGGTGGTCGGCCTGCACGCCGGACGGTCCACGGAACTGGTCGTGGGTGTCCTCGGCATCGTCAAGGCGGGTGCCGCCTTCCTCCCGCTCGATCCCGGTCAGCCCACCGAGCGGCTGACCGCCATGGTGGCGGACGCCGCGCCGGCCCTGGTACTGAGCACCGCGACCTCCAAGGACGGCTGGCAGGACCTGCGCACGGTCGAGGCGGAGGGTGTACGTGACGACGCCCCAGCGATCGCGGTCGGCCCGTCGCACCTGGCCTACGTGCTTTACACCTCGGGCTCCACCGGCCGCCCCAAGGGCGTCGCGGTGACGCACGGCAGTGTGCTCAACCTCTTCGACACCTGGCTCGCCCGGTTCGGCGCGACACCCGGTGAGGCGACTTCCGCGTGGTCCAGCATCGGCTTCGACGCGACGATCCACGAGATCCTGCTACCGCTCACCACGGGTGCCGTGCTGCACGTCGTCCCCGACGACCTGCGCGCCGACCCCGAGGCGCTGATGGAGTGGATGCGCCGGCACCGCATCGTCCAGGCGTTCCTGCCTCCGGCGTACATCCGGTGGATCGACGAGGCACCCGAGGAGCGCCTGGCGGGTCTCGCCCTGCGCCAGCTGCTGACCGGCGTGGAGTCCCTCCCCGAGATCGCGCTCCACCGCATGACGCAGGTGCTGCCCGGCCTGCGGATCTGCTACGGCTACGGCCCCACCGAGAGCACGCTCTACTGCACCTTCTACACCGACCCGCAGCCCCTCGACCGACCTTGCCCGATCGGCCGGCCGCTGGGCAACACCCGCCTCTACCTGCTCGACGAACGGCTCCAGCCGGTGCCCGCCGGGGTCACGGGAGAGGTCTGGACCGGTGGCGCCGGACTCGCCGCGGGCTACCTGAACCGGCCGGACCTGACGGACGAACGGTTCCTCCCCGACCCCTTCGTACCGGGTGAGCGCATCTACCGCACCGGCGACCTCGCCCGCCGACTCCCCGACGGCAACGCCGAGTTCCTGGGCCGCCGTGACGATCAGGTCAAACTGCGCGGCTTCCGGATCGAGCCCCGTGAGGTGGAGGCGGCACTGCTGGCCGTGTCCGGTGTGCGCGAAGCGGCCGTCCTCGCCGACCGCGACGAGGCCGGCGAACTGCGCCTGGTGGCCACCATCGGCCGGGGCGGCGCCGAGCCGAGGCAGCCGCACGAGTGGCGCGCCGCGCTGTCCGAGCGGCTGCCGGACTACATGATTCCCGCGCTCTTCGTCGAACTGCCCGCGCTGCCGCGGGGCCGCAGCGGCAAGCTGGACCGCGCCGAACTACTGCGGCAGGCCCGGGCGGCCGTCCCACGGCAGGTCAACACGGCCACCCCGCGCGACCACGTCGAGATGGCCCTCTACCGTATCTGGAAGCGCGTGCTGCTGCACCCCGCGATCGGCATCACCGACAACTTCTTCGAGATCGGCGGCACTTCGATCTCCGCCATCAAGGTGGCGGCCGCCGTCCGCGAGGAGTTCGGCGACAGCCTGCCCATCCGTGACGTCATCGCGCACCCGACAATCGAGACGCTGGCCAAGCGCCTGCGCACCGGCGCGGCCCGGCAGCGGAGCGGCAGCCTGATCGAGTTCCGTGCGGGCGACGGACGCCGGCGGGTGGTCTGCGTCCACCCAGCCGGCGGCACCGCCTTCTGCTACCTCTCGCTTGCCGCCGCGCTGCCGGAGGAGATCGGCGTGTACGGCATCCAGTCACCCGGCCTGGACCCCGGCGAAACGCCGCTGCCCACCGTCGAGGCCATGGCGCGGCACTACCTGGAGCTGGTCGGGCCGCGCGCGGACGAGTCGCTGGTGCTGTGCGGGCTCTCCTACGGCGGACTGGTCGCCCACGAGATGGGACGGCTGCTGGCCGAGGCCGGGCACCCCCGGTTCAGCGTGGTCCTGCTCGACACCCGTGGCACCGACGACCCGCAGGAGCGGGCCGCGATCGAGCCCGTCGAGGCGGCGGACTTCCGCGAGAAGCTGGTCAGGTTCAACGGGATGTACCCGGGCATCGAGGACGACCAGATCGACCGGTACTTCCGGATCTACAACCACAACCGGATGTCCGCCCGCGATTACCTCGTGCCGCCGTCACCGGCCCGGCTGGTGTTCGTCCAGGCGTCCGAGGGAGGGGGTGACGAGGCGGCAGAGCGCGAAGCCCGCGCGTTCTGGCAACGGCGCGCCGGCGACGGCCTGTTGGTGGAGCCGGTGGGCTGCAGCCACTGGGACATGCTGGAGAGCGACGCGGTGCCGCGGATCGCGGAGCTGATCGCGGCGGAACTGCCACGGGTGCCGGAGCCGGCCTCCCCCGTGCCGTCGGTGTCCTCGACCGGCGACCTGCACGCCGTGCGGGAGGCGTGATGCGAAGCACTGCCGAACCCGTCACCGCACCGCCCGTCACCGGCCTCGCCCAAGGCGTGCACGCGTGGGCGCTGCAGACCCCCGGCGCGCTCGCGCTGATAGACGGCGACCAGCGGCTCGACTACGCCGCCCTGGACGAGGCCGGAACGGCGGTGGCCGACGGGCTGCGCCGCAGCGGAGTCCAGCCCGGCCAGGCGGTGGCGGTCCACCTCCCCCGCTCCTGGCAGCTGGTCTGCGCCATGCTCGGCGTCCTCCGCGTCGGCGCCAAGGTCGTGCCGCTCGACGCGCAGAGCCCGCCGGAGCGCCGTCGTCACATCCTGACCGACTCCGCCGCCGTGGCACTGATCCACGCGGAGGCAGCACCCGAGGACCTGCCGGAGGGCGTAAGCCCCCTCCCGGCAGCCGCCCTGCTCGCCACCTCGCCCGGCCAACACCCCACGCCGGAGCCCATGTTCACCGGAGCGCCAGTCTCCTTCCTCTTCTACACCTCCGGAACCACCGGCCTCCCCAAGGGAGTGGAGGTGACGGAGAGCGGCGTGCTGCGGCTGGCCCGCCCGGGGTACATCGAGCTGGAGCAGGGTGCGCGCTACGCCTGCATGTCCAACCCCGCGTTCGACGCGCTGAACTTCGAGGTGTGGGCGCCGCTGCTGACCGGTGGCTGCTGCGTGATCATGGACGACGCGGACGTCCAGACCCCGCACCGGCTGGCGGCCGCACTGCTGCGCGATCGGATCGACACCCTCTTCGTCACCGTGGCACTTTTCAACGCCGTGGTGGACGCCGTCCCCGGCTGTTTCGCCGGCGTGGGGCAGGTGCTGGTGGGCGGCGAGCAGCTCAACGCCCACCTGATACACCGCTGGTACCGTCACAACGCGGACAGCCCCACCCGCTTGCACAACATCTACGGCCCGACCGAGACCACCACGTTCGCGCTCTACCACCCCATCCCCCGGGACTTCGCCGCGGACGTCGTCCCGATCGGGCGCCCACTGCCCGACACGCGGGCGGTCCTCGTCGTGCCGGGTACCGACCGGGAGGCCGCACCCGGCGAGGTCGCCGAACTCCACCTGGCCGGAGCCGGTCTGGCGGCCGGCTACCGCAACCTGCCCGAGGAGACCGGACGGCGTTTCGTCCGGCTGCCCTGGTACGACGACGGCCGTGACCTCCACTACCGGACGGGCGACCTGGTCCGTGCCGACCCCGACGGCGTCGTGGAGTACGTCGGACGCGCCGACCGCCAGGTGAAGGTCCGCGGCTTCCGGATCGAACCCGGCGAGCTGGAACGGCAGATCGTCAAGCACCCGGCCGTGCGGCAGGCGTACGTCTGCACCCGCCGCGACGGAGAGTACGGCCCGAACGAGCTGCTCGCCTACCTCGTGCTCGACGGCGAGCTGACCTTCGAGGAGTTCGACCGCCACCTGGCGAGCGGGCTGCCCGCCTACATGCGGCCCCACCACCTCTATCTGCTCGACGCGCTGCCGCTGAACGCCAACGGCAAGGTCGACCAGGCCGCGCTGCTGAACCGCGACGACCGGGCCTGGCGACGGACGAACGGACCGGGCACCGCCGCGACCGCCTGGCAGCGTGAGGTGCTGGAGCTGGTGGCGGAGGTCCTGGGCATGCCCGACCCCCGGCTCGACGACGGCTGGACCAGCGTCGGCGGCGACTCGCTGAAGGCGCTGCGGCTGCGCTTCGAGGTCAGGCGCCGCTGGGGCTGCGACCTGCCACAGTCCACCGTCCTACGAGGGGACTTCGCCTCGCTCGCCAAGGCCATCGCCACCGCCCGCGCCTCCGGACAGGCGCACTATCCTGTGCCGACCGGGCCCACCGAGGCCCGCACAGCCCCGGCGACCAGCGAGCAGCAGCGGCTGTGGCTCTTCCAGCAGCGCTCACCAGGCTCCCGCGCCTACGACGTGACCACCGCCGTGCGGATCAACGGTCCGGTCGACGCGGCGGCTCTCCGACGGTCGCTTCGACGCCTGGTGAACCAACACCCGGCGCTGCGTACCGGGTTCGAGGCGACGCCCGAGGGCCTGCGCCAGGTGGTGGGCGAGCCGTACGACCCCTGGACCGACCCCGGCACCGGCACGCCCGACGACGAGAACGGCCAACAGGCTTTCGCCGAGGCGTTCTTCGCTCCTGCCTTCGACCTGGCGCGGCCCCGGATGCTGCGCGCCTGCTGGCTGCCGCAGGACGGGGGCGGCGTCCTGCTGCTCCACCTGCACCACATCGCCGTCGACGGCTGGTCGCTCAACGTGCTCTTCCGCGACCTGTCGGCCGGGTACGAGCCCGCCCCGAGCGGCGGGAGCGGACCGCCCCGGGCGCAGCCCACGCCCGCGCTCACGCCGCTGGACTTCGCACACTGGCAGGCCGAGTGGTCCGACCACCCGGGATATCGCGCGCAGCGCGCCGAACTGCTGGCCCACTACGCCGGGTTGGACGACGTCGCCGAGCCGCTGCAGCCGAGCCACGCCCGCCCGTTCTCCGAGGGGCGGCTGCTGCACACCACGCTGGACGTCGTGCGCCGCGCCCACGTCGACCGGCTCTGCAGCGAACTGGGCCTGACCCGCTTCCAGTTGCTGCTGGGCGTCTTCGCCTGGAGCCTGTACGCCGTGACCGGCCGGACCAGGCTGCGGGTGGCCACTCCGGTGGCCAACCGGCCGGTGCAGGAGTTCGAGGCGGGCGTCGGCATGTTCGCGAACACCGTGCTGCTGCCGCTGTCCCTCACCCCCGGTGAGGAGCTGCGCAACCAACTGCGACGCCTGGCCGCTGGGGTGCGCGAGGTGCTGGACCGGCAGGACGTCACGCTGTCCGACGTGCTGGCCGACCTGGGCCCAGCGGCGGGGAAGTCGCCGTTCGACGTCCTCTTCGTCCAGGAGAACACCGACTTCGGGGCACTGGCCCTGCCATCCTGCACCGCCCGCCCGCTGTGGTGGGCGCCGGCCGAGGCCAAGTGCCCCATGACCCTGTTCGTGGTTGAGCACGCCGGTGACCTGGACTGCGTGTGGGAGTACGCCGCCGACCACTTCGACGCCGCCCAGGTCGAGGCGATGGCCGGGCTGTTCCGGCGCGGCCTGGACCTGCTCGCCGCCGACGAGCCCGCCACCGTAGCCGAGTTGGCGGCTCCCTACCGCAACAGCCTGCCGCAGCACGGCGACGGCCCGACGGCGGAGATGACGTACACGACCGTGGCCGACGGCTTCGCCCGGCAGGTCGCCCGGACCCCGGACGCAACCGCCCTGGACGACGGTCTCCGCACGCTGAGTTACGCCGAACTCGACGCCCACGCGGCCGCGCTCGCCGTCGAACTGCGGTCGGCGTGCCCGGCACCGGACGAGGACGACCTCCCGTGCCGCGTCGCGTTGTACTTCGACCCCTGCGTCGAGCACGTGGTGGCACTGCTGGCGCTGGCCCGGCTCAACCTGACGATCGTGCCGCTCGACCCGTCCTACCCGCCGCACCTGCTGCGGCTGATCCTAGAACAGGCGGAGCCGCTGTGCGTTCTGCTGCCGCCGGGCGGTGAGGCGGCGTTCGACGCCGTCGACCCGGGCGGCGTGACGCGACACGCCGTCACGCTGACCCCCGTAGGCACTCCCGCGCCCGCTCTTCCTCCGCACGACGGCATCCGGCCGCTCTACACCCTCTTCACCTCGGGCTCCACCGGGACTCCCAAGGGCGTCCAGGTGTCGGACCGGACCCTGTGCAACCTGCTCCAGTGGCAGGCTGAGGCGGGCGGCCTGGGGGCGCCCGCCGTGACCCAGCAGTTCTCCGCGCTCTCCTTCGACGTCTCCTTCCAGGAGATCTTCGGCACGCTCTGCGGAGGCGGCCGCCTGCACCTGGTGCGGCCCGGCTGGCGGCAGGACGGGCCGGCCCTGTTGGCGCAGCTGGAGTCGGCGGGGGTGGAGCGCGTCTTCATGCCCTACGTGGCCCTGCAACTCCTCGCCGAGCACGCCGTCCACCTCGGTCGTTACCCCGCTCGGCTGCGTGAAGTGGTCACTGCAGGGGAGCAGTTGGTCTGCACCGAGGCCATTCGACGCTGGTTCGCCGGCCTGCCGGGTGCCCGTCTCTTCAACCACTACGGCCCGACCGAGACGCACGTGGTGAGCAGCCTGTGCCTCGAAGGCGACCCCGCTCACTGGCCGGATCGCCCCGCCATCGGCCGACCCGTGGCCGGCGCCGTGCTGCGGGTGGTGGACGAGGCCGACCAGGCCGTCCCGGCCGGCTGCCCCGGCGACCTGCTCATCGGTGGCACGATGGCCGAGCGCTGCTACCTCGGCGAGGACGGACTGGGCGACGGGCGTTTCGTCGAACTGCCGGGCCTGGGGCTGTTCTACCGCAGTGGCGACCGGGCCCGCTTCGACCGGCAGGGCCTGCTGCACTACCTGGGCCGCGACGACCAGCAGATCAAACTGAGCGGTCACCGGCTGGAGTTGGGCTCGATCGAGGTGGCCCTGCTGCGGCACCCGGAGATCGTCAACGCCGTGGTGGCACGCGACGGCAAGCTGCTGGTGGCCTGCTTCCAAGGTCGCGGACGGACACCCACGGCCGGGGAACTCACCGCCCACCTGGCCGCGTTGCTGCCCGCCTACGTACGGATCGACCGCTTCCGGCGTCTGGAGACCCTGCCCCGCACCCCCAGCGGCAAACTCGACCGCGCAGGAGCCCTGCGCTCCCCCGGTGAGGAGCTGCACGGACGTACGGGTGGCGCGCCCGTGCTGTCGGAGCGCGAAGCCCGGCTGGCCGAGGCGTTCGAGGCGGTGACCGGCGCGGCCATCGGCCCCGACCGTTCCTTCTTCGACGCGGGTGCGTCCAGCCTGACGCTGATGCGCTACCACCTTTACTGTACAACGAAGTTGGGTCTGCGCTTCACGGTCGCCGAGCTGTTCGAGCACGTCACCGTACGACGGCTGGCCCGATTCCTCGACGGACCCGGAGGCTCGACCGGTAGCACCGTCGGCACGACGGGTGCTCGGGCCGAGGCCGTGGCGGGTGACGAACCGATCGCGATCATCGGCATGGCCGTACGGCTCCCCGGCGCCCCGGACCTGGCCGCCTTCTGGGAGATGGTGACCGCCGCCGGCCGGGGCATCGAGCACTTCGACGCGGCGGACGGCCTGGTCGGGGCGCGCAGTCAGCTGGACGGACCGCTGGACTTCGACCCGGACCACTTCGGCATCAGCCGCTACGACGCCCGACTGATGGACCCCCAGCAGCGCCACCTGCTGATGGCCTGTACACAGGCGCTGGCCCATGCCGGAATCCACGATCCGTCGTCCGGTCCGCGAGTCGGCCTGATCGCCGGGGCGGGCGAGAACACCTACTTCCAGGCCATGCTGCGGGAGGCCGACCCCGGGTGGCTGCCCGACGGCTTCCGGATGGCCCTGCACCACGAGAAGGACTTCCTCGCGACCAAGGCCGCCTACCATCTCGGGCTGACCGGCCCGGCCTTCACCGCCCAGGCGGCCTGCGCGAGTTCGCTGGTCGCCGTCCACCTCGCCGCGGGCTTGCTCCGCCAGGGCGACGCCGAGGTCATGCTCGCCGGCGGTGTGCTCGTCGACCCGGCCCTGACCGGCGGCTACCGCTACCAGGCCCAGCACATCTTCTCCGTGGACGGCCACTGCCGGCCCTTCAGCGACGACGCGAGCGGCACGATCGGTGCCAGCGGCGTCGGCGTGGTGGTGCTCAAACCGCTGCGGCTCGCCCGGCGCGACGGCGACACCGTCTACGCGGTGATCACGGGCTCCGCGCTGAACAACGACGGCTCCGGCAAGCTCAGTTACAGCGCACCCTCACTCGCCGGCCAACGTGAGGTGATCCGCGCCGCCCTGCGCCGCAGCGGTCGCACCGGCGCGGACCTCGCCTACGTCGAGGCCCACGGCACCGGCACCCGCCTGGGCGACCCGGTCGAGGTCGACGCCCTGCGACAGGCGTTCGGCGTCGCCGATTCCGGCCGCTGCGCGCTGACGTCGGTCAAGAGCCAGATCGGCCACCTGGGTGCCGCCGCCGGTGTCGTCGGCCTGATCCGCGCCACCCTGAGCGTCCACCACGGCCTCATCCCGCCCAACGTCGACTTCCACGCCCTCAACCCGCACATAGCCGCCGACCCGACTCCCTTCTACATCCCCACGACCGGACACAGTTGGCCGACCGACCGTCCCCGGGTGGCAGCCGTCAGCAGCTTCGGCATCGGCGGCACCAACGCCCACGTGGTGCTGGAGGCGCCCGCGCCGACGGTCCCGGCGTCCGCCGCCACGGCGACCGCCCCGGACGGCTGCCTCGTGCTGTCCAGCAGCAGTGCGGCTGCCCTGCGTACCGACGCCGCCCGCATCGCCGACTACCTGGCCGTCCGCCCCGAGGCCTACGGCGAGGTGCTGCGGCACCTGCAGGCCGGCCGGCCGGCCCGGCAGTGGCGGCTGGCAGCAGTCTGTCCCGACGCGTCCGCTGCGGTGGAGTGGTTGCGCACTGCCGCACCGGTCGCGCCGGTGGGAGCGGACGTGGCGTCCGTGCCGACTGCGGGCCGTACGGCGGGCGAGTTGGCCGACGCCTGGGTGGACGGGTGTGAGATCGACTGGCCGCAGGGTCCGGCACAGGCACCGTGGGACTTCCCGCCACCCGCCTTCGGGCTGGCGACGTACGACTTCGAGCGCGCCACGGCTACGGCGCCCCACCCTGGGCCCGAAGGTCCACAGCGACTCGCGGAAACCGACTGGCTGAGCCAGCCTCACTGGGTGCGGCTGCGCCGCGCGACCACCACAGGCGGCCCTCGCAGGTCCGCCGTACTGGTGGTGGTCACGGACGGCCCGGCACCCGCTGCGGCGATCCGGGTGTTCGAGGCAGCCTACGCCCGGGTCGTCCGGGTGAGCGCGACCGACGCCTTCGCCCGGCACGGGGAGGACGTCTTCGAGGTCGATGCGACCGACCCCGCTTCGCTGCGCCGACTGCTCGACGTGGTGACCGCACAGGCGGGACAGCAGGGTGTCGACTGGCTGCACGCGCTGCCCCTGGGCGTCGCGGGCCCGGTCGGCCCGCGCTCCGTGAGGCAGGCCCGCTGGGCGTGCGTCGACGCGCCTGCCGCCCTCGTCCAGGCGCTGGCCGGGATGCCGGGATCACCCCAAGTGCGGCTGTGGTGGCTTTCGTACGGAGCCAGGCCCGTCGAAGGAGCCGTCGAGCGACCGGAGTCGGGCCTGCTCGCCGGAATCAACGAGGTCGCTCCGCAGGAGACTCCCGTGGACGGTCGCTGGGTGGATCTGCCCAGCGCCGCCCTGGCCGACTGGGCGGCGACGCTGACCGCCATGCTCACCGGGGACGGCATCGGGCGCACCAGGCAACTGGCCCTACGGCAGGGCTACTGGTGGCAGCAGGTCACCTCCCCGGTAGCCGTGGCCGAGGCGGTCGCTCCGGCGATCCCGCAGGGGGACGGCGTCCACCTGGTGCTGGGCGGTACTGGCGGTATCGGCGCGAGCGTGTCGGCCTGGCTGCTGGAACAGACTGGGGGTCGGGTCCTGCTGCTGGCCAGACGGCCGCAGCTGCCGGCCCAACTGGCCTGCTGGGCCGACCGGGTGGACCTGATCGAAGGGGATCTCGCCCAGGAAGCCGGGGTGGAGGAAATCCTGCGGCGCGTGGGCGGCCGTACCGCGCGGCTCGATAGTGTGGTCCACGCCGCCGGTGTCGGCACCGGCGGCCTCATCGTCCGACGCGACGCCGCAGCGACCAGCCAGGCAGCCAAGCTCAACGGCGCGCTGCTGGTCGAGCGGCTGATCGAGCAGTACGCACCGGCTCTCGCGGTCTACTGCTCCTCCATGTCAGCCCTGCTGGGCGGGGTCGGCCAGCTCGACTACGCCGCTGCCAACGGCCTGCTCGACGGCTTCGCCCACCACCGGCCCGGCGGCACCGGGACGGGTCCGCAGGCCACCGCGCGGCTCGGCATCGCCTGGGACGTGTGGCGGGAGACGGGTATGGCACTGCGCGCGCCCGCCACGGACGCCCGGCACCAAGCCCATCTGGCGACCGGCTTGACGGCCGACGAGGGAAAGCGGGTGTTCGCCCGCGCCGTGGCTCTCCAGCTACCGCAACTCCTGGTCTCCACCACGGACATCGAGAAGTCTCGGGTGTTCTACACCGCCCCCGCCCCGGCTCCGACCGCCCTGTCCGCCACGACGGCCGAGGAAGCCCTCTCCCCCGCCGACCTCCTCACCGACCGGCTCCGCGAGTGGCTGGGCGTCGAGCACATAGACCCGGATGAAGCCCTGTACGACCTGGGCGCCGACTCGCTGACCATGCTCGACCTGATCGGCTCGGTCAAACAGCACTTCGGCGTCGAACTCGAACTGTCCCGGCTGAGCCACCAGGTCTCCGTCAACGAGATCCTGACCCGGCTCGATGAGGCCGCCCCGCGCGGGGCGGGCGAGGCGGACGACGTGACGGTGGAGATCTGGCAGGAAGGTACCGGGCGCGACGTGCTGTGCCTGGTGCACCCGGTCGGTGGCGACATCCAGGCCTACCGGCCCCTGGTGTCCGCGATCGACCGGCGGCTGACCGTCTGCCTCATCGCCGACCCCGCCCTGCGCCGGACCGGCCCGCACCAACCCGCCCCGCCCGCGTGGCCGCTGGCCGAACGCGCCCGCCGCTACCACGCCGCGCTGCACGGACAGCTCGCCGACGGCACGCGGCGCCTGTACCTGGCGGGCTGGTCCTTCGGCGCCTGGGCGGCGATGGGCATGGCGGCCGAGGCGGAGGCCGCCGGCCGGCCGGCGCAGGGGCTCTACCTGCTCGACCCGCCCGCGCCCGGCTCCGGCCCGCTGTTCCAGGGCTACGACGAGACGCAGCTAGAAGCGGTGTTCGCCCATGAACTCGGCGACAGTGGCGCCACGTTCACCGACGAAGCGAAGGCGTACGCCGAACGGCTCACCCAGTGCTGCCGAGCCAACCTGGCGAGCATGGCCGACCACGAGCTATCGCAACTGTCGGCCACGCCAGGCCAATTGTGGCTGGCGGAACAACCGGTAAGGGGACTTCCCCACCAGGGCACGCCGGACGAGCAACTGGCGCTGTGGGAGGAGCACTTCCCGGCGCCGAGCAGCCGGCACCGGCTCGCCACCACCCACTACGGCGTCGTCCGGCCGCCGTACGTGCACGCGGTGGCGGCCGCGATCAACGCGGCTCTGGACGAGGTGCCCGAGCCCTCATGACGCCTCGGCCCACCGTCCGCACCTGCCCGGCCGTCACCGGCCGCCCCACCATCGGAGACGCACTACCGTGAGCCCAGCAAACCCCTACCAGGCACTGCCGGTTCGCTCCTTCTGGCGCCCGGCCGTGGCCGAGCCCGACCTGCTCGCCATCGACGGCCTCTGGACACCGAAGTTCGCCCTCGGCCAGGACGATCCCGTCCTGACCGCCGGCTCCTGCTTCGCCGCCCACATCGGCCGCGCCCTGCTGGAACGCGGCATGAACTGGTACGACGCCGAACCGGCCCCTCCCGGGCTGACCGGGGAGCAGCGGAGGAACCGACGCTACGGCCTGTTCTCGTTCCGCACCGGCAACATCTACACCCCCGCCGTCCTGCACCAGTGGCTGTCCTGGGCCTTCGGCCACACCGCCGCACCCCGCACGGCGTGGACGGAGGACGGTCGGCACTACGACCCCTACCGCCCGGCCGTCGAACCGGACGGCTACGCGTCCGCCGAGGAGATGCTGGACGCCCGGGAGGCGACCCTCGCCGCGATCCGCCGTGGCATCACCACGGCGAGCTGCCTGGTCTTCACCCTCGGTCTGACCGAGGCGTGGCGGGACCGCGCCGACGGCACCACCTACCCGGTCTGCCCCGGTACCGTACGCGGCACCTTCGACGCCGATCGGCACGTCCTCCACCACGCCACCTTCGACGAGGTGCACCGCGACCTGCTCGCGGCCATCGCCGTTGCCCGCTCGGCCAATCCGGACCTGCGGATCCTCCTCACCGTCTCGCCGGTCCCGCTCACCGCGACCGCGACGGGCGAGCACGTGCTGAGCGCCAACAGTTACTCCAAGTCCGTCCTGCGTGCGGTCGCCGGGCAGCTGGCTCGGGACCACGCCCACGTCGACTACTTCCCTTCGTACGAGCTCGTCACCGGAACCCCCTTCAAGGGCGCCTGGTACGAGCCGAATCTGCGGACCGTCACCCCCGAGGGCGTCGCCTTCGTCCTGCGCCACTTCCTGGCCGCTTTCGCCGCGCCCGGCCCTGCACCTCGGCCGTCCCTGACCCCCACTGCAGGACCGGGAGGAGACCCCTGTGAAGACGCCGTCCTCGACTACTACCGCCCCCGCTAGGTTCCTGCTGCTCGGCGACTCGCACGCCGGCCCGATCGGGCGGGCCGCTCGCGCGGCCGGCCTGCCCTTCGAGGGCGGACCGCTCGGTGCCGGACGGGAGTTCATCGCCGACTTCTTCGAACCGCGCGACGCGGACCTCGTGTTCCGCACGCCCGAGGCCGAGCAGCACTACCGCGGCTTCCTGTCCAGGTTGCAGGTGGCCGGTCTCGGAGCGGTCGCGGTACCGGTGGTCTCGACCCTCGGGCTCAGCGTCCACTTCGTCGCCACCGCCGACAACTGGCAGCTCTACCGGGGCCCGCACGGTCTGACGCCCGGCTTCCTGTCCAGCGCGCTGTTCGCCGACATCGTCCGCGCCTCGGTCCGCGCCGCGCTGGCCTTCTACAGCCACGCACTCAGCCTGGGCCTGCGGGTGCTGGCCGTGATGCCGCCGCAACGTGTACCGGCGCACGCCGACCCCCTGGTCTTCATGGCGGCACAGGACGTCGTCCGGGATGCGCTGACCAGCCTCGGCGTCGAGATGGTAGACCTGCGGGCCCGGACGACCGACGAACACGGCTTCCAGCGGCCCGAGTTGTGCGAACCCGACGACGCGATCCACGGCAATCTCGCCTTCGGCCGTCTGATCCTGGCCGAACTGCAGGAGCGCGGCCTGTAGTTCTTCCATCCCCGACCCGAATCCCCTCACCCCACTCAGGAGTCCCCCATGGAGCAGTACGAACTCGACGCCGTCAAGCAGCTCACCACGAGGCCCGCGCGGAAGTACCGGACCATCGAGGTGAAGTCCCTCACCCCGGTCATCGGCGCCGAGGTGACCGGCATCGACCTCTCACAGGAACTGCCGGAGGAGCAGCTGGCGGAGCTCAAGTCCGCCTTCCTCGACCACCACGTGCTGGTCCTGCGCGACCAGATCATCACGGCCGAGGACCACAAGCGCCTCGCCGCCCACTTCGGCGAGCTCCGCCCCGTCAACCCGCCTCCGGTGGACGCCGATCCGTACATCCTGGAGATCAGCACCACACCGGAGGCCGAGAACGTGGCCGGCAACGGCTGGCACGCCGACGGCACCGCCGACGCCGAACCCTCCCTCGGGTCGATGCTCTACATCACCCGCATCCCGGAGGGCGGCAGCGGCGGCGACACCCTGTTCGCCAACATGCACCTGGCCTACGAGATGTTGTCGCCGACCATGCGGGAGCTGCTGGACGGTCTGACCGCCGTGCACGACGGCCGGATCGCCTTCCAGGGCTACACCCCGCCGGCCGACTACGTCATCCCGAAGAGCGAACACCCGCTGGTGGTGCGCCACCCGGAGACCGGCCGCAAGATCCTCTACGTCAACCGGGCCTACACCGGGCGCATCCCGCAGCTGTCCGCCGAGGAGAGCCGGGCGCTGCTCGACATGCTCTTCAAGGTCATATCCGAGC
Source organism: Kitasatospora sp. NPDC022785 (assembly GCF_055561295.1). NCBI lineage: Bacteria > Bacillati > Actinomycetota > Actinomycetes > Kitasatosporales > Streptomycetaceae > Kitasatospora > Kitasatospora sp. NPDC022785. The sequence goes on along the minus strand of NZ_JBVHHB010000015.1, from coordinate 168,344 downwards.
GCCCCCTGCTGCACTGCCGCGTCCGCTGGACCCCCAACACGCTGGTCTTCTGGGACAACCGCTGCGTCCAGCACCACGCGACGTACGACTACCACCCCCTCACGCGCTACGGGCAGCGCGTGGCGATCAACGGCGGCCCGCTGATGGGCTGAGGCGGCCCGGGGAGTTCGGTCCGCCGCTCACCGTCAGGCCGCCGCGACCCGGGCCAGACTGTCGGCGAGGCCGTCGGCCAGCCGCGCGCCGACGTCCCTCGTCCTCGTCCGGTCCTGCTCCGCGTGGGCCCGGACGACGGCCCGGACCCGCGCGGCCGGGTACGTGGCGGCGTAGGCCGCCGGGTCCGTGGCCGCCAACGCGCCTGCCACGGCCGGGGCGTTGGCGAGGGCGTTCGCGTCGGCGTGGGCCCGCGCGTTGGCCTCGGTGTTCAGCTCGGCGTAGCTCGCACCGTACGCGGCGGCCTCGGCCTCGCCGTAGCCGTTCGCCAACGCGTACGCGCCCGCCGCCGAGGCGGCCGCGGCGTAGGCGTCGGCATAGGCGTAGGCGTACCCGTACAGCTCCCGCAGCGCGGGCCGGAGCTCGGCGGCCCAGGCCGTCTCGCCGATCCACTCGCCGTTCGACGCCCGCTCGTGCAGGTCCGCCACGGCCTGATGCCGAGCGGCGACCCCACCGCGCCGCTCGCTCGCCTCGACCAGGACCGGCTGCACGCTGCGGTGGTGCCAGTCGTGGACGACGCCGAACGGCACCTCCCCGTCCAGACGCACCAGCTCAAGGTGCACCCGACGCGCCCAATCCCTCGCCGCGTCGGCCTCCATCGCCTCGAAAAGCGCTTCCCCCACGCCCCTGAGCCACTCGGGTCCAGCCGCAGGTCCGTCGGCTCCGAGGGAGGAGAGGAAGGCCTCGAACGTCTCCCGTTCCGTGGCGGCTTCAGGTGTGGTCATGGGCGCGACTCCTGGGCTGGTGATCTGCGGGCCGACGCGGCGAGTGCTGAGCCGTGGTCAACTCCCGAGGGGTGAGTAAGCCGGTGATCATTTTATGAGTCGCGCCGAGTTTTGTGGAGCCTCTGCCGCCAGGCGGGCGGTCAAGTCCCCAGACCTGGGCGGCCATCACCAGAACGACGGGCGAGTCCAGTGCCGATGGATCGCCAGCACGGGTGACGCCGTCCGACTCGGCCCAGCTCGTCAACCAGTTCGCGGCCACGCTGCGGCGTGGTGATCGACATCCTGCCGTCGTCCATCGCCGCCATCTCCTTCTCGACGGCGATGCGCAGCGCGGGGTCGAGTGCCCGCAGGGCGCTCTCGGTGATCCGCATGATCTCGGCCGGGGTCCGCTGCGCAACCACGGGCGCCTGTTCCACGACACCCCGTCAGCCCGGATCGACCCTACGAATGCCACCACAGCCGCTAGCTCAACTGCCCTCTGTGACAACTCGATGATTGATGATCAGGTCGCGATACCAGGCGTACGAGGCCTTCGGCGTGCGGCGCTGCGTCTCGAAGTCGATGTGGACGAGGCCGAAGCGCTGGTAGTAGCCCTCGGCCCGTCGAACGGGGTGTCATTCTACCTCAGAAGCCCGTTTTCCATCGTCAATCCTCTTGCTTACCAAAGTAGTTGGAAACAACGGAAGTCGATGGCACCTCGGTGCAGGCGGCCCGCCCTCCTCAAGGAACAACGTCGAGGACGGCGAGCCGGCCGCCGCGGTCACAAAGGACGCGGTCAACGCCGGTGCTATCGGGCCACCGACCTCGGGTCACACCAGGTCGAGCAACCGCTCGTGGGAGCCGTAGCCGGGGATTCATGTCAGTTCGTCGCGTGCCGGCTGGTCCGGACCAGCCGGCACGTCGGGGAGGCGCAGGAGTTGCGGATGGTGCCGTCCTCGCCGCCCAAGCCATGGCCGTCTTCCGCGCGGGCCTTGATCACCACTGGTCCACGGCCGGCGACAGGCCTGCGGTGCGTGCGGCGACGCCCGCCTGGACTGCGAAGAGGCGGTCCCGCGCGTGCTGGTCGAGCGTGTGGAAGTGGCCGTGCGCCTCGAGGGTGACGAACCCGTGCACGGTGGCCCAGGCCAGCATCAGGGCTTCCGCCGCGTCCGGCACCAGCGGGCTGCCGAGCCGGCCGCGTTCGACCGTGTCGGCGACGAGTTCGACCATGTGCTCCATCGCCCGCCGGCCGGCGGCCACAGTCGGTCCGTCCGGCGGGGCCGCGTACCCGGGCACGGGGGAGCCGAAGATGAGGGCGAAGCGCTCCGGATTCCGCTGCGCCCAGGTGCGGTAGGCAATGCAGGTGGCCACGAAGCGGCCGTTCAGGTCGCCCGGCGGCACGGTCTCGCGGGTCGCCGTCAACGCGTCCGACAGGCTGTCGTACGAGTCGGCGACCAGGGCGGTGAGCAGCTCGTCCCGGTCGGCGAAGTAGCGGTAGAGCGCGGGCGGGGTTATCCCCATGCTGCGGGCGATGTCGGTGAAGCGGAGGTTCGCGGCGCCGCGCTCGACGATCAGGCTCAGGGCCGCGCGCTTGATCTCCTCCACGGTGTCGGCGCGCAGCCGCTCACGGCGGCTCCGCCCCCCGCTCTCGTCGGTCGACCCACCCGTCATCGCATCTCCGTCCGCCCGCCGCGCCAGTCACCGCGTTGACAATCCGTACCCGTCGAGGGAAACGTTACGCTTCATAAGGCGCGTTATGAAGCGTAACGCTTTGCCTGGGGGGCGGAGCCCCTGACGACGCACGGAGGACCACATGTCCCAGGGACTGCGCGAGGATCGGCGGACAGCCGCCGGGGAGAGCGGGTCGCACAGGCCCGGCCCGCTAGGCCGAATAGCCGGTTGGAGCTTCCGGAACCGGGGCCGCACGGTGCTGCTCTGGCTGCTCGCCGCCGGCGCGGCCTTCGGCCTCTCGGCCGGCCTCGGCGCCAAGTACAGCGCCGACTACACCGCGCCCGGCTCGGACTCCAAGCAGGCCCAGCAGCAGCTGACACGGGACTTTCCCGGGCTGGGCGGTGAATCGATCAACCTGGTGCTGACCTCCGACGGCACCGTGACCGACACCGCCACCCGCGACCGGGTCAAGGACCTGCTCGCCCGGATGGCCGAGGTGCCGCACGTCAGAGGCATCGACGACCCGTACGGCCCGCGCGGCAAGGTGTCGGCCGACGGCCGCACCGCCCTCGGGCAGATCCACCTGGACGTCGCCGTCGCCCCCGACATGCCGAAGGCGGAAACCCAACGGCTGGTCGACCTCGCCCGCCCCGTCGGCGGCGGCCTGCGCGTCCACCTCGGCGGCATGACGGTCCAGCAGGCCGAGCAGGGGGCCATCGGCTCGGAGGGCATCGGCATCGCGGCCGCCGCCGTGATCCTGGTGATCACCTTCGGCTCGGTCGTGGCCGCCGGCCTGCCGATGCTCACCGCGCTCGGCGGGCTCGCGGTCAGCAGCGCCCTGCTGCCGGTCCTCGCCGCGATCATGCCGGTCCCGGACTGGTCGACCTCGCTCGCCGCGATGCTGGGCATCGGCGTCGGCATCGACTACGCGCTGCTGCTGGTCACCCGGTTCCGCGAGTGGCGCGCCGAGGGGCTCGAACCCGAAGCCGCCACGGTCGCCGCGCTGGACACCGCGGGGCGCGCGGTCGTGGTCGCCGGAATGACCGTGGTGGTCAGCATGCTCGGGCTGTTCGCGATGGGCCTGTCGTTCATGCGCGGCGCCGCGGTCTCGGCGATCCTCTCCGTGCTCGTCGTGATCGCCGCGTCCGCCACTCTCTTCCCCGCCCTGCTCGGCTACCTCGGCCGACACATCGAGCGCCTCCGGCTGCCCCTGCCCCAGCGCCGCGCCACCCAGGGCGAGAGCTCGGTGGGCGCCGGCTGGCTGCGCTGGAGCAGGCTCGTCGAGCGTCACCGCGTCCTCGGTGCCGTCACCGGGGTCGTCATCCTGCTGGCGCTCGCGGCGCCGTTCCTGGGCGTGCGCTTCGGCTTCCCCGACGCGGGCAACGACCCCGCCGGGCGCTCGAACCGGCTGGCGTACGACGCGGTAGCCGCCGGCTTCGGACCGGGCAGCAACGGACCGCTGGTCCTGGTCGCCGAGTTGGCGCCGGGCACCCCCCCAGAGGCGACAGCCTCGCTGCCCACCGTGCTGAAGGCGGTGCCCGGCGTCACGGCTGTGACCCCTCCGGTGCCCGGCTCCGACGGCCGCTCGCTGCTGCTCACCGTCGTCCCGGAGAGCGGTCCGCAGTCCAGCGCCACCAAGACCCTGGTCCGCGACCTCCGTGATCACGTCATCCCGGGTGCGGTCGGCCCCGGGGTCCGGGTGCACGTAGGCGGGGCGACCGCCAGCGCGATCGACAGCACCGACAACATCGCCCGCCGAATCCCGCTTCTCGTCGGCGGCGTGGTCACGGTGTCGATGCTCCTGCTCCTGGTGTCCTTCCGCAGCCTCGCCGTCGCCCTCAAGGCCGCTGTGATGAACCTGCTCTCCGTCGGCGCCGCGTACGGCGTGGTCGCCCTCGTCCTCGAAGGCGGCACCGCCGGCCGACTGATCGGCATCGACAGCCCCACCCCGCTGCCGGCCTTCGTCCCGGTGCTGACCTTCGCCGTCCTGTTCGGCCTCTCGATGGACTACGAGGTCTTCCTGGTGAGTCGGATGCGTGAGGCCTGGCTCCGCACCAACGACAACGCGGAGTCCATCGTCAGCGGACTGGCGGGCACCGCGCGGGTGATCACCGCGGCGGCGGCCATCATGGTCGCCGTGTTCGCGGCCTTCGTCCCGTCGCCCGACCTGCCGATCAAGGTCATCGGCGTCGGCATGGGGTCGGCCATCCTGATCGACGCCACGCTGGTCCGACTGCTGCTGGTACCGGCCGTGATGCACCTGCTCGGCCGCGGCAACTGGTGGCTGCCGAGCTGGCTGGACGGCCGTCTGCCCCACCTCCACGTCGAAGGACACACCGAGTACTACGAGCCGGAGCCCGCCCCCGAGGCGCCCCGCTCCCCGGCGGTGGTCGGCTAGTGGCACCAGCGGACCGCGGGCGCCCCACGACACCTGCGGTCCGCTGGTCACGGCGGAAGGCGGCGAGCGGCACCAGCATCCAGGCGGCCTCGCCGGCCACGATGACCGCGGAGGGGAACCACACGGGGTGGTCACCGACGAAGGGCGGGATGACGGCCAGCGCGGTCGCCCGGCCCGCTTACTCCGCGAACCTCGCCCGATGGGCAGCGATCACGTCCCGGTACCAGGCGTACGAGGCCTTCGGGGTACGCACCTGCGTCTCGAAGTCGACATGGACGAGGCCGAAGCGCTGGTGGTAGCCCTCGGCCCGTCGGACACCCTGTCATTCTATCCGTGGCGGTGGTCTGCCAGGCCAGCGGCCCGCAACAAGCTGGTACGGCCCGACCTCCGCCGCGGCAGGTATTGGTCGAAGACTCGGCGAAGATCGTGGTCTCCGTGCCTGCCAGCCTGCGCTTCAGCAGTGGCCTGGTAACCATCAGTGGCTCCTCGCGGCTCGCCGTCAGGGCCGTCCTCTGATGGTGGCAACCCAGGCGTATAGGATCACCGCCGCCAAAGTTGAACGGCTGGCTGCAGGGAGGCGGGAAACGCGTGAATCAGTGCACGACCACGGCGAAGACAGGCGGTCGCGCCTGCGGCAGGTCCCAGTGGAAGAGCGCGGGCAGCGGAGTGATGCCGGCCTCCAACATCCCGTCCACCAGCCGCTCGTAGAAGTCGAGCCCGGTACCGTTGACCTCGCCCCGGCCGGCCGGCTGCACGCGCGACCAGGCGATCGAGAACCGGTACCCGTCGAGCCCCAGGCCGCGTATCAACCCAGTTGCGGCTGATCCCGTAGTACCGGCAGGTCAGCGAGACGTTCCCGATGACTTCCTCGGCGTTTCTCAAAACCGCCAGGCGTCGCTGGGCCTGGCGGTCCTGCTGCTGTTGCGGCGAAGGGGGCATGGCAGATCTCCGTCACGGTCGGAGGCCCACATGTAACCAACGTCCGGCAGTTTTATGAACTAGTATTCGGAGTTCCGAAGCGGGATAGGCGCATTGAAGACGTCGACGACGAACTCCGAGGTCCCGCTGCCCTCGTAGTCGATGTCGCGGTGGCTGTGGAGCAATGTGTGGACCCTCACCCAGCGTCCTTCGGCGCTGGCGCTGGCTGCCACGCCGAGGGCAGCACGAACGGGCCCGAGACCGGGGTGTGGTTCCTTGCTCGTCCAGGTCTCCAGGAGCTCAACCTCCGCAGGGAGTTCCCACGAGCGCGGCTCGGCGCTGGCGGGCACTGAGACCTCGTCGTTGCGAAGCTGGAGCACCCAGTCGATGTCGCCATCACTGTCGCGCTCGTTCGACATGCGGATTCCCAGGCCGATCGCGTAGGCGCCTTCGAGGTAATCTTCGAGCTCCTCGTCGATCCGACTGAAGTAGACAGCCCCACGAACGATCTCGATCGGCCCGAAGCCGGTGAAGGCACCCATCTGCGGCGGGCACTTCTCCTTGAGGTACTGCTTCGTGGCCATCTGCACGGCCTTGGGGAGGTAGTCCAGTACTACCTGCAACGCGGTGTCGTCGCGGTCCGCCAGGTAGTTGTTTAGGGATCCGACGAGCTGGTCGGTGTGGCGGAGGTCGTCGCCTCCAAGCGTGGTGACCGCCTCCAGACGGTCATAATCGCGGGGCTCCTTGCGGAGGGCGAAAACCCTGCTCCGCCCGGGGCTCGTGTGTGCGATGAACGAGTTGATCACTGTTCGGTCCTGTCAGACGTCTCATGAGCAGTGCCACTGCGCAGGATCGTGCGTCAGCGTCACCACAGGGATAGGGAGAGTCCGCACAGTCACGTGTCGCTCGGACTACAGGTCCGTTCGCATGGTCGACCAGGCGGGGCCGTCAGGCCCGGCACTGAAGCCCGAGCCTGCATCGCGAGGGCAACTTACCACGGGATCGCAGCACTCCCAAGCCCTGTCGATGGAGCAGCTTTGGCTCTCCTGATCGCACCCGTGGCGGCTGGCCGACGCAGAGGAGAGCCCGTGGCTTCGCAGTTCATGACCATCAAGCAGACCGCAGAGCATCTGAACATGTCCGTTCAGTAGGTCTATCGCGAGGCGGCCAAGGTCGGCCTCGTCCCGTACCGCTTCGGGAGCGAGCGCAATGCGAAGCTGCAGTTCAAGGTCGCCGAGGCCAATGCCTGGGTGAAGCAGCAGCGGATGTCCGGCAGTTGATGTCGGGCGGCGAAAGACGTGGGGCCCTGTTCGCCGGCGACCAGGGCCCCACGTGCTTCAGGCTGCGAGGCCGAGGTCGAGGACCTGGGCGGCGTGCCCGATGGAGCCGGGCATGAGGTGGCGGTAGATCTTGAAGGTGACGTCGATGCTCTTGTGCCCCATCCACTCGGCCACGTTGGTGATCGGGATGTTGTGGCTGAGGCAGTTCGAGGCGAAGAAGTGCCGCAGACCGTAGAGCGTCATGCCTTCGGGGATGTCGACGTCGCCTGCCCGCTTGATCCGGTCCCACTGGTTCTGCAGGTAGTAGGACGGGTACGGCTTCGCGATGTCCAGCGGGTGGCGGAGCACGTAGCCGTCGATGGTGCCGTAGGTGTCCGCGTACGAGAGCAGGCTGAGCCGGGTCCGGGCCGGCAGCGGGACGTCCCGGTAGTCACCTTCCTTGCGGTGCTTGAGCGGCGCGCAGTCCTTGGTCGTCTGGTTGACCTGCTCGGTGACGCGGTAGACGTCGTCGGCCACGATATTGTTGACATTGACGGCGAGGGCCTCGCCGTTGCGCAGCCCGCAGCCGCTCGGCGACGAAGTTGAAGGTGTCGTTACCGGCTTCGCGTATCCCTCCGAGTTGGACGATCGAAGGAATAACCGCGCGCTTCGGGTCGTACTGAGGCGGGGTGACGCCGTCGAGCGGGTTCTCGGCGTAGAGGCCGAGGCGGTGGGCGTCGAGCAGGATCGCCTTGAGCTTGTCGAAGGCGTTGGACTGGGTGGCCAGGCCGACGCCGTTGCGCGCCATGGTCCGGATGAAGGCGTCGACGACCTTGTGGTCGAAGGTGGCCATCCGGCGGCTGTGGAACGCGGGGTAGAGGTAGTGCTCCAGCAGGGATTCGAGGTGCCGCAGCGACGCCGGGGCGAGCGCGCGCTGGCCGGCCTTCCACTCCTCGGTGGACGTCCCGAAGTTCATCGCACCGTACTTGCGGTTGCGCTCGGCCTTGCTCTGGTTCCAGGGGTTCTCGCGCTTCGCGCAGTAGATCTCGAGGAGCCGGTCGATCGCCTGGTCCTGGGCGGCGAATCCGGACTCCTCGGTCTGCCTCCCCGCGGCGTTCCGGAAACGGATCTTATAGTCGTGCGGGCACTTCGACCACCGCGCCTGCGGGTGCTCGCACTCCTTGAAGAAGGTGCCCATGCCGCGGGCCAGGGTCCTCGGTGCCGTCGTGTGTGGTCTCCATCGCGTCCAATGCTGACGATTTGCTGACCGCAGATGGTCCGCCACACCCCTGACCTGAGAAGAAACGCAAACCACGTGGTATTGCGGTGGAACTTCATCGGCCGCACCAACGAGGAGATCGCCCAGACCCGCGCCGACTGGCAGTCCGGCACCCGCTTCGGCGAAGTCCATGGCTACGCCCTCGCCCGCCTGCCCGCCCCGGAGCTGCCGCTGACGCCACTGAAGCCGCAGGGCCACGAGCGCTGAGCTGGCGCCGGTAGCTGTGCGGTGGGCCGTGTCATGGGCGCATCGATGGTGCTCGACACGCCCCCACCGCGCTCTGGTGCGTTCGGCGGCGTTGTTCGGATCACCCGTTCGCGCCAGGGGCGATGTGATAAGGATAGCGCTTGACGGCGGGCCGAACGGGGGGAGTCGGAGACATGCGCGATCCGTTGGAGAACGTGGAACTCACCGAGGCCGTGCAAGGTCTGCGGGACCAATTGATGGCCGCCGCGGACGCTGCGGACAGCCAGCGCATCAGGTTCGAGGTCGACGAGATCACGCTGGACTTCTCGGTCGAGCTGCGACGCGACGCGACGACCAAGGCGGGGTTCAAGGCCTGGGTGGTCTCCGGCGACGCCCAGGTGGGGGTGGCGCAGAACACCGTCCACAAGGTGTCCGTGAAGTTGAAGCCGAAGGACTCGGCCCTCGGCGGGCCGATCGAGATCGGCAGCCGGGCCGCGGTCGACCTGGGTGACTTCGAGCATCCGTCCGGACTGCGCTGCGGATGAGCGTCCGGTCCGTCGAACGCGTCGCCATCGTCCAGGGAGCGCGGCAGGGCAGCGGCTTCCTGTTGAGCTCCCGCCTGGTGCTCACCTCGGCGCACCTGTTCGACGGGGATGGCGGGGCCGCTCGCGTCGCTGTCCCCGGAGGAGCGGGGACGCGCAACTGCCACCTCAGGTGGCGCCGTTACGACGAGGCGTGCGATGCGGCCCTACTCGAAGCGGACGATGACCTGGTCAGGGACGCCACGACGTGCCGGATCTCCGACGTCCGCTGGGGCCGGACGGTGGGCCTGGCCGCGTGGGAGAACTGCGAAGCCGTGGGGTACCCGCTCATCTCGCTGCGGGACGGGACGAGACCGGACACTGAGCAGATCGTCGGCACGCTGAAGCCGGGGTCGTCGATCCTGCGCGGCCGCTACATCCTGGACAGCTCCCACACACCCCCGCCGACGGCCGGCACTCCCGGCGCATCGCCCTGGCAGGGGATGTCGGGTGCCGCGCTCTTCGCCGGAGAATTCCTGATCGGCGTGGTCTCCGGGGACCCGGGTCAGTGGGCGCACGCACGGGTGGAAGCCGTTCCAATCTCCGTCGTGGTGGCTGACCCCGGGTTCCAGCGGGCGGTGCAGGCAGCCGCAGGGCTGCGGCCGGAAGTGGTGGAGATCGGCAGGTCGGCACCGCACGCGGTACATGAGGCCGCCACCTCCCGCGAAGGCGACTGGCTCCGGGTCGCCGACGCCGACCCGATCTCCTTCGGAGTCCATCGCGCGCCGGACGCCGCCGGTCATCCGGAAGTGGTGAAGTACGTGCCACGCGACGTCGACGCCCAACTTGACGCCCGACTCGAAGCGCTGGCGGAGAACGGCGGCATGCTGCTCCTGACCGGGGATTCGGCGGCGGGCAAGTCGCGGGCCCTGTTCGAAGGCATGGTCCGCAATCTCCCGGACCGGTCGGTCTGCAAGCCGGATCCCGACGCCGACCTGGCCTTCCTGCACTCCCCCTCCGGAAGCGACTACGAGAGCGTCGTGTGGCTCGACGACCTGCACACCTACCTGCGGTCCGACGGGCTGACGCCGTCCCTGCTCGACCGGCTCGTCCGCCGGGGCACGGTCGTGCTCGCGACGCTGCGCACCGAGTTCTACGAGCACTACACAGATGAGGAGGACGGGCCGTCACTCTCGCAGAGCACCGGGCCGCGTCTGCCGTCCTCGCCGGGCAGGGTGATCCGTGCTGCGCACCACCTCACGCTGGACCGGATCTGGACCGACGACGAGCGGCAGGCCGCGTCGGCGCGCCAGGACCCGCGCGTCGTCGCGGCCTTGAGCGCCGACCGGGCGCACGGGGTGGCGGAGTACCTGGCGGCGGGGCCACAGGTCCTCAAGCGGTGGAAGGCCGCCTCCCGGGTGCGGGGCAACCCCCGGGGGGCCGCTCTCGTCGAGGCTGCGGTCGCCCTTGCCCGCACGGGTGTGGACAGTGCGCTGCCACCGGATTCCCTGGAACGCCTCCACGAGTACTTCCTCGACCTGGCGGGCGGTCCGGCGCTGCGTCCGGAGGGCATGGCGGAGGCATGGAAGTGGGCGTCCCGGATCGTGCTGGGCGTGACCAGTCCCCTGGTGCCGGGCCGGGGCGGAACGTGGAAGCCGTTCGACTACCTGGTGTCCGATGCTGCGCGCCGGGCCCGTCCGAATGAACTCCCGGAGCAGGTGTGGGAAGAGGCGCTGCGCGTCGTGGACGATACGCGCCGGGTGCTGGTGTCGACCGTCGCCAAGGTGGCGGGCCGGCCGGAGGTGGCCAAGGAGGTGCTCCGTCCCCTCGCGGAGGCAAACGATCCAGACGGCCTGATCAATCTGGGGGCTCTGCTGGCAGAGGAGGAAAACTATGACGGCGCCGCCCGCTGCTTCGAGTGCGCTGCCGCTCTGGGCGACTCCATGGGGGCACATAATATGGGTGCCGTCTCCTTCGTGCGGGGGGATCTGGAAGCGGCCCTGGAGTGGTACGAGCGCGCGATCCAGGGTGGGGAGCGGATGTCGATCGGAGCCCTCGGTCTGGTCCACGAGAAACTGGGCGACCAGGACGAGGCGGTGGCGCTCTGGAAGCGCGGTACCGAGGCCGGAGATCCCGCCAGTGCGCTGCACTACTCGGACTGGCTGAGGTCGAAGTGGCAGTCGGACGAAGCCGTCAAAGCCCTGAGAATTGCTGCCGACGGCAAGATCCCGCTCGCCGCCCTCTCGTACGCGGGCGTCCTCCTGCGTAGGAAGGACCACGAGACGGCGAATGCCTACGTGTCGGGTGCCTACGCCGCAGCGGTCGAGCAGGGGGAGCTGGGTGATCCGATCGGCTGTCTGATGGCCGGTGTGACGGCGTACTCCTTCGGCGACGTCCGCCTGGGGAAGAAATGGTGGAGCCGGGCGCAGGAGCGTGGCTGTCCCTCGGACTGGGTGGTCCTGGAAGCAGAGGAGGGCTCGCCCGGACTGCGGCACCTGGCCTTCAGTCAGGTCTGCCTGGACAGAATCGGACCGGAGGAAGCCCGTTCGCTCATGCAGTTGCTCTGGGCCGGTGACTGCCAGGACTGCGGGTACCCCCTGGGTGACGGTGTTCCTGCACTCTACGTGGACGACACCTTCATGGCGGCCAACGCGCGGCTCTTCCATTTCGGACTGTGCCGGTACCCGCACTGGAACGAGTCAGCCCTGACCCAGACGGCCAAAGACGTGGGCATCAGCTGGACAGCATTCACCGCCGGAGTGCCCATGGGGGAGGGATTCGGCCCGCTTTGCGTTCCCGCCCTCGTGGTCAACCCGTCTTTCGAGGTTGCGCAGTTGGTCCGCAGCGAGGACCGCTGGACGGCGACGGCGGCGTACGGGCCCCGGTCGGCCTACGCCCAGGTGCTCAACCTGCGACCGTTGTGGTCCGGGCTGCCGCCCAAGTCCTCCGACGGGCGCGCCTGGGCACTCACCGGCCCCGGCGAGGTTGCGGTGGTGGTGTTCGGGGAGGTCTGGAGCGCTCCGGCAACCGAGGCGTTCATCGCGCTGGTGGAGCAGTACGGCGGAATGCTGCTCATCACGGCGAGCACCGTCGGGCCCGAGTCCGAGGCCTCGGTGGACGTCCTGGCTGATGTCCTGCAGGCCTGGGACTCGATGACGAGGTGGGTCCCCTTGGAGCCAGGGGCTCCGGGGTAGGCCGTTCCCTGCGGATCATCTGATTGTTGGTTGATGAGCAATAGGCGCGGGCAGAGCCGTTGTTGCCGTACCCGGCGCCTCGGCGGGGGCGGACGGTGGCGTGATCATCGGGAGGTGATCGACGCGATCGTGTTCAAGTACCGGACCGGGACGCCGTAAACGGACCTGCCGGAGCGCTTCGGGGTCGTGGAAGGACGTCCACAACCGGCCATGGAGGTCGGCACTGGACGGCCGAAGCCGAGGGCGACTTGGACCGCGTGGTCGCGGTCGACTCGACGATCGTGCGCGCACCAGCACGCCGCCGGGGCCGAGTGGACCCTCACGCGGCAGCGCCCGCTCACCAAGACCGACTGGCTGCTGCCCATTTCCGACGCCCCGCAGCACGAGATCGACCGCCGCTTCCACGCCATCGTCACCGACGTAGTCGGCGAGCCCCGACCGAACTGGTCGACGAGCACGGCGCCGTGGCCTGGCAGCAGCGCACCGCGCTGTGCGGCCACCCGCTGCCTGACGCGGTCGAGAGCATCGACTGCCCGCTGTGCTTCCCCGGGCAGTTCCACGACGCCGAGATCGGCCTGCACTACAACGTCTTCCGGTACTACGACCCGGCCACCGCCCACTCTCTCAGCCCCGACCCGCTGGGCCTCGATCCGGACCTGATCGACCTGTACCACGCGATGCCAGCAGCGTCGAGCAGAAACAGGCCCACAACTGGGCCAACACGGCGATCACGCCTGGCTTCAAGGCCTCTACAAAATCCGATTCAGCTCAAACCGCTGGTGACGGCCTTCTCAACCATCGAACACCCTGTCTTCACACCCTATGGCTGAGCGCGGCCACCTGCCCGCGCTCGACCAGCGCACTCATCAACCTGGACCGGTCCCGACATGTGCCACGGCCGCCGTCGATCTCAACTACCCAGCCCTATGGCACTGGTGAGTGGCAATCATGTCTCGGTACCAGGCGTACGAGGCCTTGGGGGTGCGCTTCTGGGTCGCGAAGTCGACGTGGACGAGGCCGAAGCGCTGGTGGTAGCCCTCTGCCCACTCGAAGTTATCGGCAAGCGACCACGTGTAGTATCCGCGGACGTCGACGCCCTCGGCGACGGCCTGGGCGAGGGCGTCGAGGTGGCCGGCCAGGTAGTCGATGCGGGGTTGGTCGGGGACGGTGCCGTCCGCGGTCACCTCGTCGGCGACGGAGCAGCCGTTCTCGGTGATGGTGATGGGCGGGAGGGCGGAGCCGTAGCGGTCGCGCAGGCCGACGAGGAGTTCGCGCAGGCCGTCGGGGACGACGGGCCAGTCGAAGGCTGTGCGGGGCACGCCGTCGATGGGGGCCTCGGTGAAGGGGAGGCCGGGGTCGGTGGGGGCGGCGATGCGGGTGGGGTTGTAGTAGTTGACGCCGAGGCCGCCGAGCGGCTTGGCGGCGATCAGCTTCAGATCGCCGTCGTGGACGCTGCCGCCGAGGTCGGGGCCGACACCGTAGGCCGACAGGTCGGGGTAGCGGCCGAGGAGCAGCGGATCGGTGAACAGGCGGTTGTGCAGGGCGTCGTAGGCCTCAGCGGCGGCGAGGTCTGCCTCGGCGGACGAGGCGGGCCACACGGGCGTGAGGTTGTTGGCGATCAGCACCTCCAGGCCGTGCTCACGCAGCACGGCGGCGGCGAGGCCGTGGGCGAGCAGCTGGTGGTGGGCGGCGGGCAGCGCGTCGAGCATCAGGGCCCGGCCGGGGGCGTGGATGCCGAGGGCGTAGCCGTAGACCATGTGGACGAAGGGCTCGTTGAGGGTGATCCAGGCGGGCACCCGGTCACCCAGCCGGTCGGCGACCACTGCCGCGTACTCGGCGAAGCGGTACGCGGTGTCGCGGTTCAGCCACCCGCCGGCGTCCTCCAAGGCTTGCGGGAGGTCCCAGTGGAAGAGGGTGGGCAGCGGGGTGATGCCGGCGGCGAGCAGGTCGTCCACGAGGCGGTCGTAGAAGGCGAGTCCGGCGGGGTTGACCTCACCCGCACCGGTGGGCAGCACCCGGGGCCAGGCGATGGAGAAGCGGTAGCCGTCCAGCCCGAGGCCCTTCATCAGAGCGATGTCCTCGGGGAACCGGTGGTAGTGGTCGCACGCCACCGCACCGGTGTGCCCGTCGCGGACGGCGCCCGGGCGGGCGGAGAAGGCGTCCCACACCGAGGGCCCGCGGCCGTCCTCCTCCACCGCCCCCTCGATCTGGTAGGCGGCGGTGGCGGCACCCCAGCGGAACCCCGCCGGCAGGTCGAAGCGGTCCGGCATGACAGCCTCCTGAGATAACGTGAGGAGAGCTCATGTTATCGACTCGACGCCGAAGCGCCAGAGGCAAGCGCGATCGCCACCACCACGACTAGCGCCAGTTCGAGGCCCCCGGCGACCGAGTTGATCAGGCTGACGAGGCACGTCGAGGCGATCGCGAGCAGGGCCCGGACGAGCAGCACCACCAGCGTGATCAGGCGCGCCGTCTCCTCGTTCTCGTCGATGCCGGCGAGCGGCATGAACGCCTGGCTCGCCAGCGCGTTGTCGATCGCCACCACGCCGGTCGCCAGGTAGCAGAAGGTCGGCCTGCCGAACCACCAGCCGACCCTGGGGTTGGCCAGCCGCGAGGCCCACTGGTACGAGGAGCCACTGAGCGGGATGCGGGCCGCGAACTGCGCCACCACCAACCTCCGCCACCTCGGCCGCCTCTCCTCACCTTGGCGCCTCCGCCTCCGTGGGCAGCGGCACGAGCCGCCCAGTGTTCCCTCCCGGGGCACCCGGGCCGGGTTCGCCGTGGGCGATTCACACGAGCACACCCCGGACGGACGCCGCCGTTCGGGGGCTCACCCGATGATGATCGAGTGCCGGACGAAGGTTCGGGCCGCAGCCCGGGGCGGCTCCATGACGCGGGTGAAGCGGGCGCCGCGGGCTGGGGATTCGCTGCCGTGCCGGCGGCTCGGCCGGGCTCCTGCCCGGCCGAGCCGCCGCCGTCATGCGAGCCGCGCGGTGAGGTCGGCGAGCAGCTCGGCCTCGGGCGGGGTCGGATAGAAGTGTCCGCCCGTGAACCAGCGGTGCTCGAAGCCGCCGGGGACGGTCAGTTCGGACCACGCACGGACACCGTCCGGCGGGCAGTCGGGGTCGCTCTCCCCCGCGTACGCGGTGATGGGTGCGCGCAGGGGTCTCGGCTGCCGTGGGCGGTACGTCTCGATGAGACGGTAGTCGGCGCGCAGCGCCGGGAGGGTCAGCTCGCGCAGCTCCGGGTCGTCGTAGGCCTCCGCCCCGGGCCCGCCCAGCTGCCGGACGTCCGCGATCAGTGCCTCGTCGTCACGGGCGTGCAGGTCGGTGGGCGCGGCGCGGTGCGGGGCGACGCGGCCGGAGACCAGCAGGCGGGTGGGCGGGCGGTCGCGGCCGTCGAGCCGCAGGGCGACCTCGTAGGCCACCGCCGAGCCCATGCTGTGGCCGAACCGTGCCACCGGCCGGTCGAGGTACGGTTCCAGGGCGGTGTGGATCTCGTCCGCGAGGGTCGGCAGGTCGGGGGCGAAGGGCTCCAGGAGCCGGTTCTGCCGTCCCGGGTAGCGGACCGCCAGGAGCTCGACGTCGGCGGGCAGCCGTGCGGGCCAGCTGTCGAAGAAGTCGGCGGTGCCGCCGGCGTGCGGGAAGCAGACCAGTCGGAGCCTCGGCTGCTGCGCGCGCCGGTGCACGCGGAACCACGCGCCGGCCTCGCTCCGGGCTGGTGCCGGCCGGGTGACCGGGTGTCCCACGGCTACCACCGGCCGCGTGACGGTGTGGAGTTGAGCTTGGCGCTGAACGCCGCGAGGGCCCGGCCACCAGGTCCGGCCGCCGCCTGGCGGCATTGGCGACCAGCAGCCCGCCGAAGGAATGGCCGACGAACACGTACGGAGCCCGCTCCCCCGCCGCCTCCAGCGCAGCCAGGAGTTCCTCCGCCTCGGCCGCCGTCGTCCTCGGGAAGGGCCCGACGTCACTCCAGCCCGAGCCGAACCGGTCGACCAGCACCGAGCGGGTCCGCGCCGCCGTCATCACGTGCAGGTGCCGGAAGTCCTCGCCGGAGGCGTGTCCCCCCGGCAGCCAGACGACCGTGGGGCCGTCCCCGGCGTCCCCCTCCGCGAGGAGGTGCATCCGGTGGCCTCCCACGTCGACCAGCTTCCCCGGCACCGGCCGCGCCCGCGCCTCGCGGGCCACCAGCACCAGGTGCCGCACCGCTCCCGCTGCCAGCACTGCACCGACAGTCACAGCCATCCACCCGAGTACCACCGCCCAGGCGCTCTCCAGCGCCACGAGGCCGACACCCACCGCCGTCACCAGCAGCGCAATCGGCAGTCCCAGCCAGTCCCGGCTCAGCAGAGCGAGCCAGGCGTTCGCGACCCGTCCGTCCCCGCGCATCGGCCCTCCGCGGCAGCAACATTCGAATCCGGTGCCCGCGCTCCTTTCCTACCCCCATGCTCGTACCCGCACCCGACATCCGCTCGCGCACACGGCGCGCACGGCCGAGGACGCGACGCGCCGGCACCCGTGACCCCGCCGTCCCGTCGCCTCCCGGCTGGAATCGCCCGAGCGGAATCGGCCGAGCGGAGTCGGCCGACCGTCCTCGGCCGACCGGACTACCCGGCCCGCAACGATCCTCCTGAGCGGGCCGCAGCGGCCGGCTAGGGCGTGCCGCCCTGCTGCCGGCTCATCCACTCGGCGATCGCCTGCTCGGTCCGGGCGAGCTGGTCGGTCGGGCTGAACTGCAGCAGCTCGGTGCCCGCCTCGACGTACGGCCGGTGCCCCGGCGGCTGGTAGAACGCGTCGCCGGCCTCGTACACCTCATCGTGGTCTCCGAAGACGTAGCGCATGCGGCCGGCGATGACGTAGCCCCAGTGCGGACACTGGCACGCCCCGCCGGGCAGCGCCTGCAGCGGGCCGTCCAGGTCGGAATCGGCCCCGAAGGAGACGAACTCGACCGTGTAGCCCCCCATCTCCGCGCGCCGGTCGACAACCGGCCCGAATTCCTGGACCTGCGTCGCCGTCTTCTTGGACACCTTGGGCATCGGTGGGCCTCCACTCCGTGCGGTTTCTTCGGGACGTCCCCTCGTCGTGAGTTGACCACCTCGCCGGGCCCGACGCATCCGGGGCCGTCCGTGGGCGTACCCCGGCACGCCCGGCGAAGCCGTGACCAGGGGCGCGTGGCACCCCCGGCGGAAGCGGGTTTCTTCCGGCGGCTGAACATTCGTTGACCTGGTCGGGGTCGGCTGCCAGGCTGTCGGACGTGAGCCAATCCGAGCGCCTTGTGGGCCGCCTGCACGTCGATCTACGACGGCACGCGAGCGCCATCTGTGCCGTCTGCCACTGACCGGCGCCCCTTCGCGCTGACGCGCTGCTCTCACCTGCCGGCCTGAACCGGCACGGTCGCCCTGCCGGCACGGTCGCCCTGCCGGCACGGTCGCCCCGCCGTCGCGGCGGCCGCTCCGGGCTGTCGCCGTACCCGGCCGTGCCGTCCTCCTCAGCCTCCGCCCCGGCCTGTGCGCCGGGTGCTCCCGTCCACCACCGGCCGTTCACCCGCCTCGCCGCGTGACGGGCAGCCCTGCTGCCCGTCCCCGTCGGCGTACTCTGCCGACCCCGCAAAGGACCTCCCATGCCCGTGACCTCATGGCCCGCCTCCCGACCCACCTCCCGACGCCGGTTCCTCACGCTGGCCGCGGTCGCGGCGGCGGCGGCCGCCTGCGGCCGGGCGACGGCGGCAGGCGGCGGGGCCGAGACGAAGAAGCTCCGCTACCAGGGCTGGGTGGGGCAGGTGACGTTGCCCGAACTCGCCGAGGACCTCGGCTACTTCGGCGATGTGAAGCTGGAGTGGGTGGGCAACACGATCAGCGGCCCGCAGGACATCCAGTCGGCGGCGACCGGGCAGACGGACTTCGGCGGGGCGTTCAACGGCGCCGTCGTCAAGCTGATCGCGGCCGGGGCGCCGGTGAAGGCGGCGATCAGCTACTACGGCGTCGACGCCGCCTCCTTCACCGGCTACTACGTGCTGGAGGACAGCCCGATCCGCTCCGCCCGGGACCTGATCGGCAAGAAGGTCGGGATGAACACGCTCGGCGCCCACGTCGAGGCGGTGCTCGACACCTACCTCCAGCGCAACGGCTTCGCCGCACCGGAGTTGCGCCGGGTCGAGCGGATCGTCGTGCCCCCGGTCAACACCGAGCAGTCGCTGCGGCAGCGGCAGATCGAGGTCGCCTCGCTGGGCGGCGTCCTACGGGACAAGGCGCTGGCGGCGGGCGGGATCAGGCCGCTGTTCAGCGACTTCGACCTGCTGGGCGCCTTCAGCGCCGGCACGTTCGTGCTGACCGACAAGTTCCTCCGGCAGAACCCGACCACGTCGAGGGTCTTCGTGACGGGGGTCGCGCAGGCGATCGAGTGGGCCAGGACGACGCCGCGCGAGGAGGTGATCGCCCGCAGCGCGGACATCATCAAGCGACGTGGCCGCAACGAGGACGTCGCGGCGCTCCAGTACTGGAAGTCCTTCGGCGTCGCCGAACCCGGCGGCCGGATCACGGACCGGACCTTCCAGCTCTGGATCGACTGGCTGACGGCCCACGGTGACATCAAAGCCGGGCAGGTCAGGGCAGCCGACCTCTACACCAACCGGTTCAACGGCTACCCGGCCGCCTCGCCCACCGCCGCAGGGAGCTGAGCCCGCGATGACCGATCACATCAGCTTTCGCCAGGTCACCAAGACGTTCCCGCTACGGGGGCGCGCGGGTGACCGCCGGCGCTCCGGATTCACCGCCCTCGACTCGGTCGAACTCGACGTCGCCAAGGGCGAGTTCCTGGCCGTGGTCGGACCGAGCGGGTGCGGCAAGTCCACCCTGTTGGACCTCCTCGGGGGTCTGACGGCTCCGACCTCCGGTGAGATCCTGCTCGACGGCCGGCCGGTCACCGGCCCGGGGATCGACCGCAGCATCGTCTTCCAGCAGTACGCACTGCTGCCGTGGCGGACGGCCCAGGGCAACGTGGAGTTCGGCCTGGAGGCCACCGGCGTGCCGAGGCGTCAACGGGCCGCCAGAGCGCGGGAGTACCTCGACCTGGTCGGTCTCACCGGCTTCGAGGACCGCCACCCGCACGAACTCTCCGGCGGCATGAAGCAGCGGGTCGCGATCGCCCGCAGTCTCGCGTACGACCCGGCCGTCCTGTTGATGGACGAGCCGTTCGCGGCGCTCGACGCGCAGACCCGCGAGTCGCTCCAGGACGAGCTGCTGCGGATCTGGCAGCGGACCGGCAAGACCGTCGTGTTCATCACCCACGGCATCGAGGAGGCGGTCTACCTGGGCGGCCGCGTCGCGGTGCTCACCTCGCGCCCGGGCCGGGTGAAGGAAGTCGTCCCGATCGACCTGGGTGAGCGCGCAGCCGGCCACGACCTGCGCTCCAGCCCGGAGTTCGCCCGCTACCGCCACCAGATCTGGAGCCTGCTGCACGACGAGGTCAGCCGTGCGCAGCAGTTGGAGAGAGAGGTCAGCCGCGTATGAGCACCGACCTGAACCCGCGCCCGGCGGTGGCCGTGCGGACGGCCCCGACGCCGGCCCCGGCTTCGTCTGCCGAGCCGAAGGACCGGCCGACCGGTGCCACGGGCACGCCGGCCCCGGCCCACGGGCCGGGGGTGCTGCGGCGCCTCGCGGGGCTGCTGCTGAGAGGCGCCACGAAGTCCGTGGCGATCCTCGTGCTGCTGCTGCTCTGGGAGCTCGCCCCGCGCTTCGAGCTGGTGGACCCGACCTTCCTGCCACCGTTCAGCGAGGTGCTGGACGCCTGGTACGGGCTGCTGCAGAACGGCCAGCTGGCCGACAACACGGCGGCCAGCCTGACCCGTTCGCTCAGCGGCTTCGGCCTGGCGGTGGTGATCGGCGTGCCGCTCGGGCTGCTGATCGGCTGGTACCGGCCGGTGGCCAACCTGCTCAGCCCGCTGCTGGAGCTGTTCCGCAACACGGCGGCGCTCGCCCTGCTCCCGGTGTTCGTGCTGATCCTCGGCATCGGCGAGACGTCCAAGATCTCGATCGTGCTGTACGCCTGCCTCTGGCCGATCCTGCTCAACACCATCAGCGCGGTGCGCAGTGTGGACCCGACGCTGATCCGGCTCGCCCGCTCGCTGGACCTCTCCGCACCCCGCCTGTTCCAGAAGGTGATCCTGCCCGCCTCGGTGCCGGTGATCTTCACCGGTGTCCGGCTCGCCGGGGCGGTGTCGATCCTGGTGCTGGTGGCCGCCGAGATGGTGGGGGCGAAGGCGGGGCTCGGCTATCTGATCAACGCGTCGCAGTACAACTTCGCGATCCCGCAGATGTACGCGGGCATCGTGACGATCTCCGTCATCGGGCTGGTCTTCAACCAGCTGTTGGTCGCGCTGGAGCGCCGGTTCACCGCCTGGCGCGCCCCGCTGGGCAGTTGAGAGGTGTGACGTGAGTACACAGCAGGAGTTCGCGGCCGACGTCCTGGTGATCGGCGGCGGCCCGGCGGCCACCTGGGCGGCGCTGGACGCAGCCCGCGCCGGCGTGGACGTCGTCCTGGCCGACAAGGGGTACTGCGGGACCAGCGGCTCGACGGCGGCCGGCGGCACCGGCGTCTGGTACGTCGACCCGGAGCCGGCGCGCCGCGAGGCGGCGATGGCGAGCCGGGAGGCGCTCGGCGGCCACCTGGCCGACCGGCGCTGGATGGCCAGGGTCCTCGACCAGACCTACGCCAACATGAACGAGTTGGCGGAGAGCGGGAGTTATCCCTTCCCGACCGGTCCGGACGGCCGCCAGCTGCGGAACGGTCTGCAGGGCCCCGAGTACATGCGCCGGATGCGGATCCGGGTGCGGCGGGCGGGTGTCCGCATCCTCGACCACAGCCCCGTCACCGAACTGCTCACCGCCGCCGACGGTTCGGTCGCCGGTGCGGCGGGCCACCGCAGGCAGGCCGGGCACCCCTTCCTGGTGCGGGCGGGGGCCGTGGTGCTCGCCACCGGTGGCTGCGCGTTCCTCAGCAAGGCACTCGGTACGAACACCAACACCGGGGACGGCGCTCTCTACGCGGCCGAGGTGGGCGCCGAGCTCTCGGGGATGGAGTTCTCCAACGCCTACGGCATCGCGCCGGAGCACACCTCGGTGACCAAGACCGCCTTCTACTCGTACGCCACCTTCACCACTGGGGACGGCGCCGCGCTGGAGGGCGCCGCCAGCCAGGGCGGCCGTTCGGTGATCGCCCGTTCGCTGCTGGCCGGGCAGAAGGTGTACTGCCGGCTGGACCGCGCCGACGAGGCGGCCCGCCGCGCGATGCGCCTGGCCCAGCCGAACTTCTTCCTAACCTTCGACCGGCTCGGCATCGACCCGTTCACCGACCGGTTCGCCGTCACCCTGCTCGCCGAGGGCACCGTGCGAGGCACCGGCGGCATCCGGATCGCGGGCGACGACTGCCGCACCACCGTCCCCGGCCTGTACGCGGCGGGGGACGCCGCGACCCGCGAGGAGATCTGCGGGGGCTTCACCGGCGGCGGCAGCCACAACGCGGCCTGGGCGATGTCCTCGGGCACCTGGGCCGGGCGAGGCGCGGCCGGGTACGCGCGGGCGCTCGGACCCGGTGCCCGTCGTCGTACGCTCGCCCCGGCCGGCCGGGCCGGGCTGCGCCCCACCGGGACGCCCGGCGGGGACGCCCGCGAGATCGTCGCCGCCGTCCAGCGCGAGGTGCTTCCGTACGACAAGAACTACCTCCGGCACGGGGATGGCCTCACCGGTGCGCTCACCGTGCTCGACGAGACCTGGGCACGGCTGCGGGCCGGGCTGCGGGCCACGGGTACGGACGCGATCCGGGCCCGGCAGGCGGCGGCGCTCGCCGCGAACGCCCGCTGGATGTACCGCTCGGCGCTCGCCCGGACCGAATCCCGGGGGATGGCCCGCCGGCTCGACCACCCCGACCAGGATCCGGCGCAGCACCACCGGATCGCCACCGGCGGTCTGGACGAGGTCTGGACCCGCCCGCTCGCCCGTACCGCCACGGAGGCCGCCGCGTGATCGAACTCGTCTCCCCGGAGCGCTGCATCGCCTGCGACCGATGCATCAAGGTCTGCCCGACCGACGTCTTCGAGCGGGGCGCGGACGGCGTCCCGTCGATCGCCCGGCAGGACGACTGCCAGACCTGCTTCCAGTGCGAGGCCAACTGCCCGGTGGACGCGCTGTTCGTCGCCCCGTACACCCACCCGCAGCCGCAGGACCCGGCCGTCCGTGACGAGCGGCGGCTGACCGAGGCCGGGCTGCTCGGCAGCTACCGCGCGCAGATCGGCTGGGGACGGGGCCGGACCCCGGGCGCGCTGCGCGCGATCGGCCCGGCCGTGGGGCCGGCCGCCTCGGCCACCCCCATCACCTCCTGAATGTCCGCACCGTACACACCGTCCGAAGGAGATCCGATGACCAGCACCTTCGAGATCCGCAAGGTCGGCGGCCGGATCGGCGCCGAGATCCTCGGCGTCGACACCGCCGCCGCACTCGATGCGGGTACCGTCGAGAAGCTCAACGCCGCGTTGGTGGAGCACAAGGCGCTCTTCTTCCGCGGCCAGCAGCTGGACGACGACGGCCAGACCCGCTTCGCCGCCAACTTCGGCACCCTCACCACCGCGCACCCGACCGTCCCCGCCCTCGACGGGCAGCCGAACGTCCTGGCGGTGGACAGCGAGGACGGCGGCCGGGCCAACCGCTGGCACACCGACGTGACCTTCGTCCGTACGCCTCCGAAGGCCAGTACCCTGCGCAGCCTGATCGTCCCGCCGTACGGCGGCAACACGCTGATCGCCAACACCCAGACCGCGTACCGGGACCTGCCGGAGCAGCTTCGCGAGTTCGCCGACCGGCTCTGGGCCGTGCACACCAACGACTACGACTACGCGCAGGGCAAGGAGCTGGACGCCGCGGACCAGGAGCGCCGCCGGGTCTTCACCGCCCGCAAGTACCGCACCGCCCACCCGGTGGTACGGGTGCACCCGGAGAGCGGTGAGCGCGGGCTGTTCATCGGCGGCTTCGCACAGTCGGTCGTCGGCCTGCCGAGCGCCGAGTCCCACGACCTGCTGCGCAGCCTTCAGGCGTACGTGACCCGGCCCGAGAACGTGGTCCGCTGGCGCTGGGAGCTGGGGGACGTGGTGCTGTTCGACAACCGCGCCACCCAGCACTACGCGCCGGACGACTACGACGGCCTGCCGCGCCGCCTGCACCGCGTCACCGTCGCCGGTGACGTCCCGGTGGGGGTGACCGGGGAGTCCAGCCAGGCGCTGGAGGGTGACGACGCCTCGCACTACACGCCCTGACCGGCGGCCCGTCCACGCGGAGGGCTCCGCGTGGACGGGCGCCACGGGGAAGGCCCGGACCACTGCTTAGGTTCAAGGAGTGGTCCGGGCCTTCCCCGCGCGGCCGGGCGCCGGCCCGGCGTGCGGCCGTCACGCCGCGGTGTACCGCCCGGCCGGGCGTGGCAGGCCGTAGTGCTCGCGCAGGGTGTTCCCGGTGTAGCCCTCGCGGAACAGGCCGCGTGCCCGCAGGATCGGGACCACCTGCTCGACGAAGTCGTCCAGGCCTCCGGGCAGGACCGGCGGCATGATGTTGAAGCCGTCGGCCGCGCCCTGGGTGAACCAGGTTTCGATGTGGTCGGCGAGTTGCTCGGGGGTGCCGACCACGACCTGGTGGCCCCGGCCTCCGCCGAGCCGCCCGACGAGTCGGCGAAGGGTCAGCCGGTCGCGCTCGGCGAGGTCGCGGATCAGCTCGAAGCGGCTCTTGGCACCGTTGATCTCGGTGACCGGCGGCAGCGGCGGCAGCGGCTGGTCCAGCGGGTGGTCGGTGAGGTCGACACCGAGCACGGTGGAGAGCACGCCGACCGCGCGGGCCGGGTTGATCAGCGCGTCCAGCTCCTCCTCCAGCGCGCGTGCCTCCGCCTCGGTGGAGCCGAGGACGGGGACGACGCCGGGCAGGATCTTCACCTGGGCCGGGTCGCGGCCGGCCTCGGCGGTCTGGCGCTTGAGGTCGCCGTAGAAGGCCTGCCCCTCCGCCAGCGTCTGCTGCGCGGTGAACACCGCCTCCGCCCAACGGGCGGCGAAGGCCCTGCCGTTGTCGGAGGATCCGGCCTGCACGAGCAGCGGGTGGCCCTGCGGGCTGCGCGGGATGTTCAGCGGCCCGCGCACCTGGAAGTGCTTGCCGACGTGGTCGATGTCGTGCACCCGGCCCGGGGCGGCGAAGGCCCCGCTCGCGCGGTCCAGCAGCAGCGCGTCGTCCTCCCAGCTGTCCCACAGCGCGGTGACCACGTCGAGGAACTCGGCGGCCCGCTCGTAGCGGACGGCGTGGTCCTGGTTGGCGCTGCGGCCGAAGTTCTGGGCGGCGCGGTCGCCGGCCGAGGTGACGATGTTCCAGCCGGCCCGCCCGTGGCTGATGTGGTCCAGCGAGGCGAACTGCCGGGCCAGGTTGTAGGGCTCGGAGAAACCGGTGGAGACGGTGCCGATCAGGCCTATCCGCGTGGTCACCGTGGCCAGCGCGGTGAGCAGGGTGAACGGCTCGAAGTGGCTGATCAGGCCCCAGCCCCCGTCGGAGCGGGCCTCGACGCCGTCGGCGAGGAACACCGAGTCGAAGGAGGCCGCCTCGGCGGCCCGGGCGAGCCGCTGGAAGTGTGCGACGTCACCTGCGGCGGACGGGTCGGTGCGGGGGTGGCGCCAGGCGGCCTCGTGGTGGCCGACACCCATCAGGAAGAGATTGAAGTGGAGTTGGCGCTCGGTGGGACTTTCGGGCATGACGGAACGCTCCGGAGCTCGGAAGGCGGGCGTGGAAAGGGGATGACCCGATTCTCCGGCCCGTCCTCCGGCCGTTCAACGATTCACCTGCCGGTGGAATTAATGCGCCGTTGACGAGGGCTCAACGCATCGTCCGGGCGGTCGGGCTCCCGGCCGTCCGCAGCTCCATCGGCCGCTGGTAGACGCTGTCGAGCACCCCGGCGCAGGCCGCCACCGCCAGCACCTCGACGCCGAAGGCGGTCGCGGTGACCAGCTGTTCGGGTGCGGCGTTGGAGTGCAGCCGGACCTGCTCGGCCAGGTACGGGCGCAGGCGGGGAGCCACCGACATCCCGGCCTCACTGACCACCAGGACCTCGGGGTTGAGGACGTCCAGCAGCAGGCCGGCGGCGGGCGCGACGAGCCGGAGCCGCTCCTCGAAGAGCCGGATCGCGGCGGGGTTCCCGGTGCCGGTCAGGTCCAGCAGCAGGCCGAAGTCGGGGGCGGGGATCAGGCCGAGGACGTGGGCCCGCCGGGCGAGGGTCCGGTCCGCCACGGTGGCCTGGAGGCAGCCGGTACGCCCGCAGGAGCAGGGCTCGGTGGAGCCGGGTACGGCGAGGTGGCCGATGTCGCCCGCGCGGGACCGCCGCCCGCGCAGCACGCTGCCGCCGGTGGCGATGGCCGCGTCGACGACGTTGCCGACGAACAGCTGGACCAGTTCGGTGGCCGTGCTGCCGGCGCCGAACAGCAGCTCCGCCTGGGCCAGCGCCCGGGCGTGGCTGTCGACGTGCACCGGCAGCCGGGTGGCGTCGGCCAGGACGTCGCGGACGGGGACGTCGTGCCAGCCGAGCGGGCCGTGGGCGACGACGCTGCCGCTCTCGGAGTCCACCCAGCCGCCGGTGACCACTCCGAGGCCGAGCACGGAGTGGCCGGTGGCCCGACGGGCCAGGAAACCCGGCAGGTGGGCCCGGATGGTGCCCAGGACGGCGCCGGCGTCGCCGCGCCGGGGCAGGCGCTCGTGGGCGACCACCCTTCCACGCAGGTCCAGCAGGGCGAAGGTGAGCCACGGTACGCCGATGTGCACCCCGCAGGCGAGGTGGTGACGGGTGTCGATGTCCAGCGGCAGCTGCGGGCGCCCCGCCCTGGGCGGACCGTCCGGCGGGGGCAGTACGCGCAGCAGCCCGAGGGCGGTGAGGTCGGCGGTGTGCCGGGAGACGGCGGCCGGGCTGAGGGCGGTGGCCCGGCCGACGGCGCTGCGGGTCAGCGGGCCGCCGGTCAGGACCGCGCGCAGCACGGCCCCGGCCCCGCCGCCCTCGGTGGGCAGCGGGGCCCTGTCGTGCGTGGGCGGGGCAACCAGGGAGAGCATGCGGTCGATGCTCCCAGCGGCGTGTTGCACGGGCGTGGCGAGGGCGTGAAGCGGCCCGGGCGGGTGCCCGGGCGGGGGGCGTCATCGAGTTCGCCCAGGCCGGGACCGTCGGTCCGTCGTAGCCGCGATCCCGCACCGGCGAGCCGGGAGAGCACCGCCGTACGGCGGGTGTTCCACGGTGTTCACCCAGGGAGGGTTCCAGGGGGGCGGGAGTAACCCGTCCTCCCTGTCCCGCAGGTGTGGAGCTCCCGGTCGGGTCGGGGCCGGGAGCGTCATTCGTCCCAGGCGGCGGCCGTGCTCCCGGCGGTCATGACGAGCCAGCCGAGGGCGGGGATGCCCAGGGTGACGGCGAGCGGCCACTGCGTCGACATGAGGATGAGGCTGCCGAAGAACGAGAGGAAGGTGAGGAAGGCGGCGATGAGGAAAGGGCCCGCCTGCGCGCCGGAACGCCACCAGGTCAGGCCGTGGGCGGTGAGCGCCGATCCCAGGCCGGCCAGGATGGCCACCTTCAGGCTGGTCAGCCAGGGCGTGCTCGGGTTCTGGGCGCGGTGCCCGTGGTAGGAGAGCTCGGACACGTGCCCCCGAAAGACCGCCAGGTCCACGTCCAGGCCGACCTTCGCGTCGTCGTAGAAGGCCTTGCCGACGGTGTAGCTGTGCTTGGGGGCCGTCTCGCGTGCCACGGTCAGCAGGTAGGTGGTGCCTTCGTCGCTGTTGTCGGCCCTCCGCGCCGTCACCTTGCCGGTCTCGTGCAGTACGCAGTCAGTGCCGGGCGTGGCCGCCGCGGTGCCGCACATCGGGGCGTGGCGGTAGGCGCCCACCGCGTGGTAGCCGTCGACGAACCAGGTGAAGCCGAGCACGGTGGTGGCCAGTCCGGCCACCAGGAACAGGACCTGCGTCAGCACACGGACGACCGGCCCGGCGATCCGTCGGAATCCGCCGGGCGGCCTCGCGTCCCTGATTCGCGCGTTCATCGCAACCCCCTCGATCGCGTACCCGGGCACCTCCCCGACGCCCGGCAACGATGCTTCCAGGGACGTGGCCGTCGGGGGGAGGGGGCACGGCGTCCTTGTGACGAACCTGTGGAAGTCCGATCGGCAGGCCGGGTCAGCGCAGCAGGCCGACTGCCGGTTCGTCGAGCGGCGCGGTGACCGCGTGCCCGGTCCGCCGGGCGTGAGGGCGGGCGTGAAGCCGGGCGTGAAGGCCCCGGGGCCTCACGACCACAGATGGTCGCCCAGGGCAGTGCCCTCCGAGGCGCCGGGGAGGACGTAGGCGACGGCGGAGGCGGTGTGTTCGACGAAGGGGTTGAGGGCGTCGCGGGCGGCGAGGCGGTCCTGGACGCGGGTGAACTGGCCCGGGTCGCGCATGAACGCGCAGAAGAGCAGGCCACGGTCGCCGGGGGCGTCGTCGTAGCTGTAGCCCCGGCGGAGCATGCGGGCGCCGCCGTCGAGACGGGGGCCGGTGAGGCGCACGTGGGCGGCGGCCGGGATGACGTAGGCGCCGTCCGGGTGCTTGGCGTAGAGGTCGGGCTCGTCGTGTTCGGCGGTGCCGGTCAGCGGGGCGCCGTCGCCGGCACGGCGGCCCATCGCGAGGTTCTGCTTCTCCTCGGGGAGCGCGGCGAAGGCGGCGGTGTCCATCCGGATCCGCCGGTAGACCAGGACGGTGGCGTTCTCGTGCGGCCCCGGCGGGCCCCAGACCCACTGCCGGGCGGCGTCCTCGTCCGGGTTGGCGGTGCCGTCCTTGAAACCGAACAGGTTGCGGGGTGTGGCGCCCGGCTCCGTCCCGGGCAGGAAGCCGGACTGCGACCAGCGGGGCGTGGCGCCGGCGGAGTGGGCGGCCGTGGTGGCGAGTTCGGTGACGACGGCGAGCGTCCAGTGGTCGGCGGCGCAGAGTTGGAGCAGCACGTCGCCACCGCTGCGCGCCGGGTCGAGGCGGTCGCCGGGGAACGGCGGCAGCTCGGCCAGTGCGGCGGGGACGGCGAGGCCGAGCCTGGTGGCGAGGGCGGGGCCGAGGCCGACCAGCGAGGTCAGGCGGGTGGTGCCGTCGGCCCGCAGGCGCGGGTCGGGCGAGGGGCCGGACCCGGCCGTCGCCGCGGCCAGGATGCGGGTCCAGCCGGCGAGGAGAGTGCGCAGGGCCTCCCGGTCCGCGGCGGCGGAGGTCGGCGGGAGGTCGAAGGCGACGAGTTTCGTCGCCGGGAGTTGACTGGACGTCAGACCGGCCTGCCGGGCGCCGTGGAACGGAGCCGGCGCCTCGGACGGTGGTCCACCGAGCGCGGTGGCGCGGCCCGGCGGGCGGTCGCCGTCCGCCAGTTCGCCGGCCGCCGCCCCGACGCCGGCGGCGAGCACCGCACCGGCCGCCAGCAGCGCCCGTCGCCGCCCGAGACCGGGCGCGACGGGCGGGCTCGACGGCGACGCGTTTTCCGGTTCGGTGGGCATGCGCCCTATTGGAGACGATAGAACACATGCCATGCAAATCACGTCGCCTGATCGTCAGTCAACTCCCATGGCCACCGTGACCGCGACCGCCCTGGTCGTCGCGGTCGCCCTGACCGCGGGGTGCTCCTCCGCGGGTCCGGCCTCGGACGACGCCAGGCATCCGGCCGGGAGCGTGGTCCGCGTGCCGGAGGACTTCCCCACCGTCCAGAAGGCCGTGGATGTCGCGCGCGAGGGCGACACGGTGCTGATCGGCCCCGGCACCTACCCCGAGAGCGTCCACGTCACCAAGCGGAACGTCGTGGTGCGCGGGACGGACCGCTCCACCGTGGTTCTCGACGGCGGGCTCAAGCTGGCCAACGGCATCACCGTCACCGGCCCCGGCTCGGTGGTGGAGAACCTCACCGTCCACGGCTACCTCGCCAACGGCGTCCTGTTCACCGGCGTCACCGACGCGAAGCTGCAGCAGCGCGGCGCGGGCGGCTCGGCGTACGACCCGCTGGACACCGCCCGCTTCCCGCCCGTGGAGGGCTTCCGCGCGACGCGGGTGACGGCGTACAACAACGGCCTGTACGGCATCTACGCCTTCGACGCGCGCGCCGGCGTGATCGAGGACTCCTACGCCTCCGGGCACGCCGACTCCGGCATCTACGTCGGCCAGTGCAAGCCCTGCGACACCCTGGTGCGCGGCAACACCGTGGAGCGCAACGCGGTCGGCGTCGAGCTGACCAACGCCTCGGACGGCCTGTCGATCCTGGGCAACCGCGTGGCCGGCAACCGGGTGGGCGTCACAGTCAACTCCAACGACCTGGAGGCGCTGGCCCCGCAGCACGGCGCGGTGATCGCGGGCAACGTGGTCGTCGACAACAACGCCGCAGACACGCCCGAGCAGGCGGACGGGGGCTTCGGGATCGGCATCGGGATCGGCGGCGGCACCGCGAACCGGGTGGAGCGCAACCTCGTCCGGGGCAACCGCGCGGCCGGGGTGATCGTCACCGACCCGCCGGGGCACCCGGCGAGCGGCAACCGGGTCGAGGGCAACCAGGTGGACGGCAACGGCGCCGACCTGGTACTCGCCTCGGCCGACCCCGGCAACTGCTTCGGCGGAAACCGGCCCGCCACGCAGAGCCCGGACGGCCTGGAGGCCGCGGCGGCCTGCGGCGGCCAGGGGCGCGGGCCGCTGTCCCCGGGCCGCACGGCTCCGGTTCAGGCGCCGCCCGGTGTCCCGTTCAGCCGGGTGCCGGCGCCGCCCGCGCAGCCGTCACTGCCCGACGCGACGGTGCCCGGCCGCCCGGCGACCGGCCTGCCGGGCGCGGTGGACCCTGGGGCGTACCCGCTCCCGACGGACGCCGGCACGCTCCCGGCGCGGCCGGCGGGGTGAGGGACGCGGCTGGCGGGGTGAGGGACGGCCGAGGGGGCGGGCGGCGGGCCGGGGTCAGCCGGTGAGCCAGGGCGCCTCGGGCAGCCTGGCGCCGGTGTCCTGCCCGGCGAACTCCACCGTGGTCGGGGTGCCCAGGCCCGGCATCCGCATCGTCATCCGCCGCAGCGTGCCGTCGCCGTCGACCCAGTAGGTCAGCGGTGACCGCCCGCCGTCGGGCGCGGCGCCCTGGGCGCGCGGACCGGCGAACCGGTCGTAGGTCCGGCCGTCCAGGCGGTCGCTGCCGAGCCAACGGGCCCCGGACTGGGCGAGCAACAGCGGGTTGTCCGGCCGGTCGGCGCCGAGCTGGACCAGCAACTGGAGCCCGGCGTCCAGCGGGTCCGCCGTGTAGGTGCGCGGGGACCAGCCCTGCCGGGGGACGCGCTCGGCCTGCTGCCAGGCCGGGCCGTCGGCACCGGCCGGTTCGGGGGCGAGCCCGAGGCCGCCGGCGTCCCAGACGACCAGGCCGTGGTCGAGCGGGCCGCTCGCCCCGGTGACCCGGTAGCGGCCCACGCCCCGACGGGTGCGGTAGTCCACGACGCCCTCGACCCGGACGTCGACGCCCCCGCCCTCGGCGGCGGTGAGTGCCACCGTGACCGGGCTGGCCTGGAACAGGTTCAGGCGCGAGAGGGCCAGCCGGGAGGCCTCGTCGACGGTCACCGCCCGCTCCCCGGTGCCGTCGGCGACGGTCCGGTAGGCGACGACGCCGCCCGCCGCGACGGCGCACGCCACGAGCGCGATCACGGCCCTGAGCCGGACGGACCGGCGACGCGGCCCACCGGTTTCGGCCGCCACCCTCCCGGACTCGGCTCTCCGGGGCTCCGCCTTCCGGCCCTCGGCCTTCCGGGCTTCGGCCTTCCGGCCCTCGGCCTTCCGGGCTGCCGCCTTGCGGGGCTCCGCCGTCCGGGCCATGCGCTTGCCTTCTCTCGTCGGTCGGTCACGACAGTCGGGCGGGTCCGGGGACCGGAGTCCACGGACCCGCCCGATCGGTGCCGGTCCTTCAGGACCGCCACGCAGGGCGTGCTACTGCTGCCGGGCCCTGCGCCGGCGGGCCAGCAGTACCAGCACCGCGCCGAGCGCGGTCGCCGTGCCCGCACCGGCCAGCATCACCGGGATCCCCTCGCTCGCACCGGTGCCGGGCAGGTGCGATCCGGGGGCGGGGGCCTGCGGGGCGGGCGGCGTCGCCGCCGGGCTCGGCAGCGTCGGAGCCTGCGTCATCGGCGTCACCTCGGTCGGTGCCGGGGTCGGCGTGGGCGTGGGCGTTCCGGTCGGCGTCGGCGTCGGCGTCGGCGTGGGCGTCGGGGTCGGCGTGGGGATCAGCCGGTTGACGGCCGTCACCTCGACTCCGGTGGCGAGGTTCTCGGCGTTCAGCACCAGCGGCCCGAACACCGTCACCGCCGGCTGGGCGTAGCCCTCCGGCGGCGCCAGCTCCTGCCAGTAGTACGCCCCCGGCACACCGCTGCCCTTGCAGATGCCGTCGGCCCCGGTCGTACAGGGGTCGCCGACCGCCGTGTCGGGCTTCTCGCCGTCGCTCTGCAGCCCGTCCGTGCCGTTGCTCTCCTTCCACAGCCGGAACTTCGCGCCGGCCAGCGGCTCGCCGTCCTGGTCGTGCTTGACCAGGCGCAGCGCGCCCTCCTGCTGTCGGAAGCCGAAGTCGTAGGTGTGGTCGTTCTCGCCCGGTCCGCCCGTGGTGAGCGCTCGTTCGGCGTACTGCCCGCCCGCCGGGACGACGCCCTTGGAGTCGACGAACCGGTTGTCGCCGACGTCGGCGTCGGTCGGCACCCACTGGTACAGCGGGCCGCCCTTGGCGTAGTCGGCCGGGTTGTCGAGCCTGACGGTGTACTTCGTGCGCGGCTCGAGGCCGCCGGTGACGTTGGAGTCGTCGAAGTAGTACTCGCCGCGCGCCGTGGTCTTGGTGGTGCCGACGAGCTTCCCCGTCTCGTCGTAGAGGTTGACGGTCGCCCCCGGTACGGGGCGCTGGCCCGGGCGCTGGACTCCGCTGCGCTCGGGGTCGTACCAGACCCGGTTGCCGATCTGGAGCGGGGCCTGGTCGCAGAGCACCTCAAGGTCGCCCATCGAAGCACCCTTGCCGAACGGGGTGGTAGTGCCCGCCGGGTTGAGCCGCAGGCCGAACTTCGGGTCCTGCGTGCCGTTCCGCTGGAGGAACGACGTGCCGTAGCCGAAGGCGGTGTGGTTGGGGTCGAAGGCGGAGGTCGCGATGGTGTTCTCGGCCTTGGAGAAGGCCATGCCGGCGAACGCCGTGTTGTGGTGACCGCCCCAGCCGGTGTCGAAGAAGCGGGTGCCCCGGGGGGACAGTCCGCAACCGCTGTTGGTGTCCATCACGTACGTGCCGTTGGCCGGGCAGGCCTTGTTCAGGTCACCGCCCGACATGACGACGGAGACGGAGCCCGGCGTGGGTCCGGCCGGTGCGCGGTCGCCGAAGCGGTCGCGGAAGGACAGCAGCATCGAGCCGTCGGTCTCGAAGGCGATCTCGCCCAACTCCGGCTCAGGCTGGGCCATGTAGGACGTGCAGGGCTGGCCGTTCTGCGAGGTCGGGTAGGTGTTGGTCCACGGGAACCAGCCCGCTCCGTCGCAGGCGCCCCCTCCGACGGTCGACTGGCGCGGGTAGTCCAGCGGCTGGTTCAGGACCGCCGCCGCGAAGGCCCCGGTGGCCGGGTCGAACGGCAGCACCACCGCGCGCAGGTCGGCCGCCCTGCCGGTCGACTCGCCCGAGCAGACTCCGCCGAGGTAGCCGGTGCCGTCCTGCAGTCCGAGGCCGAACGGCCGCCAGTCCCCGGCCGCGGGGCAGCCCGGGTCCGGGATCGGGTAGGCGGCCTTCGGTGCGGCCGCCGTGGGCCCGGTGGCGTCGTAGCGGTAGAGCTTGCGGTCGTTGAGGTTGACGACGAAGAGGTCCTTACCGTCGTCGGTGACCTTGATGCCGCCGAGGCTCTCCTTGCCCGGCACCGCCAGGAACGCGTCGTCGGTGCCGGCGCCGTGGACGGTCGCGCCGGCGTCCGGGACGGTGGCGAACAGCGTGGTCCGCTTCTGTGCGAGGTCGGTCACGTAGACCGCGCCCGCGCCGCCGGGGCCGTAGTCCGTGGTGCGCTTGGCGACGGCCGAGGAGAACACCCGCCGGTCCGCCCGGTTCCACGCGATGCCGTACAGCGCGCCGGTCTCCGCGTTGGTGGCGAGGTCGGTCACGTTGACGTCCACGCCGTCCTGCCCGCGCGCGCTGTACGGGAAGGACACCAGCGTGCGCTGCGTCCCGCCCTCGCGCGTGGTCGGCTGACAGGTCGTCACCAGCGGTGCGTTCTTCTGGCAGTAGTCACCGGGGCTCCACAGCCCGGTGGTGTACGCCACGTTCTTGCCTCCGGAGAGGTCGACGAACTCCTCGTTGCTGCTCAGCTGGGTGGGAGCGCCGGTCAGGCCCTGCCGCGAGGCGAAGGCCGGGAAGAGCTTGCCCGGCTTCGGATTCACCACCTGGACGCGGTACTTGCCGCCGGTGAGCTTGGCCGGCGCCAGCGTCACCGTGCCGTCCGCCGCCGTGGTGCCCTCGATGCCGGCGCCCGCGTCGTCCGTGAGGGTCACCTTCACGCCGGCCAGGCCGGGCTCCAGCGCGGGCGTCCACACCCCGCTCGTGTCCACGGCCCGCACCACGCGGACCGTCACCGTCCCGTCGCCTGCCTGCGGGAAGGCGGCCGGGGCCGCCACCAACGAGCCGGCGCCGATTCCGACGACCAGCGCCGCGGTGCCGCCCACGGCGCGGCGGCCGAACACACCCGGCCGCCGCCGCTCCGGGCCGCGCGCGGCACCGGGCCTCTGTTCACGTGTCGTTGTCATCCCTGCTCTCATCGTGCGCTCGGGCCTGCCGCCCCTACCTCGCGAAGGAGTTCACGCATGGGCGGGAAGCCGCTCATTCCTTAAAGGGATCTTAAAGGGGCTCCGCACAAGTTCGCAGGAAAACTAGGAACTTTGACACCACGTCAGACGTTCCGACGGAGCCGGACGGCCCCGCACGGGGTGCGGCCTCGGGTGCGGCGGGCTTGAAGGGTTCGGGATCGAACGGGCACTCGGAGCTCTCCCCTCGCACCTGGACTTCCCCTACAGTCGCCCTCATGAGACGTCGTCCGCTGCTCCACCGGCTCCGGCCGGCGCTCGCCGCGTCCCTGCCGTACCTCCCGCTGGGAGACGGGCCGACGCCGGTTCGCCCCCTGACGGAGGTCGGCTTCCGTTCTCCGGTGTGGCTGAAGGACGAGAGCGGCTACGGCAGCGGCGGCTGGGGTGGCAACAAGGTCCGCAAGCTCGAGTGGCTGCTGCCCGAGGCCCGGCGCCGGGGCGCCCGGACGATCCTCAGCGTCGGCGGGCTCGGGACGAACTGGGGCCTGGCGGCCGCGCTCTACGGCCGGGAGCAGGGGCTCGACGTCGCCCTCGCGCTGGTCGACCATCCGGTCGACGACGAGGTCCGGGCGCAGCTCCGGCGGCTGCGGTCCTCCGGTGCCGCTCTGCATTTCCTGCACACCAGGACCCGGCTGATCGCCGCGGTGCCCTGGCTCGTCGCCCGCCACACGCACGGTTTCACCCTCCCCTACGTCCTCCCTCCCGGCGGCTCCTCAGCACTGGGGACGCTCGGGTCCGTCGAGTGCGCGCTCGAGCTGGCCGACCAGGTGACCCAGGGGCTGCTGCCCGAGCCGGGGTGGATCGTGACACCGGTCGGATCGGGCGGCACCGCCGCCGGGCTGGCCCTGGGGCTCAGGCTCGCCGGTCTGCGGACGCGTGTCCTGGGAGTCGTCGTCAACGACACCCTCCGACTGGACGGCGCCGCGCTCGTGGCACGGGCGGGGAAGGCCCGGGCCCTCCTGCGCGCTCGTGGGGCCGGCCTGCCGGGAGTCGAGCTCGGCCCGCACGACGTCGTCGCCGAGTACCGATGGCTCGGTCCCGGCTACGCGCACCCGACCGCACCCGGAGAGCAGGCCCTCCGCCGTGCCTCGGCCCGGGCCGGCCTGCACCTGGAGAGGACGTACACCGCCAAGGCCTTCGCGGCGCTCATCGGCCTCGACGAGGCGGGGTACTTCGGCAGTGAGCCCGTGGTGTTCCTCAACACCTTCGGCCCCAGGTAGCAGAGCTTTCCGGCGGCTCCCGGACGGCCCGGTGCGGGGCCCTCGACGTCGCCGCGTGAGCCGGCAGACCGGCAGACCGGCCTCAGGCCTTCGGCCACCGCCCCGGCTGCGCGGAGGTCGCGTCCCTTGAGGCACGCACCCCGCGTCAGCCGAGCGAGGATCCGGCTGCGCCGAGGGTGTCCCGAAGCCACTGCTCGACACCTGCCACGTGCACCGTCGCCCAGGCGTGCGCGAGGTCGGGTCGGCGGTGGGCGATGGCGTCGAGGATGGCACGGTGCTGCTGGCGGGTCCGGTCGACCGCGCCCTCCTCGGTCAGCCCGCGCCAGATCCTCGCCCGGGCGGTCGGGCCGGACAGGCCGTCGATCAGCGAGCACAGGACGGTGTTGCCCGAACCGGCCGCGATCCTGCGGTGGAACTCGAGGTCATTGTCGATCAGCTCTTGCAGACCGGCGTCGTCGCTCAGGCTCTCCAGGACCTCTCCGAGCGCGGCGATGTCCTCGTCCGGCATCACCCGGGCGGCCATGGCTGCGGCGGCGGGCTCCAGGATGCGGCGGACCTCCAGGAACTCCAGCACCGAGTCGTCCTGGTGGAAGTCGACGACGAAGCCCAGCGCGTCCAGCAGCAGGTTGGGCTCCAGGCTCGTCACGTACGTGCCGTCGCCCTGGCGTACGTCGAGCACCCGGATGAGCGAGAGGGCCTTCACCGCTTCGCGCAGGGAGTTGCGCGACAGACCGAGCCGCTCGGCCAGGTCGGCCTCGTTGGGGAGTCGCGAACCGGGGTGCAGCTCACCATTGACGATCATGGCTTTGATCTTCTCGATCGCCGAGTCGGTGACTGGCACGCCGTTGCCTCCCTGGTCCTGATCCCTGCAGCATAGTCTCCCCGGCACCTGCCCGGAGCCGGCCCTGATCGCGATCGCCCAAGGCCGTCCGGCAAGATCCACCGGGCGCCTTCCGTACGGCGGCTGCCCCGCGCAGGCCGTGATTCGTCCGGGCCGGCTACGGTCCCGGGGCGGGGCGACGGGGCGGCGGGCCGACGCGGGGCGCCGAGGCCTCGTCTGACGATGCGCGGCGCGGCAGGAGTCGTCAGACAAGCCCGAGCCCGTACACGCGGACGGCGTTGTGCCGGAACACCGCGTCCCTCTCCCCCGCGCTGAGCCCGTCCACGAGGCGCCGGGTGATCCGGACGACCTCGGTGTAGCCGGCCTCCAGGGTGCAGACCGGCCAGTCGGAGCCGAAGAGGAGCCGCTGCGGGCCGAAGGCCTCCAGGGCGGTGTCGGCGTACGGCGTGAGGTCCTCCGTCCGCCACCGGCCGGGGGCGGCCTCGGTCACCAGGCCGGAGAGCTTTGCCACGGTGTTGGGCAGCGCGGCCAGGCGGCGCAGGTCCGCTGCCCAGGGGTGGAGCGTGCCGTCGGCGACCGGGGGCTTGCCGAGGTGGTCGAGGACGAACGTCAGGCCGGTGAGCCGGGCGGCCGCGAGGGCGGCGGCGGGCAGCTGGTGCGGCTTGACGACGAGGTCGTAGGCGAGGCCGGCCTCGGCGACGGCGAGCAGGCCGCGCTGGACGTCGGGGCGCAGCAGCCACGCGGGGTCGGGCTCCTCCTGGACCTGGTGCCTGATGCCCACCAACCGCTCCCCGCCAGGGAGTTCACGCAGGGCGGCGAGCGCGTCGGCAACGTCGGGGGCGGTGACGTCGGTCCAGCCCACGACGCCGGCGATCAGGTCGCTGCCGTCGGCCAGCGCCAGCAGTTCGGGGGTCTCCTCGGGGACGCACACGGTCTGCACGACGACCGTGGCGGCCAC
Source organism: Kitasatospora sp. NPDC022785 (assembly GCF_055561295.1). NCBI lineage: Bacteria > Bacillati > Actinomycetota > Actinomycetes > Kitasatosporales > Streptomycetaceae > Kitasatospora > Kitasatospora sp. NPDC022785. Next base: position 131,135 of record NZ_JBVHHB010000015.1, on the reverse strand, counting down.
CCCTGCCTCCGCGGCTTCGGGGGCGAGGTCGGCGGCGGTGAAGGAGCGGGCCAGCGGAGCGAGGGCCTCGCCGCTGATCCAGGGCTGCGGCCGCGTGTCGAGGTCCCAGACGTGGTGGTGCGCGTCGACGATCCGACGTCCGGTCACAGCTCCCACACCACGGGGAGGCCGGCCCCGGCACCGGCGTCGGAGTAGTCGTGGCTGATGTCGAGCAGTTCGCCCATCCTCTCCTGCCAGGCGACGTTGACCGGGAGGTGCTCCAGTTCGGCGAGGAGCCGGGGGTAGTCCTCGCACTCCAGCAGGTGGAACAGGTCGCACCCGCTGCGCCAGATCCTCCACGACGTGACGCCGGCGGCCCGGATGGCTGCGACGAGTTCGGCGGGCACGTCCCGGTGGGCGGCCTCGTACTCGGCTATCCGGTCCGGGCGGAGGCGGGTGTGCAGGGCGACCCTCATGGCTTCTCCGGGTGGGTGGGGTGGTCGACGATGACGACGTGCAGGGTGCGGGGGCCGTGCACGCCCTCGACGCGGTCGAGTTCGATGTCGCTGGTGGCGGAGGGTCCCGAGATGAAGGTCAGCGGCAGCGCGGGGTCGAGGCGGGCGAGGGCGTCGGGGACGTCCGCGGCGATCTGTCCGGCGCGGACGACGCACAGATGGTAGTCGGGGACGAGGGTGAGGGCGCGGCGGCCCTGGCCCGGGCCGGTGTCGAGGACGATGGTCCCGGTGACGGCGATGCCGGCGGCGGCGAGGGTGCAGGCGCCGTCCAGGGCGTTCAGGGCCTGGACGTCCAGCGGTTCCCGGTGCCATTGCCAGTCGCCGGGCGGCAGCAGCTCGACGGGAAAGCCGTCGGGCAGTGCCAGGTTCTTCGCGCCGCACGCGGTGAGAGCGGCGGCGATGGCGGCCGGCAGGCCCGCCTGGTCGGTGCGGGTGACGTTCGCGCGGTAGTCGGCGACCCGCTCGGCGAACAGGGCGACGGTGTCCTCGCCCGGCTCGGTGTGGCTGCGGCGGTAGGCGCGGGGTACGGGGACGTCGTCGGGCCGTTCGTCGGCGGGGACGTCGGCGAGCGCCGCCCGGATGCGGCCGAGGACTGCCTCACGGCTGCTCATCGTTCACCTTCCCTGTTCTTGCGCCACCAGGTGCGGAAGGACTCGGCCGGAGGTGCGGGGGTGTCGCGGGTGTCCGACCAGCCGTGCAACGGGCCGGGCAGCCGGCCGATCCGCCCGTCCCTGGCGAGGACCCTGCCGCCGAGCGCGGCGGCCTTCTGGGCCGCGGAGAGCAGCCGCGGGGAGTCGAGGACGGTGGCGGCGGCCTTCATGGCCAGCCCCTCCGGGTCGAGCGGCCGCCGCTTGGCCTCGACGGCCCTGGCCCTGAGGTGCGCCAGCACCTCCGGGATGTCGATCTTCACGGGGCAGGCGTCGTAGCAGGCGCCGCACAGGGTGGAGGCGAACGGCAGGGTGGCCGCCCCGCTCCTGGTGTCGCTGCCGACGCCGACCAGTTGCGGGGTGAGGACGGCGCCGATCGGTCCCGGGTACACCGAGCCGTAGGCGTGGCCGCCGGTGCGCTCGAAGACGGGGCAGACGTTGAGGCAGGCCGAGCAGCGGATGCAGCCGAGTACCTGCCGTCCGACCTCGTCGGCGAGGGTGTCGGTGCGGCCGTTGTCGAGCAGCACCAGGTGGAACTCCCTCGGCCCGTCGCCGTCGGCCACTCCGGTCGGACCCAGCCCGGTCCAGGTGGAGGTGTAGGGGTTCATCCGCTCGCCGGTGGAGGAGCGGGGCAGCAGTTGGAGGAAGACCTCAAGGTCCGACCAGGTGGGGACGGTCTTCTCGATGCCCATGACGGTGATCAGCGTCTCGGGCAGGGTGAGGCACATCCGGCCGTTGCCCTCGGACTCCACGACGACGACCGTGCCGGTGTCGGCGACGGCGAAGTTGGCGCCAGAGACGGCCACCTTGGCGGTGAGGAACTTCTCCCTCAGGTGCAGGCGGGCGGCTTCGGCGAGTTCACGCGGGTCGTCGCCGAGGTTCTCGGGCGCGGGCTGCCCCCAGTGGGCCATCTCGGTGGCGAAGAGGTCGCGGATCTCGGTCCGGTTGCGGTGGATCGCGGGGACGAGGATGTGGGAGGGGCGGTCGTCGCCGAGCTGGACGATGAGTTCGGCGAGGTCGGTCTCGTAGGCGGTGATGCCGGCTTCGGCGAGGGCTTCGTTGAGGCCGATCTCCTGGGTCGCCATGGACTTGACCTTCACCACCTCGCGTTCGCCGGTGGCCCGCACGAGTTCGGTCACGATGCGGTTGGCCTCGGCGGCGTCCGACGCCCAGTGCACGGAGCCGCCCGCGGCGGTGACGGCGGCCTCCAACCGGACGAGGTAGTGGTCGAGGTGGCGTGCGGTGCGGTTCTTGATCGCGGCGGCGGCGTCGCGCAGGTGCTCCCAGTCGTCCAGCTCGGAGGCGACCGCGAGCCGCTTGTCGCGGATGGTCGTGGTGGCGCGTTTCAGGTTGGCGCGCAGCTGGGTGTTGCCGAGCGCCTCGCGGGCGGCGTCGGGGAAGGACGGGGAGCCGAGCCAGACGACGCCACGGCTACCGGGGCTGGTCATCGTGCGGTTCCTTCGGTCGCGGCGAGGATCTCGGCCAGGTGCACAGTCCGCACGGCCGAACCCTGGCGGGACAGTCCGCCGCCGATGTGCATCAGGCAGGAGTTGTCGGCGGCGCACAGGACGTCGGCTCCGCTGTCCAGGACGGCGGCGTTCTTGTCAGCGAGCATCGCGGCGGAGGTGTCGGCGTTCTTGACGGCGAAGGTGCCGCCGAAGCCGCAGCAGGAGTCGGCCGCGGGGAGGTCGACCAGCTCGATGTCCTCGACCGCGCGCAGCAGGCGGTCCGGGCGGTCGCCGAGGCGCAGGCCGCGCAGGGAGTGACAGGTGGGGTGGTAGGCGACGCGGTGCGGGAACCGGGCACCGACGTCCGTGACGCCGAGCACGTCGGTCAGGAACTCGGTGAACTCGTACACCCGGGGCACCAGTTCGGTGACCTGCTGCTGGAGGTCGGGCCGTCCGTGCTCCCGGGCGAGCACGGGGTGGTTGTCGCGGACCATTCCGGCACAGGAGGCGGACGGGGTGACCACGGCGTCGTAGTCGGCGAAGGTCCGGGCGAAGCGGGTCACCAGCGGGAGGGCCTCGGGGCGGTAGCCGGTGTTGAAGTGCATCTGGCCGCAGCAGGTCTGTTCCCGGGGGAACTCGACGCGGTGGCCGAGCCGCTCCAGCACGGTCACCACCGCGCGGCCGGTTTCGGGGAAGAGGGTGTCGTTGAAGCAGGTGATGAACAGGGCGATGCGCATCAGCTCACCTCCTCGGGGGTCGGGACGTCCGCGGGCAGCAGACCGCGTTCCTTGAACTCCGCCCAGAGCGCCGCCGGAACGGGGTGCCGGAGCATGGCGGCGGCGTCCCGGACCTCGCCGGCGCTGCGGGTGCCGACCAGCACGCTCGTCACCGCCGGGTGCCCGAACGGGAACCGCAGGGCGGCGGCCCGCAGCGGTACGCCGTGCCGCTCGCAGACGGCCTTGAGGTCGGTCGCCCTGGCGAGCAGGTCTGCGGGGGCCGCGGTGTAGTCGAAGGTGGCGCCGGGCCGCGGGTCGGCGAGCAGGCCGGAGTTGAAGACGCCGCCGATCACGACCCCGACGCCGCGCCGGTGCGCAAGTGGCAGCAGTTCCGCAAGGCCCCTCTGGTCGAGGAGGCTGTAGCGGCCGGCCAGCAGGACGACGTCGAGGTTGGTCTCGCGGATGAACCGGGCGGGCAGCTCGGCCTGGTTCATGCCGACGCCGATCGCTCCCAGGACGCCTTCGGCCCGCAGGCGTTCGAGTTCCGGGTAGGCCTCGGTGAGTGCCTGTTCGGCGTGGTCGTCGGGGTCGTGCAGGTAGGCGATGTCGATCCGGTCGAGGCCGAGCCGGTTCAGGCTGTCCTCGATGGAGCGGCGCACCCCCTGGGCGCTGAAGTCCCAGACGCGGTGGTGGGTGGAGGGCACGGCGAAGCCGTTGGCCAGGTCGTCGCCGCCGGAGGGGGCCGGCTCCAGCAGGCGTCCGACCTTCGTGGAGATCGTGCACTGCTCCCGGGGGAACGCCTGCAGGGCCTCGCCGAGTCGCCGCTCGGACAGGCCCAGACCGTAGTGCGGGGCGGTGTCGAAGTACCGTACGCCGGACTCCCAGGCGGCGGTGACGGCCTGTTCGGCCTGCTCGTCGGTGACCGGGGTGAACAGGTTGCCGATGCCGGCGGCGCCGAAGGCGAGTTCGGTGACCCGGGCCGTGCTGCGGCCGAGCGGGTTGCGGCGCGGCTTCACGGGCGCGGCTCCGGTCGCAGACGCAGGCCGGCCATGCCGCCGTCCACCGCGAGCGCGGTGCCGGTGACGCTCGCGGCGGCCGGGGAGGCGAGGTAGGCGATGGCGGCGGCGACCTCCTCCGCGGTGACCAGCCGCCCGGTGGGCTGGCGGGCGCTCAGTGCGGCGCGCTCGGCGGCCGGGTCGTCGGCCGCGTCGAGCAGCCGTGAGACCCACGGGGTGTCGACGGTGCCCGGGTTGACGCAGTTGACCCGGATGCCCTCGCGGACGTGGTCGGCGGCCATGGCCAGGGTGAGCGAGAGGACGGCGCCCTTGCTCGCCGAGTACAGCGCGCGCTGCGGCAGTCCGGCCGTCGCGGCGATCGAGCAGGTGTTGACCACCGAGGCGGAGGCGGAGCGGCGCAGGTGCGGCAGGGCGGCGCGGGTGGTGCGGACGATGCCGAGCACGTTGACGTCCAGGACGCGGTGCCACTGCTCGTCCGGGTTGTCCTCCACGGTTCCGGCGGCGCCGATGCCGGCGTTGTTGACCAGGATGTCGATCCCGCCGAGTGCCTCGGCCGCCGCCTGGACGGCCGCGCGTACGGAGTGGTCGTCGGCGACGTCGGCGGTGAAGCCGCGCAGCGGTGTGGGGACACCACTCGGGTCGAGGTCGAGGACGGCGACGTCCGCACCGCGTTCGCCGAGCAGTCGGGCGGTGGCCAGGCCGATGCCGGAGGCGCCGCCGGTGACCAGGGCGGTGAGCCCGTCGAGGTCGGTCCTCATGAAAGCTCCTCCTTGTCGCCGCCGGCCGGGTCGGCTGCCCAGAAGGCGCCGTCGGGGTAGCGGTAGGTGTCGATGGCGGCCCGGTCCATCTCGGCGGAGAACCCGGGCGCGGTGGGTGCCCGGTAGTGGCCGTTGTCGATGACCACCGGGTCGAGGAAGTGCTGGTGCAGGTGGTCGACGAACTCGATCACCCGGTCCTCGGTGGTGCCGGAGAGCGCGACGTAGTCGAACATCGACAGGTGCTGGACGAGTTCGCACAGGCCCACCCCGCCGGCGTGCGGGCAGACCGGGACGTCGAACCTGGCGGCGAGCAGCAGGATGGCGAGGTTCTCGTTGACGCCGGCCACCCGGGCCGAGTCCAGCTGGAGGACGTCGATGGCGCCGGCCTGGAGCAGCTGCTTGAAGACGATGCGGTTCTGCACGTGCTCGCCGGTGGCGACCTTGACCGGGTGGACACCGCGCCGGATGGTGGCGTGGCCGAGGACGTCGTCGGGGCTGGTGGGCTCCTCGATCCAGTAGGGGTCGAACGCGGCGAGAGCGTTCGTCCACTCGATCGCCTCGGCCACGTTCCAGCGCTGGTTGGCGTCGATCGCCATCCGGATGCCCGGGCCGACGGCCTCGCGGGCGGCGCGGCAGCGGCGGATGTCGTCCTCCAGGTCGGCGCCGACCTTCAGCTTGATCTGGGTGAAGCCGTCGGCCACCGCCTGCTCGGCGAGGCGGGTGAGCTTCTCGTCGCTGTAGCCGAGCCAGCCGGGCGAGGTGGTGTAGGCGGGGTAGCCGACCTCCCGCAGGTGCCGGGAACGGTCGGCGGCTCCCTGTCTCCCCTTGCGCAGCAGTTGGAGGGCCTCGTCGGGCGTCAGCGCGTCGGCGATGTAGCGGAAGTCGACCTGGGACACCAGCCACTCGGGGTCGGCGTCGGCCAGCAGCTGCCACAGCGGCTTGCCCGCGCGCTTGGCGGCGAGGTCCCAGACGGCGTTGAGGACGGCTCCGACGGCCATGTGCATCACGCCCTTCTCAGGGCCGAGCCAGCGCAGCTGGCTGTCGCCGATCAGGTCGCGGGAGAGGGAGCCGGGGTCGGCGCAAAGCTCGGCGACGGAACGTCCGACGACGTGCGGGCGCAGCGCGTCGATGGCGGCGACCTGGACGTCGTTGCCGCGGCCGATGGTGAAGGTGAACCCGTGCCCCTCGGGCTCGCCGTCGGAGGTGCGCAGGACGACGTAGGCGGCGGAGTAGTCGGGGTCGGGATTCATGGCGTCGGACCCGTCCAGCTCCCGCGAGGTGGGGAAGCGGATGTCGTAGGTGTCGACGGCGGTGATCCGCGGTGTGGTTGCGGACAACGTGGTGCCTTTCACGCGTTGGCGAAGGTCTGGCGCTGGGTGCCGAGGCCGTCGATGGACAGCTCGACCGCGTCGCCGGCGCGCAGGTAGGGGGTGCCGGGCAGACCGAGGGCCACGCCGGCCGGGGTGCCGGTGTTGATGACGTCTCCGGGGCGCAGCACCATGTACTGGCTGAGGTACCAGACCAGGTACGGGACGTCGAAGACCATGTCCTCGGTGTTGCCGTCCTGGCGGGTCTCGCCGTTGACGGCCAGACGGAGGCCGAGGGCCCGCACGTCACCGGCCTCGTCCGGGGTGACCAGCCAGGGGCCGAGCGGGTTGAAGGTCTCGCAGGACTTGCCGAGGTCCCACTGCCCGGAGTACTCCAACTGGAACTCCCGCTCGGACACGTCGTTGCTGATCGCGTAGCCCGCGACATGGGCGAGGGCCTGCTGGGGCGAGTCCAGGTAGCGGGCCTCACGGCCGATCACGACCGCGAGTTCGACCTCCCAGTCCGTCTTGGCCGAGCCGCGCGGGATCAGCACCCGGTCGTGGGGGCCGACCACGGTGGACGGATCCTTCATGAAGACCACCGGCCGGGTGGGGACGGCAGCGCCGGTCTCCTCGGCGTGGTCGCGGTAGTTGAGGCCGATGCAGACGACCTTGCCCGGCCGGGCGACGGGTGCGCCGATCCGCAGGCCGGCCGGGTCGATCGGGGGGAGCTCTCCGGCGGCCAGGGCGGCGCGGACGCCGTCGGTCCCGTCCGAGGCGAGGAACGCCCCGTCGATGTCACCGGTCAGGCCCGAGAGGTCGAAGACCCGGCCGTCATCGCCGAGGACCGCCGGAACCTCGTCTCCCGCCGGTCCGATCCGCAGTAGCTTCACGCTCTGACTCCCGTCCTAAGGTCTGCGGGCCGGGACTCTTCACCGGGCCAACACATCGGATGTATCCGTGACGCCCTGACCATACGAGCGCTGGCCACCCGCCGCAAGAAGTCCTCCGATGTCTCTCGGCACCCGCCGGGGCCCGGGAGCCGAATATCTCCTCACTGTTCATCAAATATCCAGCTCAGAACGGAGACAAGAGCTCTCGGCAACCCGGCACGGAAGCCCTGACGTTACGGTTGAGATTCGCCCGAGGTATCCCTATTGTCAGTCAGGTGCCAAGCTCGTATGGTCCTCGTGATCGCAATCCATCCGATGACTGCGGGGAGCACGAGCACGATCCGGCGCGCCTGCCACGACCGCCGCATCCATGGCCTCCCTCCTGGATGACGGCCGGGAAGGGAGATCCGGCTCAACCACCCCCGCTTCACCTCCCGGGGACGGGCCTCCCGGCCTCCCACCACACCGGCTTCCCGCCCCCGCAGGGGAGCCGGACATCCCAGCCAAGGAGATCAGCACCATGAAGCCTCGCTCCTCCAGAATCGCGGCCACGGCCGCCGCCGTGATCGTCCTGGCGGGGGCCGCCACGGCCTGCAACCGCGGCAGCGCGTCGGACTCCGCCGGCGGTGGCAAGCCCGCACTCGGGATCGACCTGCCGCGTGCGGACTCCGACTTCTGGAACTCCTACGCGCAGTACGTCAAGCAGGACGCCACCGCCCAGGGTCTCAACACCCTGCCGGTGAGCAACTCGCAGAACGACGTCACCAAGCTGGTCGCCAACGTCCAGGTCTTCCAGAACACGGGCGCCAAGGCCGTCGTCATGGCCCCGCAGGACACTGGCGCGATCGCCTCCACCCTCGACCAGCTGTCCGCCAAGAAGATCCCGGTGGTCAGCGTCGACACCCGCCCCGACAAGGGGAACGTCTACATGGTGGTGCGCGCCGACAACAAGGCGTACGGCACCAAGGCCTGTGAGTTCCTCGGCACGCAGCTCGGTGGCAAGGGCAAGGTCGCCGAGCTCCAGGGCGCGCTGAGCTCCGTCAACGGCCGCGACCGCTCCGAGGCCTTCGCCGCCTGCATGAAGGAGAAGTTCCCCGACATCCAGGTGATCGAGCTGGCCACCGAGTGGAAGGGCGACGTCGCCTCCGCCAAGCTCCAGTCCACCCTGGCCGCCAACCCGGACCTGGGCGGCGTCTACATGCAGGCCGGCGGCGTCTTCCTGCAGCCCACCCTCGCCCTGCTCCAGCAGAAGGGCCTGCTCAAGCCCGCCGGGCAGCCCGGTCACATCGCCATCGTCTCCAACGACGGCATCCCGCAGGAGTTCGACGCGATCCGCAAGGGCGACATCGACGCGACCGTCTCCCAGCCCGCCGACCTCTACGCGAAGTACGCGCTGTTCTACGCACAGGCCGCCGCCGAGGGCAAGACCTTCCAGCCCGGCGCGACCGACCACCAGTCCACCATCATCCAGCTGCCCAACGGACTGGAGGACCAGCTCCCCGCGCCCCTGGTCACCAAGGACAACGTCGACGACAAGTCCCTCTGGGGCAACGGCGTCGGCAAGTAACCCCACTGACCTCCCGTGAGCGGCGGCCCGGACTCCCCTCCGAGGCCGCCGCTCACGGATCCTGTGGAAAGGACGTCCCCGCCATGGCGGACCCCAGCCCCGTCCGGGGCCCCGTCGTCGAGGCCGACGGGATCAGCAAGCGCTTCGGCGCCACCGTCGCCCTCAGCGACGCCCGCATCTCGGTCGCGCCCGGCGAGTCGCACGCCCTGGTGGGCCGCAACGGCGCGGGCAAGTCCACGCTCGTGTCGATCCTCACCGGCCTGCAGAACCCCGACACGGGCACCCTGCGCTTCGACGGCGAGCAGGCCCCGGCCCCCGGTGACACCGACGCCTGGCGCTCCCGGGTCGCCTGCGTCTACCAGCGCTCCACCATCATCCCCGCGCTGACCGTCGCCGAGAACCTGTTCCTGAACAGGCACAGCCTGGACAGGCGGGGCAGAGGCGTCCTGCGCCCGATCAGCTGGAAGCAGCTGCGCGGCCGCGCCACCGAGCTGCTCGCCGAGTACGGCGTGGACGTCGACCCGACCGCGCGCGCCGAGGACCTGAGTGTCGAGCAGCGCCAGTTCGTCGAGATCGCCCGGGCGCTGTCCTTCGGGGCCCGCTTCATCATCCTGGACGAGCCCACCGCCAAGCTCGACGCGCGCGGCATCGAACGGCTCTTCGACAAGCTGCGCTCACTGCAGGAACAGGGCGTCGCCTTCCTGTTCATCTCCCATCACCTGCAGGAGGTCTACGACCTCTGCAGCACCGTCACGGTCTACCGCGACGCCCGGCACATCATCACCGCACCGGTCTCCCAACTCGACCAGCAGGCCCTGGTGGAGGCGATGACCGGCGAGAGCGCCCGGGGAAGCGAGCCCGCCTGGTCGGTGACCGGCCGGACGCGCCCCGACGGCGCCCCGCTGCTGGACGTCTCGGGCCTGAGCCTGGCCGGCGCCTACCAGGACGTCTCCCTGACCGTGCGGGCCGGCGAGGTCGTGGGCCTGGCCGGGGCGGCCGCCAGCGGCAACGTCCGGCTCGGCGAGACCGTCGCCGGCCTGCACCGCCCGCAGGCCGGCACGATCAGCGTCGCGGGCCGCCCGGTGCGCACCGGGCGGGTTCCCGCCGCTCTCGCGGCCGGCATCGGGTTCGTGCCCGAGGACCGGCACATCCAGGGCCTCATCCCGCAGCGCAGCGTCGCCGAGAACGCCACCCTGACCGTCACCGACCAGCTCGGGCCCTTCGGCACGGTCCTGCCCTCGCGGACCCGGGCCTTCGCCGAGCGGATGATCGGCGACCTCGACATCAAGACGCCCGGCCCCTCGGCCCCGGTGTCCGCCCTGTCCGGCGGCAACCAGCAGAAGGTGGTCATCGCGCGGGCGCTGGCCACCGAGCCGCACGTCCTGGTGGCCATCCGGCCCACCAACGGCGTCGACGTCAAGTCCAAGGAGTCCCTGCTCGGCACCGTCCGCGAGGTCGCCGACGCCGGGAGGAGCGCCCTGATCGTGTCCGACGAACTCGACGACCTGCGGGTCTGCGACCGCGTCGTGGCCATGTTCCACGGCCGCGTCGTCGCCGAGTTCGAGCACGGCTGGAGCGATGAACAGCTGGTCGCAGCCATGGAGGGCATGTCCGGCCCGACCGACACGAAGGAACGCAATGTCTCCCACCACTGAGGTCCGTGCGCACGCGGCCACCGCCCCCGCCGCACCGGCCGGCCGGCGCTTCGACCTCGCCCGCTACCGCGACCTGTCGCTCGTCCCGGTCCTGCTCGTCCTGGGCGTCATCGGCTTCGCCGTCTCACCCGCCTTCCTCACCTCCGACAACCTCCTGGGCGTCGGCCAGCAGGCCACCGAACTGAGCCTGCTGGTCCTGGCCGAGGCGCTGATCCTGATCGTCGGCCGGATGGACCTGTCCCTGGAGTCCACGATCGGCGTGGCCCCCGTCATCGCCGTCTGGCTGGTCCTCCCCGACCACGGCGCGCGCTTCAACGGCCTCGGCCTCTTCCCCTCCTGGACGGCCATCCCGCTGTGCCTGGCCGTCGGCGCGCTCATCGGGGCGATCAACGGCTTCCTCATCCTCAAGCTGCGCCTCAACGGCTTCATCGTCACCCTCGGCGCGCTCACCCTGCTCCGCGGCCTCCAGGTCGCGATCTCCCAGGGCCAGTCGATCGTCAACCTGCCCGGCTCCTTCACCTACCTCGGCAGCACCAGCTGGCTCGGCGTCCCGGCGGCGATCTGGATCTGCGCCCTGCTCTTCCTGGCCGGCGGCTGCGCCCTCGCCTGGCTGCGCCACGGCCGTGCCCTTTACGCGATCGGCGGCAACTCCGAGGCCGCCCGCGCCGCCGGCATCCGGGTCGACCGGATCACCTGGGTCGTGCTGATCCTCGGTGGCCTGCTGGCCGCGTTCGCCGGCGTCCTCTACACCGGCCACTACGGCTCCATCTCCGCCGACCAGGGCAACGGGTGGATCTTCCAGGTCTTCGCCGCCACCGTCATCGGCGGCGTCAGCCTCAACGGCGGCCGGGGCACCCTCTTCGGCGCCCTGACCGGTGTGCTGACTCTCCAGCTCGTGGTCAACGTCATGACCCTCGCGGGCGTGCCGCCGCTGTGGAACCAGTTCCTCAACGGCGCGATCATCATCGTCGCGCTGATCATCTCCCGCTTCGCCTCGGGCGAGAAGCAGGAGTGACCGGTCCGACAGCCTGAGAGCCGCCGAAGCGGCGCGGCCGGCCCGCCGGGGACCGGTCGCGCCGCTTCGGCCTCTCCTTCCCCGCCTCCGGCCCCACTCCCCCGACCACCACTCCCATTCCGGCACGCAGGAGGCGAACACCCATGGCGGTGACCGACCGGGCCATCGAGAAGATCAAGGAAATGATCGTCTCCGGCGCCCTGCTGCCCGGCGCGAGACTCCCCAACGAGGCCGATCTCGCCGACCAGCTCGGGCTGTCGCGCAACTCGCTGCGCGAGGCCGTCCGGGCGCTCACCGCAATGCGGATCCTCGTCCCCAGGCAGGGCGACGGCACGTACGTCTCCGGCCTGGAACCCCACCTCCTGCTGGAAGCCATGGCCTTCACCGCCGACGTCTCCCACGGGCACACGGCCCGCCAACTCCTGGAGGTGCGCCGCCTGCTGGAGCCGCAGGCCACCGCCCTCGCGGCCGGCCTGCTCACCGACGAACGCCTGGGAACGCTGCGGGCCGTCCTCGACCGGAGCGCCGCCGCCGCCGGCATCGAGGAGTTCATCGAGCTGGACATCGAGTTCCACCGCACCATCGCCGATGCCGTCGGCAACCCCGTGCTGTCCACCCTGCTCGGCGTCCTCTCCACCCACACCCAGCGGCTGCGCATCGTGCGCGGTACGCACGACACACCCGCCCGCGCACAGGCCCAGCGCGAGCACGAGGCCATCTGGCGGGCCCTGGCCAACCGCGATGCCGTCCTGGCCGCCAGTGCCAGCACCGTGCACGTCGCCGCCGTCGAGGACTGGCTGGCCGCCGGCACCGACCCCCTGGCGCTCGGCACCATCGCCTGACGGCGACCCGCCGGCTCCCGCACATCCGTTCCCATCCCCCTCGGTACGCACGACCCCACCACTCAGAACGGTCTGACACATGAAGAGCCGCACCACCCGGACCACCTGCGCCGGCTGCATCGCCGTGTTGCTCGCCGGCTGCCTCACCGCCTGCGGGGGCACGGATGACCCCGGCAAGTCCCGCCCGCAGATCGCCATCGACATCCCCCGCGCCGACTCCGACTTCTGGAAGGCGTACGCGAAGTACCTCCAGCAGGAGATCAACGACCAGCAGCTGAGTGTCCTGCCCCCGACCCATTCGGACGGCGACGAGGCGACGTTCGCCGCCAACGTCCACTCACTGGCCGGCCAGCATCCCAAGTCCATCGTCATGGCGCCGCAGAACACCATGACCACCGATACGACACTCTCCGAGCTGTTCCGTGCCAACATCCACGCGATCAGCGTGGACACCGAACCGGAGCACGGCACCGTCTACATGGTGGTCCGCACCGACAACCGCTCGTACGGCACCAAGGCCTGCGAGTTCCTCGGCAAGCAGCTCGGCGGCAAGGGCAAGGTGGCCGAACTCCAGGGCGCGCTGACCTCCATCAACGGATACGAACGCTCCGAGGGGTTCGCCGCCTGCATGAAGCGCAACTTCCCCGGCATCCAGGTGATCGCGCTGGCCACCGACTGGAAGGCCGACGTCGCCTCCGAGAAGCTCCAGGCCACCCTCGCCGCCAACCGGGACCTCAACGGCATCTACATGCAGGCCGGCGGCGTCTTCCTGCAGCCCACCCTCGCCCTGCTCCAGCAGAAGGGCCTGCTCAAGCCCGCCGGCCAGCCCGGCCACATCGCCATCGTCTCCAACGACGGCATCCCCGCCGAGCTCAACGCGATCCGCAAGGGCGACATCGACGCGACCGTCTCCCAGCCCGCCGACCTCTACGCCAAGTACGCCCTCTACTACGCCAAGGCTGCCGCGGAAGGCAAGACCTTCCAGCCCGGGCCCACCGACCACCGGTCGACCATCATCCAGCTGCCCAACGGCATGGAGGACCAGCTCCCCTCGGCCCTGGTCACCAAGGAGAACGTGGACGACCCGTCGCTCTGGGCCAACCACGCCACGGGCTGACCGGGGAGGGTCCCGGAACCGGGTCTCCAGGACGGTCGTCGGCCCGCAGGAGGCCACGGGCGCCGCGTCGGTGCCGGCCGGCTCCCGCGGCCGGCGCCGATCGACCGCTCGGCGGCAGCCGCCGCGGCCGGCCCGGGAAGTGCCGGCGGGGCTGCCCGGAACGAGGCGGCTGCCGAGTCCCGTGCGCACGGCTCCGCCCCGAGCCGTGCCTCGGGCAGCGATCTAGCATAAAGAGCAAGGTGCATCTCCGGGCCCGCGCCGCAGCGGCAGGGAGGCCGACATGGCGTTCCACACGACCGGTTTCGAGCAGGCGGACGGCTGCCGCTACCTGCCCATCTCCGAACACGGCCTGATCGGCGATCTTCGTACGACCGCCCTGGTCGGCACGAACGGCACCATCGACTGGTACTGCTGCCCGCGCTTCGACGCGCCCAGCGTCTTCGGGTCCATCCTCGACGCCGACCGGGGCGGGTCGTTCGAGCTGGCCGCCGAGGTCCCGACCCGCACCCGGCAGTTCTACTTCCCTGACACGAACGTGCTGATCACCCGGTTCTTCGCCGCCGACGGGGTGGCGGAGATCCAGGACTTCATGCCGGTGGTCGACGACTCGCGCGAGGCCGCCCGGCACCGGCTGATCCGGCGGGTGCTCTGCGTCCGCGGAGCCCTCCCGTTCAGCGCCCGCATCGCCCCGCGCTTCGGCTACGGTGCCGAAGCGCACACCACGCACCTCGAAGGTCACGCGGCGGTGTTCCGCTCCCCGTCACTGACGCTCGCGCTCACCGCCACCGCACCGCTGGAGAGCGACGGCCCGGACGTCCGGTCGCACTTCAAGCTCGTCGAGGGCGAGTCCCACGTGTTCGCCCTCGACCAGATCGGCGACGGCGTCCCGGCCCGGTCGTGTCCGCGGGCCGAGGCGCAGGAGCAGGCCGAGGCGACCGTCCGCTACTGGCGCCACTGGCTGGCCGGGTCGCGCTACCACGGGCGCTGGCGGGAGATGGTGAACCGCTCCGCGCTGGTGCTGAAGCTGCTCACCTACGCGCCGACCGGTGCGATCGTCGCCGCACCGACCACCAGCCTGCCCGAGCAGATCGGCGGCGGGCGCAACTGGGACTACCGGTACGTCTGGGTCCGGGACGCCGCCTTCTGCGTCTACGCCATGCTGCGCCTGGGGTTCACCTCGGAGGCCGAGGCGTTCATGGGGTTCCTCGACGAGCGCGGCATCCTGCGCGGCACCGGTGCGACCGGCCCGTTGCAGATCATGTACGGCATCGACGGGCGCAGTGAGCTGCCCGAGTACGAGCTGTCGCACCTGGAGGGCTACCTCGGCTCCGCACCGGTCCGGGTCGGCAACGCCGCCACCGGCCAGCTCCAGCTGGACATCTACGGAGCCCTGATCGACTCCGTCTACCTGTACGACAAGTGGGGGCAGCCGATCGGCAGCGACCGCTGGGACGAGGTCGGCGCGGTGGCGGACTGGCTCTGCGAGCACTGGGACCAGCCCGACGAGGGAATCTGGGAGACCCGCGCGGGCCGCCGGGACTTCGTGTACTCGCGGCTGATGTGCTGGGTGGCGCTGGAGCGGGCGATGCGGATGGCGAACCGCCGCGGCCTGCCGGCCGACCTGCCCCGCTGGCGGCAGGCCCGGGACGCGATCTACCGGCAGATCATGCAGCGCGGCTGGTCGACCCGGCGGAGCGCGTTCGTCCAGGCGCTGGACGACGGTGAGCTGGACGCCTCGCTGCTGATGATGCCGATGGCCAAGTTCGTCTCGCCCACCGACCCCAAGTGGCTCTCCACCCTGGACGCCCTCACCACGGACCTGGTCTCCGATTCGCTGGTCTACCGCTACAACCCGGCCACCAGCCCGGACGGCCTGCACGGCCCCGAGGGCACCTTCTCGATCTGCTCCTTCTGGTACGTGGAGTCGCTGGCCCGCGCCGGCCGGCTGGAGGAGGCCAGGCTCGCCTTCGAGAAGATGCTCACCTACGCCAACCACCTCGGTCTGTTCGCGGAGGAGATCGGCCCGACCGGCGAACAGCTCGGCAACTTCCCCCAGGCCTTCACCCACCTCTCGCTGATCAGCGCCGCCTTCAACCTCGACCGCGCGCTGGGCTGACGCGGCGCCGCTGTGATGCTGCCGTCGCCGCCCGGACCGCGGTGCCCGGCGCGCTGCGGCGGGTCGACGGCCGGGGGCGGCCGGTCGACGGCCGGGACGGCGGCATCGCCGGGCGCGCTCGGCCGGCGAGCCGGGACGGCCCCGGCCCCGCCGAGCCCCTCGGGCGGGCTGCCGAATATGGCCTGATCAGGGGGGATACCGATCGGTATCATGCCGATGGGGGCGTGTCGTCGGGTGAAGGGGGAGTCGGTTGGCTGGCGAGGGCGGGACATCGGGCGGACTGAGGTTCGCGGTGCTGGGGCCGGTACGCGGGTGGCGGGGCGAGGCGGAGCTGTCGCTCGGTTCGCCGCAGCAGCAGAGCCTGCTGCTCGCCCTGCTGTTCCGGTCGGGCCGGCACGTCTCGGCGGCCCAGCTGATCGACGACCTGTGGGGCGACGAGCCGCCCGCCAGGGCCACCGGAGTCATCCGGACGTACGTGCACCGGTTGCGGCGGGTGATCGGGGCGGAGGCGCTGACCTCCGTCGGCGGCGGGTACCTGCTCGCGGTCGGCGACGGCCTCGACACCGGGAGGTGCGAGGCGCTGCTGGCCGAGGCCCGGACCCTGCGCGCGGACGGACGCCACTCCGAGGCCGCCGCCACGCTGCGGGCGGCGCTGGCGCTGTGGCGCGGCGAGCCGATGTCCGGGCTGCCCGGCCCCTACGCGCAGCGCCAGCGCCGGGAGTGGGACGAACGGTGGCTCGCCGTCACGGAGTCGTGCCTGGAGGCGGAGGTCGACGGCGGCCGGTGGGCGGAGTCGGTCGCCGAGCTGAGCGCAACCGTCGAGGAACACCCGCTGCGCGAGCGGCTCTCGGAGCTGCTGATGCTCGCGCTCTTCCGCTCCGGCCGGCAGGCCGAGGCGCTCGCGGTGTACCGGGCGGCGGACCGCCGGCTCCGCACCGAGCTGGGCGTCGGCGCCGGGCCTGGCCTGCGCGACCTGCACGGCCGGATCCTCGCAGCGGACGAGACCCTGGCGGCGCCTGTCGCCCGGACGCTCCTTGCACCTCCCCGGGAGCCCGCCGAACCGCCGGCCGGGCCGGACCCGGCTTCCACTCTCACCCCGGCTCAACTCCCTGCCAGCACCGCCGACTTCACCGGCAGGCAGGCGGAGGCCGAGATGCTGCGCGCGGCCCTGCTGGAGCCGGGCAGTGTGCCCGTGGCGGCCGTCGCGGGCATGGGCGGGGTCGGCAAGACCGCGCTCGCCGTCCACGTCGCGCACGGCCTCGCCGCCGAGTTCCCGGACGGCCAGCTCTACCTCGATCTGCACGGCGCGGACGGCCGCCCGACCCGGCCCGAGGAGGCGCTGGCGGCCTTCCTGCGCTCCTTCGGCGTCGTCGGGGAGGCGATCCCGGCGGGCCTCGCCGAACGGTCGGCCCGCTACCGCTCGCTGCTCTCCGGCCGCCGTGTCCTCGTCCTGCTCGACAACGCGCGCGACGCCGAGCAGATCCGGCCACTGCTGCCGGGCAGCGCGGGCTGCTCCGTCCTGGTCACCAGCCGGACCCGGCTCGGCGCGCTGCCCAACGCCCGCTTCGCCGAACTCCCGGTCCTCCCGGCCGAGGAGGCGGTCACCCTGCTCACCCGGGTGGTCGGGGCCGAGCGGGTGGCGGCCGAGGAGGAGGCGGCCCGCGAACTCGTCCGGCTCTGCGGCCAGCTGCCGCTGGCGGTGCGGATCCTCGCCGCCCGGCTGGCCTGCCGCCCGGGCTGGACCATCGCCCGGCTGCTGGCGAAGCTCACCGGCGACCGGTACCGGCTGGACGCGCTGCGCAGCGGGGACCTCGCCGTCGAGTCCTCCTTCCGGTTCGGCTACGACCAGCTGGACGCCGAACAGGCCCGCGCCTTCCGGCTGCTGGCCGTCCCGGAGGTGCCCGACCTGTCGCCGGCGGCGGTCGCCGCCGTGCTCGACCTGCCCGAACCGGCCGCCGTGGAACTCGCCGAGTGCCTGGTGGACTGCTCGATGCTGGAGATCTCGGCGCACCCCGACCACTACCGCTACCACGACCTGCTGCGGGCCTTCGCCCAGCGGGTCGGCCGGGACGGCGGCCGGGACGGCGGCCCGGCGGCCGGTGCCGAGGAGGCAGCCGGCGCCGACGAGGCGGCGGGCGCCCTGACCCGGCTGGCGGACCACTACCACGCGCGGGTGTCGGCCGCGCTCGGGGCCTCGGCGGCGCGGTCCGGACTCGCCGTCGGGGAGTACCTGGGCGTCGGTGCGCTGGTGAGCCAGTGCGCCAAGCTCCCCGGCCGCCCCGCCGGCACCGCCGGAGCCCTCGACCGGCTCGCCGAACTGCTGCTGGGCTGCTGCCTGCTGGCCGACTCCGGCCACGCCACCCGCCCGCTCGGCCACGCCGCCAACGCCCTGCTGCGCGCCGCCCTGGACCAGGGCGACCGGACGGCGGAGGCCCGGGCCCGCCTGGTGCTCGGCCGGCTGCTGACCGAGGTCGGCTCCGCGCCCTCGGCGCTCGCCGAGCTGCTCCGGGCCCGAGACCTGTGCACCACGCACGGGCTGCCGCAGCCGCTGCTCGCACTCGCACACGGCTCACTGGCCGACTGCTTCGTCCAGATCGGCCGCCCCGACGAGGCGGTGACCGGGTTCTCCGCCGCCGTCTCGGTCTGGGAGCGGATCGGCGACCGGCGCGCGCTGGCCGCCGAACTCCTCGACCTGGCGGGGGCGTTCGCCCGGCAGGGCCGCTTCGACGCGGCGAACCGGGTGGTCGACCAGTCGTTGCTGGTCAGCCATGAACTGGCCGACCGCGAGCTGGAGGCACGCGCCCGGGACGCGCTCGGGACGATCGCCCACGACCGCGGCGACCACGACCAGGCGGTCGCCCACCAGTGGGCCGCGCTCGCGCTGACCGACCCGCACGACCACCGCCGGACCGGCCGGATCCTGCTGCGGCTCGGCGAGTCGCTGCGCGCGGCCGGGCGCGGTACGGAGGCGGTCGACGCGGCGGGCCGCGCGGTCGACGCACTGACCCTGGACGGCGACCACCGGGGGCGCGGCCTGGCCCTGGCCACGCTCGGCGACGCGCTCGCGGACCGCCGCTTCGGCGGCCCGGGCCCGGCCGGCGACCTCGCCCGGGCCCGCTCCTGCTGGGCGGAGGCCCACGGCATCCTGGCGCCGATCGGCTCGCCCGAGGCCGAACGCCTGCTGCCCCTCCTCGGCGGCGACCACCCCGCCGGCCCGCCCCGGCAGCGCTGGCCCTCCTGGCTCCCGGCCTGAGCAGACGGCCGACCCCCGGTCACGGGACCGGGGGTCGGCGATCAGGGGTCGGCGATCAGGCGGCGGTGACCGTCCAGGTCTGCCCGGGCGAGCCGTCGCAGGGGCGGACCACGGCGGGTGTGGAGGGGGCCGCGGCGGACAGGCAGCGCAGCGAGTCCTTGGTGATGACGATCATGTAGCCCCCGGCCACCGGGACGAACGACCAGATCTGGTTCGAGCTGTAGGGCGGCGAGCGCCGCAGCTGCGCCCGGGAGTACGTCTCCTCCAGGTCCAGCACCCTCGTGTACTGGGTGGCGCCGTTGGCCAGGAAGTACCCGCCCCCCTGGTACGGGTTCAGCGTCCAGACGGCGGCGGGGCCGCCGTCGTCGCGGGTCGTGACGACGGGGTTGCCGTCCTGGTCGAGGGACTCCTGGTCGTACAGGACGGACCCGCCGGTGCTCAGCCTGGCGCGCGGAGGCAGCGGGCCGACGGGCCCCGTCGGCGGCTTGATGGGCGGAGTGGAGTAGTTCGGCGGAGCGGTGTAGACCGGCGGGGGAGCCGCCGTGTAGGCCGGGGCCGGCGACAGCGAGGGCGGCGGTGTCGTGCGGTAGGCGGGCGGGGGCGGGGGAGCCGCCGTGTAGGCCGGTGCGGGGGCCGGGTCGCCGGGCGCCGGCGAGGCCGCCCCGGGCGGTGGCGACGGCGCGCCGGTCGACGGTCGCGCGGGAGCGTTCGGTGCGCTGCCCTGGGCCTCGGGGGTACCGGGCGCCCCACCCCCGGTGACGACCCCTGGTCCGCCTCCGGCCACCGGGCCCGGGCCCGGTGCCACCGGGGCGCCCGGCGTGGTCGGCGCGGGCGACCCGGCGGCGGTGGAGGCGCCGGGCGAGGACGGCGCGCCCGACTCGGGGGCCTGGCCGTCGGGAGCGGAGAGCGGGATGGCCAGACCGGGCGAGGACATCGGCGCCCCGCCGGCGACCGGCCCGCCGTCGGCGGCGCGGTCGCCGTGGAGGCGCAGCGCGGTGACCGTGCCGGCGGCGATCGCGCAGCAGAGCAGGACCGCCCCCGCCGCGATCAGGGGCCGCCGCCGGCGGCCGCCGAGGGCCGCCCGCCACCGGGCCAGGGGGCGGCGCGCGGCCGCGGCCGCACCCGTCACGACCACCGGGCGCGGCGCGGCCACGACCACCGCACGCCCCGCGGTGCCCGACGCCGGGCCCTCGCCCGGTTCGCCGTCGACGGCGGCCCGGGCGGCCGCCGCCATGGTGGCGGCGTCCGGCCAGCGCTCGGCCGGGTCCTTCGCCATCGCCCGTTCGACCAGGGCCCGGACCGGGGCCGGGACGTCCGCCGGCAGTGGTGGCGCGGGCTCGGTCAGGTGCTTGAGGATCACCTCCAGCGCGGTCTCCCCGTGGAACGGCAGCCGCCCGGACAGGCACTCGTAGAGGACGACGCCGAGCGCGTAGAGGTCGGCCGAGGCGCCGACGGTGCCGGTGGAGGCCTGCTCCGGCGCCTGGTACGCGGCGGTGCCGAGCACCATCCCGGGAACGGTGAGCCGGGTGTCGCAGCCGGGGCGGGCGATGCCGAAGTCGGCGATGACCACCCGCTCCTCGCGGACCATTAGGTTGGCCGGCTTGATGTCCCGGTGGACGACGCCGGCCTCGTGCGCCGCCTGGAGCGCCGCCAGGACCTGGAGGGCCATCCCGAGCGTCTCCGGGGTGGTGAGCCGACCTCGCCGTGTCAGGATCTCGCTCAGCGGCTCGCCGTCGATCAGCTCCATGACCAGGTAGGCGATCGGGCGGCCGGTGTTCCCCCAGGCCGTGGTCCAGGACTGGCCGCCGTCCGTGCGGCCGGAGCCGAAGTCGTGCACGCCGACGATGCCCGGGTGCCGCAGCCGGGCCATCACCCGGGCCTCCTCGTGGAACCGCTCCGCGAAGCCGGGTTCGTCCAGCAGCGCGGGTTTCAGGACCTTGACGGCCACCCGGCGGCCGAGCACCTCGTCCTCGGCGAGCCAGACGTCGCCCATCGAGCCACCGCCGAGCCACTCGTCCAGCCGATAGCGGTCCCCGAGCGTGGTGCCACGCATGATCCTCCCCGACCCGTTCTCCGTCGCGCCCGCCGCCATGGCCCGGGCCGGGCCCTCGGTCGCGCCCATGACCCTCCCACCTGCGAATAAACGCTGACTTGCCGAACGCCGCCCGGCCGCCCCGCCGCCTGCCGAACGCCGGCCGCCCCACTCCCCCGGGGGCCGAGCCGCAGCGGCCACGGTGCGGTGGTCCGGCCCTGCGGAGCCGATGGTCCGTCAAAGGATCCGTCAACGAATCCGTTGACGGACCGTCGACACCGTGTACACCGCCGCCCGGTGACATGGGCCGCGGGCCGGTTCCAGGGGGGAGCCGCCCGGGAGGAGAACCCAGAGATGATCACCCGTCGTACGGCCGCCGCCGTCGTCCTGTCCGCCGCGACCGTCGTGTCCGGGATGGCCTTCGGCGCCGGGACCGCGAGTGCGGCCGAGCCGCTGCCGTCCAGCGGCTCCGACTACCGGATCTCCAGCTACGCGGGCGGCGCCCTCCAGTGGGACGGCCGGAACGCCGGCTCCAACGTGGTGGTCCGCGACTGGAACGAGTCCTCCGCCCAGCAGGTCTGGTCGGTCAAGGACGAGGGCAACGGCACCTGGTCGGTCAAGGTGCCCGGCACCAACAACGCGGTCGACCGCGACCGGGGCAGGAACACCGTCGGCGCCTGGAACTACGTCGGCGCGGACAACCAGAGGTGGTGGCTGGAGAACACCGCGATGGGCAACGGCCGGGCCTGGCTGCTGCACAGCGTCTCGGACAACAACCTCTGCCTCACCCGCGGTGCGGACCTGAACGCCAAGGTCGCCTCCTGCAACGCGGGGGACCCGGCGCAGTCCTGGAACCTCGACCGCACCACCGGCACCACCCCGCCGACCACCGACCGCCCGGCCGTCGACCTGGACTACTCGCAGGCCCCGGACCTCGGCCAGTGGCTGGAGCAGCAGAAGCAGACCGTCGCGGACTACTACCCGACGATCTCCAGGCTGATCACCAAGGGGGCCTTCGGCGCCCCCACCCACTTCAGGATCATCTTCGATCCGACCCTGAAGGACTACCCCGCCTACACCACGGTCCGCAACGGGGTGAAGGAGGTCCACGTCAACATCGACTACACCCGGGGCAACAGGAACGACACCGGCTTCCTGGTGCACGAGGCCGTGCACGTCGCGGTCTGGGACAACCCGACCTCCCGCCCGTCCTGGCTGGGCGAGGGCCTGGCGGACTGGGTGCGCGACTACAACTTCCAGCCGGGCACCGGCGCCCAGCACTTCGGCCCGAACACCAACTACGACAGCGGCTACCAGGCGACCGCCCGGTTCATCGACCACGTCTCGAGGACCTACGACAAGCCCGACCTGGCGCACCTGCTGAACACCACGAACTACAACGACCAGATCTGGGTCCAGCTCACGGGCAAGAGCGCCCAGCAGCTGTGGAACGAGATGCCCAAGTAGGTCCACCCTCCCGACGGCCCGGCACCCACGTGGTGCCGGGCCGTCTGCGTTGACGGGCCGGCGGCGGTGACGGGCCGGCGGCGGTGCCCGGACTCCGCGGCCGTCAACATCCTGCTGATCGATCGTCAACACACGGCTGGTGTCCTGTCGTTGCCCGCCGCCGCAGACGCGCCGCGGTCCACCGACAGCAGGAGAGCCCCGTGTCCCACCCCTCCACCCACAACCTCCGCCCCCGCCCGCGCACCCGGCGGGCGGGGCTGGCGCTCGCCGTCTCCGCGATATCGGTGAGCAGCCTCACGCTGCTCGCCACACCGGCGAACGCCGCGCCGGCGGACGTGGTCGAGCAGATGATCACGATCCAGGACCACCAGAACCACCACGCGCTGGCCAGCTCCGACGGAGAGGCCTCCCGGATCATCGCCCGCAACTACCGAGACGCCTCCACCTCGTTCTGGATCTCCAACAAGCCGGGCGGCCGGGTGGACTTCGCCCGCAACGTCAACGGCACCGAGCGCGTCCTGGAGATGGACCTCAACGACGGCCGGTCCACCCAGTTCATCCACTGGTGGGCGGGCGACAACCAGCAGTGGACCCTGGAGTCCGCCGCCGAGGGCGGCACCTACATCCACAACGCCCGCGACAACCGCTGCCTGACCTACCACGGCCTCGACCGGGAGGTCACCGTCGAGAACTGTGACGGCAGCATGTCCCAGCGGTTCGACCTGAGCGGGCCGGGTACGGGCACCTCCGTCGAGCAGCGCTTCCTCGATCGGCTCAACGCCGTGCGCGCCCAGTACGGCAAGCCGGCGGTACGCCTCAACCAGACGCTCGCCCAGGCCGCCAAGTGCAACGCCGACCAGATGGACCAGCGCCACGTCTCGGGCCACTTCTGCGACTCGGGGAACATCGCGCGGGGCCTCGGTTACGGCTGGAGGGCGTTCGGTGAGATCGCCTTCTACGGCCCCACCGACATCGACGCCGCCGTCGACGGCTGGATCAGGTCGTCGGGCCACCTGGAGATCATGCTCGGCAACTACGCCGAGGTCGGTCTGGCCCGGACGGGCACGGCCTCCTGGAACGCCGACTTCGGCTCCCGCTGACCGTCGGGACCGCCCCGCCGGCCCGGCGGGGCGGTCCGCTCCGCCCGAACCGCTCGCCACCGTCCACCGTCACCGGGCCCGGGGCCTCTCGGCCTCGGGCCCGGTGACGTCCGTTCGGACTCAGGCGGACGCCGTTCCGGCCGGCTGTGCGGCGCTGCCCGCCTCCGCCGGGGCGGCGGAGGCGTCCGGTCCCTCGTGGCGCGCGGTCGGCTCGAAGCGCACGGTCGGCTCGAAGTTGGCACGGCGGGCCGCGCGGCGGAAGACGGTGAGGACGGCGGGGCCGACGACGAGGACGGCGACACCGGTGGTGACCGCCCGGCCGGTGTCCCAGCCGAGCGAGGTGGCCAGGTCGAACAGCAGGTAGCGGTGCCACTGCTCGGTGAACGGCAGGCCGGGCAGGTAGGCGATCGAGCTGTTCGGGTCGGTCGAGAACGGCCAGAAGGACAGGTTGAGCAGGAAGCCGAAGAGGTACCCGGAGCCCGCCCCGTACAGGGCCAGCGTCGGCACCTCCCACCGGCGCGGGAGCCTGGGCAGCAGCCCGGCGAGCATGCCGACGAAGGCGCAGCCGAACATCTGGTAGGGCATCCAGGGGCCGACGCCGCCGGTGAGGAGGGCCGAGGCGAACAGAGAGGTGCAGCCGAGGGTGAAGCCGAAGCCCGGGCCGAAGACCCGGCCGGCGAGGACCAGGAGGAAGAAGACCGTCTCCACGCCGGCCGTGCCGGCGCCGAGGGGGCGCAGGCCGGCGTTGACGGCCGAGAGCACGCCGAGCATGGCGAGGGCCTTGGCGTCGATGCCGCCGGCCGAGATCTCGGCGATCACCACGGCGAGGACCAGGATCAGCAGGGCACCGAAGATCAGCGGCGGGGCGTAGGAGGAGCCGAACCTTCCCGGAGCGACGACGAACGGCCAGGTGAAGGCGACCAGCCCGATGAACGCGGCCAGCGCCACGACGATGCGGGCCCGGCCGGGGATGCGGACGGCGGTCACCGGGCGGCCTCCACGGGTTCGAGGGCCGTGGCGACCTGCCGCGTGGTCAGGTAGGGCAGCGGGGCGAGGATCTTGGCGGTCTGGGGCGCGAACGTGGGCGAGGAGACGATGACCTCGGCGGTGGGGCCGTCGGCGACGATCTCGCCCTCGGCCATCACCACCACCCGGTCGGCGGCGGAGGCGACGAACTCGACGTCGTGGGTGGAGACCACGACGGTGCGGCCCTCGGCGGCGAGGGCGTCCACGATGCCGGTCAGCGACTCCTTCGCGTGGTAGTCGAGCCCCCGGGTGGGCTCGTCCAGCAGGACCACCCGGGGTGCGGCGGCCAGTTGGATCGCCAGGACCAGCGCCAGCTTCTGGCCTTCGGAGAGGTCGCGGGGGTGGGCCTCGTCGGGGATGCCGGGGGCCAGCCGGTCCAGGATCCGCCGTGCGGTCGGCCCGGTGGCGTGGTCGGCCTCCAGGTCGCTCTGGGCGAGTTCCTGGGCGACGGACTCCAGGTAGAGGAGGTCCGTCGGGGTCTGCGGGACGAGCCCGACCAGCTGCCGGGCCTGCGACGCGGAGAGGCGCTTGGGGTCCTTCGCCGGCCCGCCGTCGGCCCGGGCGACCTTCACGCTGCCGCCCTGGCGGGGGCCGGAGCCCTGGAGGGCCCAGAGCAGGGAGGACTTGCCAGAGCCGTTGCGGCCCATCAGGGCGGTGACCTGCCCGGCGCGCAACTCCAGACCGACCTCCCGGACGGCGGGTACCTCGCCGTAGCGCACCACGATCCGTTCGGCGGTCAGCACGGCCTCTCCCGCGGCCGGTTCGCGGCGCGGTGCCGGCGCGGGGCGTCCGGCCAGCCGCTCCCGGAGCGGGCCCGCGGCGCGGCGGGCGTCGCGGACGGACAGCGGCAGCGGCGTCCAGCCGGCGAGCCGGCCGAGGTCGACGACGGGCGGCGCGATCGCGGTGCCCCGGAAGACCTCGGCGGGCGGCCCGTGCACGACGGTGCCGTCGCCGGGCAGGTAGGCGACGCGGTCGGCGTACTGGACGACGCGCTCCAGGCGGTGTTCGGCGAGCAGGACGGTGACGCCGAGGTCGTGCACCAGGCGGGTGACGGCGGCGAGCACCTCCTCGGCGGCGGTCGGGTCGAGCGCGGAGGTCGGCTCGTCCAGGACCAGGACGCGGGGGTGGGCGGTCAGGACGGAGCCGATGGCGACGCGTTGCTGCTGGCCGCCGGAGAGCTCGTGCAGCGCGCGGTGGCGCAGGTCGGCCAGCCCGAGCAGGTCGAGGGTCTCCTCGACGCGCTTGCGCATCACATCCGGCGGGACGGCCAACTGCTCCATCGCGTACGCGAGTTCCTCCTCCACGGTGTCGGTGACGAAGCCGGCCAGCGGATCCTGTCCCACCACGCCGACCACGTCGGCCAGTTCGCGCGGCGGGTGGTGGGCGGTGTCCCGGCCGTCGACGGTCACCCGGCCGCGCAGGGTGCCGCCGGTGAAGTGCGGGACGAGGCCGTTGACGGCGCCGAGCAGGGTCGACTTGCCGACGCCGGTCCGGCCGACCACCAGGCAGAGCTCACCCTCGGGGATGTACAGGTCGACGTCGCGCAGCACGGGGTTGGTCTCGCCGTCGTACACCACGGCGACCCGGTCGAATCGGATCACTTGGTCACCTCGGTCTGCGGGCGGTTGTTCCTGGTCGCGCCGGTGCCACCCGCCACCCGGGTGGCGCCGACCGGCCCGGACGAGCGGCCGGGCGGCGGCGCAACGGCCCCGGCGGCGCCGGCCAGCAGCAGCGCGAGCACCGGGACGGCCGGAAGCGCCGGCCAACTCAGCGGATAGAGGGAGGGGTTGAGGTCCGTCGCGTCGTATCCGACCGTGCCGAACAACAGGACGGCGGCGGCCAAACCGCAGCCGGCGACGCCCCACTCGGCGGCCCGCCAGCGGTCCGGCCGGTAGGTGGTGCGGCGCACACGCCGGCCGCCGAGCGCCAGCCCGGCGGTGCACAGCAGGGCACCCGCGAGCAGCGCGGGCAGTCCCAGGGCCGCGGGGGCGGTGCCGTCCAGCAGCCCGTACACCCCGGCACAGAGGCCGCACATGCCGAGCAGCATCAGGGCTCCGGTGGTTCGGCGGGAGCGGCGGGTGGCGGTCCCCGAGCGTCCGTAGCCGCGCGAGTCCATCGCGGCGGCCAGGTGCAGCGAACGCTCCAGCGCGTCCTCCAGGACCGGGACGACGATACTGCGCAGGGCCCGGATTCCCTTGCTCTGCCCGGCGCGCAACCGCCGTGCCCGGGCGACGCGTTGGACGCTCTGCACCAGCTGCGGGGCGACGCTGAGCGACACCGTCACGGCGACGCCCAGCTCGTACAGGGCCCCGGGCAGGACGCGCAGGGCGCGCTTGGGGTTGGCCAGGGTGTTGGCCGCGCCGATGCAGCAGATCAGGCAGGCCAGGCGCAGCCCGTCGAAGGCCGCGGAGAGGGTAGCCTCCAGGGAGACCGGGCCGCCGATCTGGATACCCGCGTACCAGGCGGGCGTGGGGATGTGCGGGAGCGAGAAGAGCAGGTGGTCGTGCGGGGTGATGCCGGTGGCGAAGACGCACCGGAAGACCACCCGGATCGCCACCACGGTCAGGGCCACCCACAGGTAGTAGGTGAATCCGCGCGCCCACGGGGCCTCGGTGCGCCGGGCGGTGACCACGTACCCGAGCACGGCGAGAACGAGCAGGAGCAACAGCGGGTTGGTGGTGCGGCTGGCCGCGGTCGCCAGGGCGAGTGCCCAGGTCCACCAGGCCAGCGGGTGGAGGTTGCGGGGGCTGCGCCGGCTCCCCGCGGCCCGCCCGGGGGCGGACTGCGGGGAGCCGGTGCCCGGCTTGTCGAGCACGGTCACCGGATCACTCGGCCTGTCGACGGCGCCGTCGTGCGGCGATCACGGTGGCCACGCCCAGCGCCACCACCAGGGCGGCACCGACCGCGGCGGGGACCATCGACCCGGCGTCGTGCGGCGCGTCGGCGGCCGGGGCCGCGTCCACCACCACCGGGCCGCCGGCGTTCACGGGGGTGGACGGGCTCTCGGTGACGGTGGGCGCCGCACTGGCGGGGTCGGTGGCCGCCGGGGTGTCGGACGGCTGCTCGGAGGGCGTCTCTGCCGGGGTGGTGGGTGTCCCGGCGGCCTCGGGCTCGGGGGTGTCCGGTGCCGGATCCCCGGGCGACGGGCTCACCGGTGTGGTGCGGCCGCCCGTGCTGCCGGACGATCCGCCCGTGGTGCCGGACGCGGGCGGGCGCTTGGTCCCCCCGGCCGTGCCGGCCGAGCTGCCGCCGCCGGTGCCACCGCCCGTCGAGCCGGTGCCACCGTTCTTCGAGCCGGAACCGGAGCCGGAACCCGAACCACCCGTGGAGCCGGAGCCACCCGTGGAGCCGCTGCCGCCGCTCGTGCCGCCGGTGCCGCCGGCGGAAGCACCGCCGCTCGTACCGCCCGAGCCGCCGCTCGCGGACCCCGACCCGCTGCCGCCCGCCGTACCGCCGTCGGCCGGCGGCGGGGTGACGGCGGTGCCGCCGCCCGGCGCGGTGTTGTGGGCGCGGACGGTGTCGGGCGAGAAGGTGGGTCGTCCTTCCGTGCCTTCGATGTCGGTCCCGCCGAAGATCCACAGGTCGACGCTGCCGGGCTTCGGCTGGTAGCTCATCGCACCGAGCTGGCTGTACGACCAGGTGTTCTCCCCCGGATCGGCGTGCCAGTACGACCAGTAGGCCGTGGCGGGCGGGGTGAGGACGCACTTCTCCTGGTCCGGCGTGGGGTACTGCTTGCCGCCCTGGAAGCCGCTGTAGCCGATCCGGCAGATGAACGCCGGACCGTCGTGCCCCGTCCCGGTGGTCTTCCAACCGCCCTGGTTGAGCAGGGTGTAACCGCTGGTCGGGGTAGTGCCGCAGGAACGCAGCAGCGGGCCGCCCCACTTGCCGAAGTCCACCGCGAGTACCACGCCGGAAGTGGTGGTGCACTGTTCGATCGGCAGCGGCGCCGCCACCGCCGGGGCCGCACCGACGCCGACCCCGCCGAGGGCCAGGGCGAGGGTCAGGCCGGTGGCTCCCAGCAGCCGGCCGAGTCGCCGGATCACCGGTGACGCCCCGGGGCGGAGGCCGTGCGGCGGCGGGCGGCCAGGACGGCTGCGGCGCCGGCGGCGGTGAGCATCCCGGCGGCGGCGGTCAGCGCCAGCGCCTCGGTCCCCGTGCCGGCCAGGCCTCCGCCACCGGTCTGCACGGGGGCGGCGTCGACCGGCCTGCCGCCGACGGGGGCACCGCCGCGCACCGGGTCGGCGGTGTCACCGGGGCCAGGAGCGCCGGCGGGCGGGGTGGTCGCACCGCCGGTGGACGGGGGAACGACCGGGGAGGTGCCGGTGGGCGCGGGCGATCCGGTGGCCGTCGGCGTACCCGTCACGGTGGCCGTGGCAGTCGCCGTGGCGGTGGCGGTGGCGGTGGCGGTCGGCGTACCGGTCGGGGTGACCGTGGCGGTCGGCGTCGGCGCGCCGGTCGGCGTAGGCGTGCCGGTCGGGGTGGGCGTTCCGGTGCCGGTCGGGGTGGGCGTCGGCGTGCTGCCGAGGTCACGGTGGAGCGTGCCGAAGGAGATCCCGGTGGCACCGCCGAGCACCTGGGTGGAGGCCCGGACGTCCGAGCCCTGCTGACCGGCGGAGGCGACGTTGAAGCCGCCGTCGCCGTTCTGCTGGCCCGCGAGGAAGTCGAGCGCCCTGGCGATCTGCGCCTGGTAGGAGGACTGACGGAGCATCATCCCCTGAACGGCCAGGGCCGCCGAGTTGGTGGAGTCGCCGGCCGCGCCGGGGAAGCCCCCGTCGGCCAGCTGGCGCCCGGCCAGCCAGGTCAGCCCCTTGTCGACCGCCTGGGCGGCCTCGTCCCCGGGGACGAGCGCGAGCGCCATGACGGCCATCGCGGTGCTGTCCACGTCGGAGTCGCCGGTGGCGGGGATCAGGCTCGGCCAGGAGCCGTCGGCGTGCTGGAGGCCCCTGAGGTAGGCGATCGGCGCGGCGGCGTTCGCGGTGTCGCCGGCGCGCAGCTGGGCCATGATGCCGAGCGACTGGGAGAACACCGAGGTGGCCCAGGTGTAGTTGCCGGCAGCCGCGCAGCCGGTGTCCGGGGCCGCCTGGGCGCAGACCGCCTGGGCCAGGGCCGCGATCAGGTCGTGGCCGCCGAAGGCCCGGGGGTTGCGGCCGACGACCTCGGCGAGCAGCGCCTCCTTGCCGATGGAGCCGCCACCGGCGTACTCGGTGCCGATGCCGGTCCAGTCGTTGACGGTGCGCTCGCCCGCGTCCTTGCCCTGCTGGTCGAGGAAGTCGACGATCCTGCGCAGCGCGGCGTCGTCGGTGCCGGTGGCGGCGAGGGCATAGGCCCCGTCGATGGTGAGGCCGAAGTCGGCGAAGCTCGGGAAGGCCTCGTAGTAGTGACCGTCGATCAGGTGCGCCGGGGCGGTCAGGTAGGCGCTGCCCTTGGCCAGGTCGGGGGTCTTCCCCGCGGGCGGGGTCGGCGTCGTGGTGGCGCCGTCGGGGTTGTGCCGGACGCTGGTCAGGTCGGTGCCGGTCAGGGCCAGGACGGCCTGCCCGGTCGCGGCCGGGTCCGCGTCGGCGGTCGACTCGTCGGGCGCGAAGCCGCCGTCCTTGCCCTGGCGGGCGGCCAGCCAGGTCTTGGCGGCGGTCTCCTTCACCGCCTGGCCGGTGGCCCGGAGCGCCTGGGCCGCGCCGGCGGTGCTGCCGGTGTCGCCGGTGGCGGTGAAGCCCGCGTTGTGCAGCAGGTTCATCCCGGTGGTGGGGTGGGCGTCACAGCCGCGGACGACACCGCCGCCCCAGTGGCCGAAGTCGACGGCGACGATCGCGCCGGTCGTGGCGGTGCACTCCTCGATCGGATCGGCGGCCGCCGCGCCGGGATGCCCGAGCACGACGGTGCCGCCCGCGGCGACCGCGACGGTCCCGGTGACCAGCAGGGATGCCAGGTTCCGCCCTCTGTGACGCGTACGACTGCTGTTGACCCTCACCGGCGACTCCCTGGTCGGTCGACGCGGGGTACGACGGCGTAGCCGACGGCTCCCCGGGCAGGGGACCGTCCTGACCACGTCGTAGTCCGCGACGACGCAAGTGCTCTCCGAACAGACCCTCGGCGCAGGCATTCCGGCTCACCCACCCGTCACGGGTGGATCTACGGTTGCGGGTCAGCGCCGGAGTTGGACCGGCTTCCCCTGACTACCGAGGATGAAAAACCGGTTCATCAGACCATGTGCACGGAATCGGCGTCAACGAAGCGTCATGTCGCCTTCGCCACCTCGTGAGTCCGCCGGGCCGTCAGGGGCCGGGGCGCTTCAGGGCCCCGTCGGCTCGGCGTGGACGGGGTAGGGGGCGAAGGTGCTGGTGTGCTCGTCCACCTCCAGGGGGAGGCCGACGGCGGGCGCCGCGCGCTGCGGGCAGGCGGGGCGTTCGCAGACCTTGCAGCCGAGGCCGATCGGGGTGGCGGCGGCCTCGTCGGCGAGGTCGAGGCCGGTGGAGTACACCAGCCGTGGGGCGTGGCGCAGTTCGCAGCCGAGGCCGATGGCGAAGGTCTTGCCGGGGCGCCCCCAGCCGCCGGGCGAGCGGGTGACGGCCCGGGCGGTCCACAGGTAGCGCCGGCCGTCGGGCATCGCCGCGACCTGGACGTGGACGCGACCGGGGGCGGCGAAGGCCTCGTAGACGTTCCAGAGCGGGCAGGTGCCGCCGGTGCGGGAGAAGTGGAAGTCCGTCGCGGACTGGCGCTTGGAGACGTTGCCGGCCCGGTCGACCCGGACGAAGGAGAACGGCACCCCGCGCAGGCGCGGTCGCTGGAGGGTGCTGAGGCGGTGGCAGACGGTCTCGTAGCCCAGGCCGAAGTGGTCGGCCAGGTGCTCGATGTCGTAGCGCGCCGTCTCCGCCTCGGCGTGGAAGACGCCGTAGGGCAGGACGAGTGCGGCGGCGAAGTAGTTGGCCAGGCCGATCCGGGTCAGGGACCAGGCGGTCGACCCCGGCGGGCTGTCCTGGGCGGCCAGTTCACCGAGCAAGCCGTCGTGTTCCAGGTAGGCCAGCTGGGTCGCCATCCGGAACGCCTGCTGGCCCGGGCGCAGCCGGTCCGACAGGCGCAGCACGCGGGTGTCCGGGTCGTACGCGTGCAGGCGCTCTCCCCCGGTGGCCAGCTGGACCTGGTGCCCGGCCGTGAGCCGCTCGGCGAGCACCGCCCTGACCCCGCCCCGCCTCAGGCCGATGGAGAGTGCCAACTCCTCTGCGGCGAGGTCGAGTTCATGGACGTAGTTCTGGCGGCGGTAGAAGAACTCGCGGACCTCCTCGTGCGGGGTGCGGGCCGTGCCGACGGCCGGGCCGCGGTCCCCGGCGAGGATGGCGAGCTGCTCGGCGACGGCGCGACGGCTGCGGCCGAGGTCCATCAGCACCCGGGCCACGGCGGGGAGCCGGGTGGCGAGGTCGTCGAGGTCACCCGGGGTGAGGCGCCCGGCGGCGAGCTCCTCGCCGAGCGAGTCGCGCAGTTCGGCGGTGAGCCGGGCGGTGTCCGGCGGGGCGAAGTACCCGGCATCCACGCCGAAGGCCTCGGTCAGGCGCAGCAGCACCGGGACGGTCAACGGCCGGGCGTCGTGCTCCAGTTGGTTGAGGTAGCTGGGAGAGAGTTCGAGCAGCCGGGCGAGCGCGGCCTGGCTGAGCCCCCGGTCCTCGCGCAGGCGGCGCAGCCTCGCACCGGCGAACGTCCTCCCCATCCGGCCGTCTCCCGTCGTCCTCGCCCCTGTCCGGTGCCCGCAGCATAGCCAGAGGCACGGCACGGACGTCTTCGCAGGCTTCGCAGATTCGCAGGATCCGCTTCGCAGAAGTTGGCCGCCGTCCAGCGGTGACGGCAGTGGCCGGGGGTGCCAGAGTCGGTGCTGCGGCCGGAAGGCGCACCACGAACAGCCTCTCCCCGCCGGGCACTCAGGGCTTGGCGGCGGGGGCTCGGGGGCACCCGACGTCTCGGCGGTCCAGACCGCCTGCCCGGCGCCCCGGCCACACCTCCACCTCGCGACGTGAGCATCCTCACATCCTTCGCAACGAGTACCTCCCGGGAGCGGATTCATGACCCAGTCGGTTCGGCAGCAGCAGGAGCAGCAGGCGGCGGAGCTGGCCGCCCGGTGGGCGTCCGACCCCCGGTGGGCCGGCATCGAGCGGACGTACACGGCGGCGGACGTGGTCCGCCTCGCCGGCACCGTGCGGGAGGAGCACACGCTGGCGCGGCGCGGGGCCGAGCGGCTCTGGCGCCGGTTGCACGAGCAGGACTACGTCCACGCGCTGGGCGCACTGACGGGTGGCCAGGCCGTGCAGATGGTGAAGGCCGGGCTGCAGGCCATCTACCTCTCCGGCTGGCAGGTCGCCGCCGACGCCAACCAGGCCGGCCAGACCTACCCCGACCAGAGCCTCTACCCGGCCGACTCCGTGCCCCAGGTGGTGCGGCGGATCAACAACGCGCTGCTGCGGGCGGACGAGATCGACGCGGCGGAGGGCAACGACGGGCCGGACTGGCTGGTCCCGATCGTGGCCGACGCCGAGGCCGGGTTCGGCGGCCCGCTGAACGCCTTCGAGCTCACCAAGGGCATGATCGCGGCCGGCGCGGCCGGCGTCCACTACGAGGACCAGCTCGCCTCCGAGAAGAAGTGCGGCCACCTCGGCGGCAAGGTCCTCGTCCCCACCGCCCAGCACATCCGCACCCTCAACTCCGCCCGTCTCGCGGCCGACATCGCCGACGTGCCGACGGTCATCGTGGCCCGCACCGACGCGCTCGCCGCCAACCTGCTGACCACCGACGTCGACGAGCGCGACGCCCGGTTCTGCACCGGCGAGCGCACCGCCGAGGGCTTCTACCGGGTCGAGCCCGGCATGGCCCCGGTCATCTCCCGCGGCCTGGCCTTCGCCCCGTACGCGGACCTCATCTGGGTCGAGACCGGCACCCCGGACCTCGCCCAGGCCCGCGAGTTCGCCGAGGCGATCAAGGCCGAGCACCCGGACAAGATGCTCGCCTACAACTGCTCGCCGTCCTTCAACTGGAAGGCCGCGCTGGACGACGACCAGATCGCCAAGTTCCAGCGCGAGCTGGGCGCGATGGGCTACCGCTTCCAGTTCATCACCCTGGCCGGCTTCCACGCCCTCAACCACTCGATGTTCCAGCTGGCCCGGGGCTACGCCGAGCACGGCATGACCGCCTACGTCGACCTCCAGGAGGCCGAGTTCGCCGCCGTGCCGGACGGCTACACCGCGGTGAAGCACCAGCGCGAGGTCGGCACCGGCTACTTCGACCTGGTCTCCACCGCGCTCAACCCCAACGCCGAGACGCTCGCCCTGACCGGCTCCACCGAGGCCGAGCAGTTCCACTGAGCCACCCCCGGCGGCCGTCCCTCCGTTCCCGGAGGCTGCTCCTCGGCCGCCGCCCACCCCGGCCCGCGGGTCCCGTTGAGGGACGCGACCCGCCCGGGCCGCCCCGCGCCCGGGGCCGCGTCACGAGGCGCGGCCCCGGGCCCCACCAGCCTGGAGAGCCGGATGACCCTGACCAGCCGTATCGAGATCCTCGGCGAGCACGAAGACCGGTTCGAGGAGATCCTCACCCCCGAGGCCCTGAGCTTCCTGGTCCGTCTGCACGACGCCTTCGACGAACGCCGTGCCGGCCTGCTCGCCGAGCGCGGCCGCCGGGCCGCCGCCCTGGCCGCGGGCGGCATCCTGGACTTCCTCCCGGAGACCCGCGCCGTCCGTGAGGACCCCGGCTGGCGGGTGGCCGGGGCCGGGCCCGGCCTGCACGACCGCCGGGTGGAGATCACCGGCCCGCCCGAGCGCCGGATGACCGTCAACGCCCTCAACTCCGGGGCGAGGGTGTGGCTGGCGGACTTCGAGGACGCCACCTCCCCCACCTGGCGCAACCTCGTCTCCGGCCAGCTCAACCTGCTCGATGCCGTCCTGCTCCGGATCGACGACACCGCGCCGGGGGGCCGCCGCTACCGCATCGGCCGCACCCCGGCCACGATCGTGGTCCGCCCGCGCGGCTGGCACCTGGACGAGCAGCACCTGCGGATCGGCGGCCGCCCGATGGCCGCCGCCCTGGTCGACTTCGGCCTCTACCTGTTCCACTGCGGCCACCGGCAGATCGCGAACGGCAGCGGCCCGTACTTCTACCTCCCGAAGCTGGAGAACCACCTCGAAGCCCGGCTCTGGAACGACGTCTTCACCTTCGCCCAGGCCGAACTGGGCATCCCGCACGGCACGATCCGGGCCACCGTCCTGATCGAGACCATCACGGCCGCGTTCGAGATGGAGGAGATCCTCCACGAGCTGCGCGAGCACGCCGCCGGCCTCAACGCCGGCCGCTGGGACTACCTGTTCAGCCTGATCAAGAACTTCGCCCACCACGGGCCGCGGTTCGTCCTGCCCGACCGCGCGACCATCACGATGACCCAGCCGTTCATGCGCGCCTACACCGACCTGCTGGTCCGCACCTGCCACCGGCGCGGCGCCCACGCCATCGGCGGCATGGCCGCCGCCATCCCGCAGCGGGACCCGGACGCCAACGAGGTGGCCCTCACCCGCGTCCGGCTCGACAAGGAGCGGGAGGCCGGCGACGGCTTCGACGGCTCCTGGGTCGCCCACCCCGCCCTGGTCGACACCTGCCGCACCGCCTTCGACGCCGTCCTCGGCGACCGGCCGAACCAGCTGGAGCGCACCCGCGAGGACGTCGAGGTCACCGCCGCCGACCTGCTGGCCGTCCAGCGGCTCTCCGCGGGCCTGCCGACCGAGCAGGGCCTGCGCTCCAACGTCGCCGTCGCGCTGCGCTACCTCACCGCCTGGCTCGGCGGCGCGGGCGCGGTCGCCGTCTTCGGCCTGATGGAGGACGTCGCCACCGCCGAGATCGCCCGCTGCCAGATCTGGCAGTGGCAGCACCACTGCACCCGGCTCACCGGCGGCACGCTCGCCACCGCCGGCACGGTGCGCCGACTGATCGACCGGGAGCGGGCCGCCCTGCTCGCCGAGGGCGGTGACCCGGCGCTGGTCGACGACGCGGTGCGGATCCTGGAGGAGACCGCCCTGGGCCCGGACCTGCCCGCCTTCCTCACCACCGAGGCCTACGCCCGTCACCTGGTCCGCGTCCGCACCGCGGCCTGAGCCGCCCAAGCAAGGACACGCCATGACCGAGATCCGCCGCGTCGCCGTGGTCGGCGCCGGGCAGATGGGCTCCGGCATCGCCGAGGTCTTCGCCCGCGCCGGACTGGACACCGTGGTCTGCGAGCACGGACGGGAGGCGCTGCGCGCCGCCCGGGCCCGGATCGACCGCTCCCTGCACCGCGCGATCGACCGTGGCCGGCTCACCCGTGAACAGCACGAGGACGCCTGGGCGCACCTGCTCTTCGCCGACGACCCGGAGGCGCTGGCCGACCGTCAGCTCGTCGTCGAGGCCGTCGTGGAGGACGAGCGCGTCAAGACGGACGTGCTCACCACCCTGGACAAGGTCCTTCGCCGACGAGCAGGCCGTCCTCGCCACCAACACCTCCGCCATCCCCGTGACCCGGCTCGGCATCGCCACCACCCGCGCCTCCCACGTCCTTGGCCTGCACTTCTTCAACCCCGCGCCGGTCATGCCGCTGGTCGAGCTGGTGTCGTCCCTGCACACCGACCCCACCGTCCTCGACCGGGTGGAGACCTTCGCCCTCGACGTCCTCGGCAAGCACGTCATCCGCTCGCGCGACCGGGCCGGCTTCGTCGTCAACGCCCTGCTGGTGCC
This sequence comes from Kitasatospora sp. NPDC022785, assembly GCF_055561295.1. NCBI lineage: Bacteria > Bacillati > Actinomycetota > Actinomycetes > Kitasatosporales > Streptomycetaceae > Kitasatospora > Kitasatospora sp. NPDC022785. The sequence continues at coordinate 94,939 of NZ_JBVHHB010000015.1, read as the reverse complement.
CTACCTGCTGGCCGCGATCCGGATGGCCGAGGCCGGGCACGCCACCGTCCAGGACATCGACGCCGGCATGGTCCACGGCTGCGCCCACCCCATGGGCCCGCTGCAACTCGCCGACCTGATCGGCCTGGACACCGTCCAGGCCATCGCCCAGTCGCTGTACGACGAGTACAAGGAGCCGCTGTACGCGCCGCCGCCGCTGCTCTCCCGGATGGTCGAGGCCGGGCTGCTCGGCCGCAAGACCGGCCGCGGCTTCCATCCCCACCGGGCCGCCTGAGCCCACCCGAGCACACCGGTGCCCCGGTCTCCGTCGCGGAGGACCGGGGCACCGGTGTACGGACGGGTGTCAGGGGGCGGTGATGCCCGGCTGCGAGCCCGCGCCGAAGGCCCAGCCCTCGACGTCGCCCGGGGCCGGGTTGTAGCTGCCCGCGCCCAGGTTGCTGTACGACCAGGCGCCGCCGTGCTGCGCGTGCCAGTACGACCAGTAGGCGCTGCCGGTCGGGTTGGTGCAGGTCGTCGGCAGGGCGTTGATGGTGCAGACGAAGCCGGGGAAGCGCGGGTGGAAGGCGTAGGAGAAGCCGGCGCCGGTCAGCGCGGCCAGGCCGCTGGCCGGGTCGCCGAGGGCGCAGCCGGTCTGGATGCCGCCGCCGACCGCGGTGAAGTCGACCACCACGGTGACGCCGGTGGTGCCGGTGCAGGCGGCGGCCTGTGCCTGCGGGGCCTGGACGGCGGAGGCGCCGAGCAGGCCGGCGGTCAGGGCCGCGGCGGCGGCGATCGAGCCGAGGGTGCGGCGGGCCGGGCGGGCCGGGGTGAGGGTGTCGGTCATCGGAGTGCTCCTCGTGTGGTCAGGGGTCGGGCGTTCAGCGGGCGGCCGGTGCCGGGCAGGCCAGGGTGGGCGCGTCGGGCCGCGCACCCGTGGCGGAGAGGGTGGCCAGCGGAGCGCCGCCGAGCCCCAGGACGGCCTGGGCGGTGGCCCGGGCACCGTTGCCGGCGTTGAAGCCGCTCGCGTCGTAGGCGACGGCGCCACGCACGGCCGCCTCGGCCGAGCAGCCCTGCTGGAGCTTGACCAGGCTGCTCCAGCCTTTGAGGCCGGCGCCGAAGCGGCCGCCGGAGAGCAGCGCCTGCGTGGCGAGGCCGGTGGTGTTGGCGTTGGAGACGGTCGCCCCGGCGGTTGCGAAGCCGCCGTCGGTGTTCTGGTGGGCCGTCAGCCAGCCGAGCCCCGCGTTCGCCTTGGCGGTGCGGCCGGTCGCGGCCAGGGCCTGGACGGCCAGCGCGGTGGCGTCGGCGTCGCTGGTGCAGGTGGCCTGGCCGAAGGCGACCGGGAAGCCGCCGTCCGCGCACTGGCTGCCGGCGAGGAAGTCGACGGCGCCGGCCGGGGCGCCGCCGGGCGTGCGCTTGAGGGCGATCACGGCGAGCGACTGGCCGAAGGCGTTGCTGTAGTCCCCCCACTGCGAGCGGTCGGAGAAGCGGCCGCTCGGGCTCTGGAGCGAGCGGAGCCGGGCCGGCAGGTCGACGCCGCCGAAGGCGGTCGGGTTCTCGCCGCGGACCTCGGCGGCCAGCAGCAGCTTGGCGGTCGCACCCGCGTAGGCCTCGGTGGTGCCGTCGCCGAGGTAGCCGGCCAGGATCTCGGGCTTCGCCAGCCAGGCGGTGGCTTTCGCGGCCGCCTCGTCGGAGCTGCGGGAGGCGGCGAAGGCGAGCACGGCGTCGATCGTCAGCCCCTGGTCGGGGTAGGCCGTCCCGTTGAACACCGACTCGAAGTGGTCCCCGTCGACGAGCTGGCGGGCCAGCCAGCCGGCCGCGGCGGCGTCCGGCCGGATCGTCGGGGACGACGCCGGGGCGGCGGGTGCGGCGTGCGCGGCGGTGGCCGCCGGGAGCGCGGTGGCGAGGGCGAGCGCGGGTATCGCGAGCAGACCGAGGGTGCGGCGGAGCGCGGGCATGGGGGCCTTTCCGGGCCTGGACGCAGGGGCCCGGAGAGCGTCGGCACAGCGCCGGGCAGCCCTCGGAGCTCCGGCCCGCAGACCACGACGGGAGGAGGGGACACACCTCCGCCGACGGGTACTCGGGCTCGCCGCCGACAGCCGTCGGCGGCCTACCGTTGCGGGTCAGCGCCGGAATTCGACCGGACTTCCCCCAGCGGCGGAGTCAGAACATGACGGCCCATCATGGCGAGGCGCGGAAGACCGGGTCAAGGGATCGTGGGTCACATCACGGCATCCCCCGGCCCGGGCCGGGTCACCGGTGCGACCGACATCACGCAGCCGGTCACCCGGCCTCCCCCTGTCCCCTGACTGCCTTTCACGACCACGGACTTCTCCGCGGTCACGACGGAGATCCACCAGAATCTCGGACCGCCCGAATCAGGTTGAGGCCGTCCGGTCGGCGGCCCGTGCGGACCGGCCGCCGGCCGACCGCCGGGTGGGACAGGGCGCCCGGCCCTGTCCCACCCCCGGCCCCGCGCGGAGCGTCAGCCGGCCAGCTCGCCCCGCAGGCGGCGGGCGGCGCCCACCAGGCTCTCCAGCGAGGCGCGGGTCTCGGCCCAGCCGCGGGTCTTCAGGCCGCAGTCGGGGTTGACCCAGAGCCGCTCGGCCGGGATCGCCGCGAGCCCGGCCCACAGCAGTGAGACGGCCTCGTCGGTGCTCGGCACCCGCGGCGAGTGGATGTCCCACACACCCGGGCCGACCTCGCGCGGGTAGCCGGCGCCCGCCAGCTCACCGGCGACCTGCATGTGCGAGCGGGCCGCCTCCAGCGAGATCACGTCGGCGTCCAACTCGTCGATGGCGCGGAGGATGTCACCGAACTCGGCGTAGCACATGTGGGTGTGGATCTGGGTGTCGGCGCGCACCCCGGAGGTGGCGAGCCGGAAGGCGACGGTGGCCCAGTCCAGGTAGGCCGGGCGGTCGGCGGCCCGCAGCGGCAGGGTCTCGCGCAGGGCCGGCTCGTCGACCTGGACGACCGCGGCGCCGGCGGCCTCCAGGTCGGCGACCTCGTCGCGCAGGGCGAGGGCGACCTGGAAGGCGGTCTCGGCGAGCGGCTGGTCGTCGCGGACGAAGGACCAGGCGAGCATGGTGACCGGGCCGGTCAGCATGCCCTTGACCGGACGGTCCGTCAGGTCCTGGGCGTAGCGGAACCAGTCGACGGTCATCGGGTGCGGTCGCGAGATGTCCCCGGCGAGGACCGGCGGGCGCACGTACCGGGTGCCGTAGGACTGCACCCAGCCGTGCCGGGTGGCCAGGTAGCCGGTGAGCTGCTCGGCGAAGTACTGGACCATGTCGTTGCGTTCGGGCTCGCCGTGGACGAGGACGTCCAGCCCGGCCTTCTCCTGGAACGCGATCACCTCGCGCACCTCGGCCTCGATGCGCTCCCGGTACGCGGCCGCGTCGATCCGTCCCGCCGTCAGGTCGGCCCGGGCGACGCGTAGTTCGGCCGTCTGCGGGAAGGAGCCGATGGTCGTGGTCGGCAGTAGCGGCAGGCCGAGCCGGGCGCGCTGGGCCTCGGCGCGCTCGGGGTAGGCCTGGGCCCGGCGGCCGTCGGCCTCGGTGACGGCGGCGGTGCGGGCGCGGACGGCCGGGTCGCGGGTGATCGGCGAGCCGGCACGGGAGGCGAGGACGGCGCGGTTGGCTGCGAGTTCGGCGGTGATCGCGTCGGTGCCCTCGCGCAGGCCGCGGGCGAGCAGCGCGGTCTCGCCGGCCTTCTGGCGGGCGAAGGCGAGCCAGCGGGCGATCTGCGGGTCCAGGTCGTGTTCGGCGGCGGCGTCCAGCGGGACGTGCAGCAGGGAGCAGGACGGCGCGACGTCGACGGTGCCGGCCAGGCCGAGCAGGGTCGCCAGGGTGGTCAGCGACTTCTGCAGGTCGTTGATCCAGACGTTGCGGCCGTCGACCACACCGGCGACCAGGCGCTTGCCGGGCAGTCCGCCGACGGCGGCGAGGTCGTCGAGGTTGCCGGCGGCCGGACCGGTGAAGTCCAGTGCGAGGCCGTCGACCGGCGCCTTGGCGAGCACGGGCAGGGCCTCGCCGAGGCGGTCGAAGTAGCTCGCGACGAGCAGCTTGGGCCGGTCGGCGAGGGCGCCGAGGTCGCGGTAGGCGCGGGCGGCGGCGTTCAGCTCGGCCGGGGTGCGGTCCTGGACGAGCGCGGGCTCGTCCAGCTGCACCCACGCGGCGCCGGCGGCGCGCAGGTCGGCGAGGAGCGCGGCGTAGACGGGCAGCAGCCGGTCGAGCAGGGTGAGCGGCCGGAAGTCCTCCGCCACCCCGGGCGCCGGCTTGGCGAGCAGCAGGTAGGTGACCGGTCCGACCAGCACCGGGCGGGCGTCGTGGCCGAGCGCGACGGCCTCGCGCAGCTCGGCCACCTGCTTGGCCGGGTTCGCGGTGAAGACGGTGTCGGGGCCGAGTTCGGGCACCAGGTAGTGGTAGTTGGTGTCGAACCACTTGGTCATCTCCAGCGGCGCGACGTCCTGGGTGCCGCGCGCCATGGCGAAGTAGCCGTGCAGCGCGTCGGCGTCGACCGCCGCGCGGTGGCGGGCGGGAATCGCGCCGACGGCGACGGTGGCGTCCAGCACGTGGTCGTAGAGCGAGAAGTCGCCGGTGGGGACTTCCCGGATGCCGGCCTCGGCGAGCTGCTGCCAGTTCTCCCGGCGCAGGTCGGCGGCGGTGGTCAGGAGGGCGTCGGCCGTGACCGCACCCTTCCAGTACCCCTCGATCGCCTTCTTGAGCTCCCGGTTCCGGCCCTGCCGGGGGTAGCCGTGGACGGTGGCCCGGGTTGCCGCGGCTGCGGACTTCGCTGTCAAGGGACTCTCCTTCGCGAGCCTGTCTCCTGTGGTCCCCGGTGACGGGACGAAGGCGCGAAGGGGTGACGAACCGGGCGGGGCCACGAGCGCACGAACGGCGCCGAACCCGCCTGGTATGTACGCCGACCCGCCCACGAGGTCACCGGGATGGCCGCGCGCGATCGGTCGCGTGCGGGCAACGGGCAGGTCTTCGGACTCGCGGGCACGGCCGCCCGTGAAGGGCGGACACCTACTGGCCGTCGCTTCCCAGACCCGGCCGGGCCCAGTGCGTATGACGGCGTTCGTTCCCACTCACCGCTGCGGGGCAGTCCCGGATTCCCACCGGGTTCCCTCTTGCGACGCGCCTGCCTGGCGGGCAGGGCGAACCAGCTGCCCGGCCAGCCTATAGGGAATCCGGTGGGCGGCGGACACGGATTCGCTCGACTCATCCACATTCCGGGACGCCTTCGGCCGCGGCCGGCCGGATCACGGGCCTGCTGCCGTCGGCACCGAGGGCGCCCGGACCCGCTCGGCGCCGGGCCCGGGACCGCCGTCCGCGAGCGGTAACCCCGGCCGCCCCACCGGCGGCCGTCTCACCAGGCGGAACGGCGCGAGGTGCGCCGGGGCGGGAGCCGACCGGCCGGCAGCTCACAAGATGATGACGATTGAACAAGCGGTGCCACCCAGGCGAATAAGGGCGCCCTTATTTAGGCTAGCCTCACCTCATGCATCACGTCCTGTCGGCCGCGACCACGGCCGGATACACCATGCCCCAGGTCTGGCGGATCCTCACCAAGGCCGGCTACTTCATCGGCCTCAGCGGAGCCATCGGCGCCACCGTCACGTACGCGACCACCGTGCGCCCCGCGCTGCGCGCCGCGGAAACCGGCGGCCAGGACGCCGAGGTCCTGCGAAGAAGATCGGCGACCTACCTCGCCTGGGCAGGGGTGGTGCTGCTGGCCGCCGGCTACTTCCAGCTCGCCGCCCGTCTCGCCCGCGCCGGCAAGGGCATGCCGTTCGGCGACGCCCTCGCCCCGGACCGGATCTGGGACTACCTCCACGCCCCGGCCGCCAAGGGCGCCTGGATCGCCCAGGGCACCGTCTACCTCGTCCAGAACGCCGCCCTGGCCGTGACGGCCGCCGTCCTCATCGCCCTCTTCGTCCCGGCCGTCCGCCGCCACACGGACACCATCGCCCTCACCGCGCTGCCGCTCTCCCTGGCCGTCACCCTGATCGCCGCCGTGCCCGCCACCAAGCCCGCCGACCTGGACAAGTGGCTCGACCTCGCCTTCGACCAGACCCACATCGTCTCCGGCGTCGTCTGGCTCGGCGGCCTCGCCCTCCTGGTCGCGCTCGCCGGCACCCGGGGCCGGCTCGGCGACGGCGCCGGCCTTCTCTGGGCCGACATGTGGCGCCGGTTCAGCCTCGTGGCCATGGTCTGCGTCGGCGCCGTGACCATCTCGGGCCTCTGGCTCAGCTGGAAGCACGTCGGTGCGATCTCCCAGCTGTGGACCACCGGCTACGGCATCGCCCTGCTCGTCAAGATCCTCCTGGTCGCCGGCCTCGTCGCCGCGGGCGCCTTCAACCAGTTCTGGCTGATGCCCCGCATCACCCGGGCCCGCCTCGCCGACGACACCTCCTCCCTCCTCCACCTGACCCTGCGGCACTTCCCGAAGGTCGTCTGGGGCGAGGTCGCCCTCGGCGTCGCCGTCCTCGTGGTCATGCCGTTCATCGCCGGCTCGGCCCGTACCGAGGCCGGCAGTGCCAAGGCCGTCTCCTCCGGCAGCGTCTTCGCCGCCGGCGCCGTCCTCGTCCTCGCGCTGGCCGTATCGCTCTACGCCACGGCCAAGGCCTCCGACGCCCTGTCCCGCCGCCCGGCCGTGGCCGCAGCCTGACCCCGCTGCGCACCGCGCGGGCGGCGCTTCCGGCCCGGCCGATCCGCCGGCCGGGTCCCGGCGTTGCCGGCCCGGCGGATCGCCGGTCGCGCCCCCACGGACACGCCGCTCACGGGGACGCCGCATGGAGCGGAAATGCCCCGTCGGACGTGAACCACCAGACATATAGTCTGATCACTAATTTTGTGAACACGTTCAGCATTGGGGGGCCGGTGCACCGTCACCGCATCATGATCGCCGCCGCCGTCGTCGCGGCAGCCGTCGGCTTCGTACCCGCCACGGCGCAGGCCGCGGGTCCGTCCGTCAACCCCGGCGGGGCAGCGACCGCCACCCCGGGGGCCGGGGCCGGTTCCGCCCAGAACCCCGACACGCAGGAGGCGGCCGGGCGGAAGGCGGCCGAGAGCGCCGCCGCGAAGGACGCCACGGCGCGGGGCGCCAGGGCCAAGACCGCCGATGCCCAGAGCGCGCCGGACGGACCGGGCTCGTCGGCACGCGCACAGAGCTCGCACTTCGACGTCGGCGTGGGCACCTACAACACCTACGCGCACAGCATCATCCTGGCGACCACCGTCAACACCGACCTGGAGCCGGCCGGTCGAAGCGTCCAGTACGACGTCGACTGGGGTGACGGCACCACCGACCAGGACCTCGGCCCCGCCAGCGACTTCGCGCACTTCAAGCACAGGTACGCCAAGGCCGGCGCCCACAAGATCACGGTCACGGCGACCGACCTGCTCACCAAGACGACCTCCGTCACCACCAAGGACATCACGGTGGACGGCTCCGAGTTCACCCCGCACGCGCCCACCCGGCTGCTGGACACCCGCAACGGCACCGGCACCTCGGCCGGCGGCCCCGTCGCCCCGCTCACCACGACCCGGGTGAAGATCGCCGGCAACGCCGGCATCCCGGCCGGGGTGACCGCCGTGGCCCTGAACATCACCGCCACCAATACCTCGGCGGCCGGGCACGTCATCGCGTACGCCTCCGGCAAGGCGCAGCCGGCCACCTCGAACGTCAACTTCGCGGCGGGACAGACGGTGCCGAACCTGGCGATCGTGCCGGTCGGCGAGGACGGGTACGTCGAGCTGGCCAATCGCAGCGCGGGCCCGGTGGACCTGATCGCCGACGTGACGGGCTACTTCACCCGCTCGGCTGCCGACGGCTACACCTCCGTCAAGCCGTCCCGGCTGGTCGACACCCGGGAGGGGCTGGGCTCGGCCAAGGGCCAGGCCGCCGCCCAGACCACCTTCGGCGTCCAGATCGCCGGCCAGGGCGGGCTGCCGGCCCAGGGCGTGACGGCCGTGGCCCTCAACGTCACGGTGACCGACCCGCAGGGCGCCGGGAACCTGACGGTCTTCCCGAGCGGTCAGCAGGCGCCGTCCACGTCGAGCGTGAACTTCACCGCCGGACAGACGGTCGCCAACGCGGTGATCGTGCCGGTCGGACCGGACGGCAGGATCAACGTCCGCAACAACGCCGGGGACCCGGCCGACGTGATCGTGGACGTCACCGGCTACTACAGCGCCGACGGCAAGGCCGCCTACCTGCCGGTCGAGCCCCAGCGTCTCAGTGACTCGCGGACGCCGTACCCCTGGCCGCTCGCCGGCCAGGACTACCGCAACATGCTCATGGGGGCGTCCGGCATGGCGCTCGAAGCAGTCGTCCTGAACACGACCGTCACCAACCCGCAGGGCAGCGGACACCTTTCGGTCGCCCCGGATCCGAACACGATCAACGACTACATGCACGGTACGGCGGTCCGGCCGACCCCGCCGGACTCCTCCGTCCTGAACTGGACGAAGGACGCCACCGTCGCGAACCTCGTCCAGGCGAGCACCGGCACCACCTCGATGGTCGACGTGTGGAACCGGGGCTGGCAGCCGACCGACCTGATCGTCGACCTGATCGGCATGTACGACAAGAACTGACGCCCCACCCGCACCGTGCGGCGGCGCGTACCGGCCGCCCGCCCCTCCTGGGCCGGGCGGCCGGTGCGTTCCGGCCCCGGAGCGCAGGGGTGAGCGGTCGGGGCCCGGGGCCGGCTCCCCGGGCCGGTGGTGCCGGTAGGTCCGGAGAGGTCCGGCTCCCGGCCGGCGCCGCTGCGCTCAGCGGTCGAGCGAGGCCGGGGCGGGAGCAGCCGGGGCGGGGGAGCCCGGCGCCGCCACGGCGCCGGCGCCCGTCACCGGGGCCGCCGGCCGGGCCGCGCGGCCTCGGGAGGACCGCGACAGCAGCACGTAGAGCGCCGCCGCGAGCGCGCCCGACAGGACGAAGCTGAGGTCGATGCCGCCGGTCAGCGGCAGCAGCGGGCCCCGGTAGACGGGCGTGTCGACGGCGCAGAGTCCGACCGCGCTCGCGGCGGCCCAGGCGACGGCGGCCGGGACGCTCCAGCCCGCGCGGTACCAGTAGATGCCGCCGCGGGTGCCGTGGTTGTAGACCTGCAGCGACTGCCGGTCGTAGTCACCGCGGCAGCGCCGGTGGCCGATCAGGGTGATGACCGCCCACGGGGTGCCGATCGCGGTCAGCACGAGGACGAAGGAGGTCACCGCGGACTGGGCGCTCCAGACGAAGTGGCCGAGGAAGACCAGCAGGGTCGCCGTCGCCGCGACCACGTAGGTGGCCTGCCGCCTGGTCGCGCGCGGCAGGATGGCGTCCAGGTCGAGGCCCATGCTGTAGAGCATCAGGCCGGTGTTGCCGGCGCTGCCGAGCAGGCCGTTGAGCAGCAGCGGCAGCAGGATCCAGAACGGGGCGCCCTTGATCAGGCTGCCGACGTAGTCGTTGCCCGCACCGGTGGCGACGGCGGTGAAGGCGCCGAACAGCTGCGGGATCAGCAGGCCCAGGAAGAGCCCGGCGGCCGTGGCCCAGAGCACCCGCCCGCCGCTGTGCCTGGCCGGGGAGACGTAGCGCGTGTAGTCGCCGAGCAGGGTGATGAATGCGATCGGGCCGCTCAGCCCGGCGGCGACCACCGCCAGCAGCCAGGTCTGCCAGAAGCCGCCGAGCAGGTACTCGCCGTGCGCGGAGCCGTCGAACTGCGGGGCGAAGGCGAAGAGGCCGGCCAGCAGCAGGGCGCCCATGGCCCACATCAGCACGCGTTCCATCCTGAGCAACAGCTGGTAGCCGAAGACGGCCGCCGTCGCACTCAGCGCGGCCAGCACGCTGTAGGTCACCACGTACGATACGCCGCCTGCGGGCAGCCCGAGCATCCGGTTGAGCGCGCCGACCACCACGTCGCCGCCGACCCAGAGCGCCAGGGCCGTGTAGCCCAGCGACAGCAGCAGCCCGATCACCGAGCCGAGCAGCCGCCCGCGGACGCCGAAGAAGGCACCGGAACTGGTGGACAGGTTGGTGGCAGTGCGCAGCGACACCAGGGCCAGCGGCGCGGTCAGCGCGATGCCGAGGGCGGTGCCGAGCACCAGGGAGGTGGCACCGGCCCAGAACGAGAGGCCGAAGGAGACCGGGAGCCAGCCGAAGACCACGACGCCGAACGCGAGGTTCGAGCCGACCAGGATGGACAGCACATCACGTGGCGTACTGGTGCGCTCGGCCTCGGGGATGGTGTCGACGCCGTGCTGTTCGATCAGCGCGTGGCCGCCGGCGGACGGGGCTTGGGACATGTGCATCGTCTTCCTGGTGCTCGCAGCGGCGGAACGGGGAGGGGATCGCCACTGGCTGCCGGCGCGGACCGGGCCGCGCCAACCCATCCATGCTTCGTGCCGGCGGCACGCGGGAACACCGTCCGATCCTCCACAGCGCGGCTCCGGGCGGCCCGGCAGAGCTGTCGGGTGCTACGGCCGGCGGCGCACAGGCCCACCGTGCGTACCCGCCCGACCGCGCAGCGCCCCCCGGCTGGGCGGCGCCGCATGGCCGGGCCGGGCCGCATGACCGCGCAGCGCCCGCTGACCGGGCCGCGCCGCCCGACAGACACGCCCGGGCCGGGCCGCGCCGCTCCGGCCGGGTCACGCAAGCGTGACGGTGACCGTGCAGAGCCGCTTGGTGGGCCGGGTCAGGGCGACGTAGAGATCCCGTTCGCCGCCCGGGCGGGCCGCGGTGATCTCCGCGGGATCGACGACCAGGACGGTGTCGAACTCCAGGCCGCGCGCCTGGGAGGCCGGGACCAGGCGCGCCCGGTCGGCGATACCCGCGGCGGCCAGCTCCGGGATCCTGGCGTCCGCACAGATCACGCCGGCCAGTTCGCCGGGGTGCGCCAGTGCCTGGGCATCCAGCTCCGCGGCGAGCGCGGCGGTGAGGGCGTCCGGAGCGGTGGTGAGGGTGCGGGGCGCATCGCCGTGGCGGATCGAGCGGCTCGGGGTCTGGCCGGGGGCGATCTCGGCGAGCAGCTCCCGGGTGGCGGCCAGGATCTCCTCGGTGGTGCGGTAGCTGACGGTCAGGGTGTGCAGGGCGAACCGTGTGCCGAACTGCGGGGCCAGCGCCTCCTCCCAGCCGCGCGCGGTCGTCGCCGGGCCCGCCTGGGCGAAGTCGCCGACCAGCGTCATCGACCTCGCCGGGCACCGGCGGCCGACCATCCGCCACTGCATGGCGGTGTACTCCTGCGCCTCGTCGACGACCACGTGCCCGTACACCCGCTCCGGCGCGCCGTGGACCAGGGCGGCCGCCTCGTCCAGGAGCGGCACGTCGGCGTCGGTCCACGGGGCGTCCGGGGCGCGCAGCAGACCGGCCCGCTCCTCGTCGGTCAGCTGCGGCAGGTACCGGGCGAGCAGGTCGGCACTGCCCAGCAGGTCGCGGACGACGTCCTCGGGCAGCAGGTGCGGCCAGAGCTCCTCCACCGCCCGCTCGACACCGAGATCGTCCAGCAGGCCGGCCCGGACGGCGTCCGCGTCGAACTCGTCCTGGGGGTCCGGGGCGGGCGCGCCCTCCAGGCCGAGGTTGCGCAGGTCCGAGGCGGCGACGCGGTCGAGGTCGATGCCGGTGAGCTGGAGCACCTGGGCGTCGATGAGTTCCAGCGCCTCCAGGGCGCCGCGCTCCATCGCGTCCGTGACGGCGTCGGCCAGGAGCTCCTTGAACACCTGGCGGGCGCGGTTGTGGCCCAGGTCGAGGCGGGCGGCGGCGTCCCTGGCCCTGGCCACCTCCTCGTCGTCCAGCCGCACCCACTCCTGGCCCGCCCGCACGGCGAACCCGCCCTCCGGTGCCTGCCGCGCGCGCACCAGGCCCGCCAGGGCCTCGGCCAGCACCGCGCCGCCCTTCAGGCGCGCCGCCCCGGCCGGCTCCACGGCGCCGGGCTCGACGCCGGCCAGTTCCGCGCAGGTCGCCAGCACCACGTCGTTCTCGCCGAGCGAGGGCAGCACCTGGGAGATGTAGTCGAGGAACCGCGCGTTCGGCCCGAGCACCAGTACGCCTCGCTCGGCGGCCTTCGGGAACGCGTACAGCACGTAGGCGGCCCGGTGCAGCGCGACCACCGTCTTTCCGGTGCCGGGCCCGCCCTGAACCACCGTCACCCCCCGGTGCCGGGACCGCACGATGGCGTCCTGCTCGGCCTGGAGGGTGGCGACCGCCGCACCCATGCGGCCGGTGCGCCGCGCCTGGAGGGCCTCGGCCAACGGGCTGTCGCCGACGACGTCCTCGTCGGTGGGGGCGGAGCCGTCCAACAGCTCGTCGCTCACGCCGACGACCGAGCCCTGCGCCATCCGCAGGTGACGCCGGCGCCGCAGGCCCATCGGGTGGACGGCGGTCGCCTCGTAGAACGGGCGGGCGGCGTCCGCGCGCCAGTCCACCAGCAGCGGCAGGTCGCTCTCGTCCACGTGCAGGCCGATCCGGCCGATCCGCAGGGAGAAGCCGTCCCCGGCGTCGATCCGGCCGAACACCAGCCCCTCCCGCGCCCCCTCCAGCCGGCGCACCTCGCTGGTCAGCCGCCCGGCGGCGAGCTCCCGCTCGTACGACTCGCTCGCACCTTCGGCCGGCGCCGCCAGCACCTGGACCAGCTCCGCCCGCGCACCGGCGAGCCGCTGCTCGAGCAGCCCGTACACGGCGGACACCTCGGCCCGCTCCGCTTCCACGACACCCGCGGCACCAACGTTGACCTGCGACAAATCAGGGCCCCTCTCAAGTTCGAGCCACCACTATGCGGCCAAACCTCTTCGAAAGTAAGGCTTGACTTACGTCTCGCACCCTGGCCTCGAGAGCTACTGCCGCCGCAGGTCGGCAAAGTGAAGGTCGGTCAGACCGTCCGGCCGGCGCCTGCACACCTCGCCGGCCAGCCGCCCACCGGCGGTCCGTCCGCCCCGCCGCGGCACCGGACAGCCACGGCCCGCCGACCACGACCGGAGGAGTGAAGACCTCGGCAAAAAGATGACGTGCGATCACTATTCTTTCCCCACAGGGTAGTTGGGCGACTTCCTCCGCCCCGCACGGGAACCGCCCCACGGACTGGAGGGCCTCGCGACTATGGCGCACGTCACGGCGAGAGGCGGTCACGCTTCACCGGTGCGGGTCGTCTCCCTGGCGCGCCCGGAGGAGGACCCGGCGCCCCGCCCGCCCGGCCGAGGAGGACAGCCACCATGGAAACCATCACCGTCGAACGCGTCATCCACGCCCCCGTCCACGACGTGTTCACCTGGCTCACCACGACCACCAACTACACGGCCTCACCGCTGGTGCTGCGCTGCCGCCTGGCACGGCGCGGCCAGGACGCGCCCTACGGCGTCGGCGCCGTCCGCAGCCACCTCTGGCTCATCGGCTGGTTCAGCGAGCGCATCACCCACTACGACCCGCCGTACGCCACCGAGTACGTCGTCGAACGGAGCCTGCCGCCGTCCCGCCACGAACTCGGCCGCATGACCTTCACCGAGGTCGCCGGCGGCACCCACGTCCGGTGGACCACCCGCGCCGAGATCCCCCTCCCCCTGCTCGGCGCCCCGCTGACCCGCCTGCTCGCCCGGCCGCTCATCACCCGCGCCTTCCGCACCATCCTCGACGCCGCGGCCACCGCCCTGTCCAGCCGGTGAAGGCGAGGCTGCCGCCGGGACCCGCGCCAGAGGACCGGCCACGCGTCAGCGGCGGGGCTGCCACCGGACCGGCAGTCGCTTGAGACCGTTCTGGAAGTTCGACACCAGCCGGTCGGGTGACGCGCCCGGGGCCAACGCCAGCCCGGGCAGTTCGGTAAGGACGTGCCGGAGCATCATCGTCATCTGCAGGCGCGCCAGCTGCGCGCCGACGCAGAAGTGCGGGCCGTGGCCGAAGCTGACGTGGTCGTTCGGGGTGCGGGTGAGGTCGAAGCGGTCCGGGTCGGGGAAGACGCTCTCGTCCCGGTTGGCGGACGCGTGGTAGACCACCACCTTCTCCCCGCGCCGGATCCGCCGCCCGCCCAGCTCGACGTCCCGGGTGGCGGTGCGCCGGAAGTCCAGCACGGGCGGCCAGTAGCGCAGCATCTCCTCGACGGCCGGGGCGGTCAGCTCCGGCCGCTCCAGCAGCAGCCGGTACTGCCCGGGGTGGGTCAGCAGCGAATGCAGGCCCCCTGGCAGGGCGTTGCGGACCGTCTCGTTGCCGGCGACCGCGAACAGGAAGAACATGGTCTCGAACTCCGCGGCGCTCAGCCCGCCCTCCCGCATCCGCGCCAACAGGCTTCCGGGGCGCGGCCGTTCGGCGAGGGCGTGGGCGTAGGCGAACATGTCGGCGAGGGCGGCGCGGGAGCGGGGGTTGACCGGGCGGCCGTCCGGGGTGGTCCAGGTGGTGGGGCGGTGGGCGAGCGCGGCCCGGCCGAGGTCGGTGAGGTGGGCCGGGTCGGTGGTGCTGGAGTGGGCGTAGTCCGCGTCCTGGTAGCCGATCACCCGGTTCGCCCAGTCCTGGAGCAGCTGCCGGTCCCGGTCCGGCACCCCCATGATCCAGGCGAGCGTCCGCACGGGCAGGTCGGCGACGAGCCGGACGACGTCCGTCTCACCCTGGGCACGCACCTGCCGGACGGCGTCCGCCGCGTGCTGCTCGATGCCGGCGGCCAACTCGCGCAGGGCGCGCGGAGTGAACGCCCCCGCGACGATGCGGCGCAGCCGGGAGTGATCCGGCGGATCCTGGTTGAGCATCATCGTGCGGGCGAACTCGAGGTCCGTGGCGGAGTCCGGGTCCCGGATCTGGGTCGCGCCCAGGTGCGAGGAGAACAGTTCGGGGCTGCGCAGCACGTGCTTCACGTCGGCGTGCCGCAGCACCGCCCAGTAGCCGGGCCCAGGGGGCCAGTTGCCCACCGCCGGCTCCTCGACCCACCACACCGGGGCGGCCGTCCGCAGCTCCCGGAAGAGCCCGTACGGCACCCCGTCGGCATAGGTCCCGGGGAGGAAGATCCGGTTCACGTTCGCTTGGTCGAGCGTCACGCCGACGTACCGTACGGCAGCGCCCGGCCCCGCACCAGGATGCCGCCATGAGTGGACCGGAGCTCGTCTGCCGGGACCGCGTCAGCCTACGGGCGTACGCCTGCAGGCCGACGGCGCGCGGTGGATCATCCGGCGGCCGGATGCCCCCGGGCGCGGCGCATGCCAGCATTCCATCCGTGCGCAGGTGGTGATCATCCGCCAGGGGCCTCCTTCGTCCGGAGAGTGGCACGGGCGGGGCTCGACCGAACGGCACACCCCTCGGGCTGCGCACCGGTGCGCGACCACGGGCACATCCGAAGATCGAGAACCATGGGCCGCACCGGCCCGGGAGACCCAGGGAGAGACCATGACCACCACGCCGCTTACGGGCCGCAAGCAACTGACACGACGTCACATGATGGGGGCGGTACTGGCGGCCGGCATCACCGTGCCGCTGGGAGTCGCACGCCCGGCGTGGGCGGCTCCGGCCGCGTCGGGCCCGGTACGGCTCACCCTCCCCGCGCCCACCGGACCGCACCCGGTGGGCACGGTGTCGCTGCACCTCGTCGACTCCTCACGCCCGGATCCCGTGGCCGGACCGGGCCGCTTCCGCGAGTTGATGGCCAGCGTGTGGTACCCCGCCCGGGACGTCGGGCGGTATCCGGCGGCGCCCTGGATGACCGCCGGCAGTCTACGGGCGTACCTGGCGTCCGCGGGGCTCCCCGCCGACGCCGCACTCTCGCCGCTGACGGCCGGCCGCGAGGGCGCTCCGGTCGCGCGGACGGGCTGCGGACTGCCCGTCGTCGTGTTCTCGCACGGCGCGCACGACCACCGCGCCGACAACACCATCGTGGTTCAGGAGCTCGCCAGCCACGGGTACGTCGTCGTGACGGTAGCTCACACGCACGACACGTTCGCCGAGTTCCCCGACGGGCGGATCATCGCCCCGCTCAGGGACCCGGAACACTCGTTGGGCCCGGCGGACTTCGCCACGGACATCAGGTTCGTCCTCGACCGGATCGAGGACCTCGCCACCGGGCGCAATCCCGATGCCGGGCACCGGCCGCTGCCGGCCGGCCTGGCCGGCGCCCTCGACCTGCGCCGCATCGGCATGTTCGGCGCGTCGAAGGGCGGGACGGCGACCGCCCGCGTCATGATCGACGACCAGCGGGTCAGGGCCGGGCTGAGCCTCGACGGCCCGATGGATCCGATGATCACCGCCGATCTGGACCGGCCGTTCATGATGATGACCGCCCACTTCACCCGTGCTCAGGAGCCCAGTGTCGCCGGGTTCTGGTCGCACCTGCGGGGATGGCGGCTCAACGTCCAGGCCGACGGCGCGGTCCACAGCTCGTACGGCGACAACCAGGTGCTGCTCCCGCAGCTGGCGAAGTCGGCCGGAATCAGCGACGAGCAGCTGCATGGCGGGATCGGCACCCTCGATCCGGTCCGGGCGGTGCGGATCCAGCAGGCCTACCCGCTCGCGTTCTTCGACCTGCACCTGCGGCACCGCCGAGGACACCTCCTCGACGGCCCGTCCTCTGCCTTCCCCGAAGTGCAGTTCCTTCCGTGAGGCGACGGACCGCGGCGCCCACGCCCCGCGCCGCGGTCCCCGCGCCGGTCCCGGGGTTGACGCCGCTCGACGGCGGGCGGAAGACTCCGGGGCGGGTCCGTCCGTGACAACGAGGAGACCGCGGAAGCGTCGTGATCGAGGAACTGATACCCCCGCCCGCCGGTACGGCGCACGCGTTCACCGACCACGAGGCGGCCCTCGCCGCGCTGTACCCGCAGGAGGCCGCCGCCGTCGCGCTCGCCGTGCCGAAGCGGCGGCGGGAGTACGCCACCGTCCGGATGTGCGCGCGGCGGGCCCTGAACGGGCTGGGGGTCGCGGCGGCGCCGCTGGTGGCGGGGACGCGGGGTGCGCCGCAGTGGCCGGCGGGCGTCGTCGGCAGCATGACCCACTGCGCCGGGTACCGGGCCGCCGCCGTGGGCCGCGCGTCGGACTACCTGGGGCTGGGCATCGACGCCGAGCCCAACGAGCCGCTTCCGGACGACCTGTTGGAGTTCGTCTCGCTGCCCGCGGAACGCGCCCGGCTGCGCGAACTGGCGGCCGCAGCGCCGGACGTCTGCTGGGACCGGCTGCTGTTCAGCGCCAAGGAGGCGGTGTTCAAGACCTGGTATCCGCTGGCGGCGCGCGAACTCGACTTCTCGGAGGCGGAGTTGGGGTTCGATCCGGAGGCGGGTACGTTCTCGGCGCGACTGCTCGTCCCGGGGGTGAGCGCCGGGGGCAGGCACCTGGAGGGGTTCAGCGGCCGGTGGCTCTGCCGCGGCGGTCTCGTCGTCACCGCGATCGCACTGGAGCGACACTCCGGGCAGTGACGGCTCCGGCGGTGACTCGGCGCGGAGACGGCTCCGGGCCACTGCCTGTCGGCAGCGGCCCGGAGGATCGGCCTGCGATCGGCGTGCGATCGGCCGGGAGGATCAGCCCTGGGCCCGGGCCGGGTCGGCGGGCAGGGTCCGCGGGTAGCGCCGGCCGTTGAGCATCTTCCCGATCCAGGTCGAGCGGACCAGGTAGTGGTAGCTCAGGAAGAGGATCGGCAGCGCGACGGCCAGGATGAGCGGGTACTTGAGCGCCCAGTGCACCGGCCAGTCCCGCACCACGACCTGGAGGGCCATCACCAGCGGCATGTGGATGATGTAGATCCAGTACGAGGCGTCCGCGATGTAGCGCCGGACCGGGCTGAAGTCCGCGAAGAAGTGCAGCGCGGCACCGACGAGCCCGAGCGTCCAGAGCCAGCCCGCCAGCCCGTAGCCCAGCGCGCAGAGCAGCTTGGTCGTACCGGTGAGCGGCTCCAGCGCGGCGTGACCGTCGACGGTGACCAGCGAGGACTCCGGGTCGAAGCCGCCGAGGGCGGCCGTGGCGACGGTCACGACGGCCGCGGCGGCGACGTACGCGACCCAGCGGCGGCGCCAGCCCTGGAGGGTCCCGGGGTTCTTCTGCAGGTACCAGCCGAACGAGAACGCGACCGCGTAGCCGACGATGGTCGGCAGCTGCGGCACCAGGTCGGTGTTGGGCGTGGGCAGACCCTCCCACAGGTGCCACTGGTCGAAGAAGTAGAGGCAGACCGCGACGGGCAGCGCCAGCACGACCGGTTCGAGGCCGCGGGCGCAGACCCAGCCGACTGCCCGCTCCACGGCGCCGCCCTCCGGGGAGGACGCCCCGCCCTTGCGGAACAGGCCGAGCAGCTTGTGCCCGACGAGCACCGCCACGTAGAGCCAGTACAGCACCCAGAGGAACCAGAGGTGCGCCAGCGGGATGGGCACGATCGCCCGGGCCGGGACGAGGCTGGTCACCGGGTCCTTGATCCCGAGCACCACGGCGATCAGGATCACGTTCATCGGCAGCACCAGCAGGGTGCCGAAGAGCAGCGGCAGCAGGATGCGCTTGCTGCGCTCCTTGAAGAACCCGCGCGCCTTCAGCCGCCGGTACTGCATCCGGCCGAAGAAGCCGGCCAGCAGGAAGAACACCGGCATCCGGAAGAGGTGGATGACGAAGTAGGCGAAGGCGAGCGGCGAACTCGGGGAGTTGTCGACGATCGGCCAGCCGGTGTAGGTGAACCCGGGGATGAAGGCGAGCGTCGCGTGCAGCAGCACACCGAGCAGCAGCGCGAAGCCGCGGAGCGCGTCCAGGCCGTGGTACCGCTCGGAGGGCGCTTTCGGGGGAGCCGCAGCCTGCGCAGGAATGGCCACCGACGGGCTACTACTCTGTTGTTTCATGATTTCCTCGCGGAAGAATCGGTCGCGTCGGACAGTGGAAAGGCGGTACGTGCCGAAGAGAACCCGGCGTTACTTTTCCGGTGCGGCCGATGCGGCGCTCTCCGCACGGCGAGGACCGCCGGAGGCGGTGCTCCGTCCGAGGTCCTTGAAGTTCTTCGTCGCGATGTTGAGGCAGAACGACGGGGAAATGCGGAAGAGCCACCAGAACAGCTTCCAGAATCCGGGGACGATGATGACGCCCTGGTTCTTGGCGACCGCGTCGAGCGCCTTCTTGGCGAACTCCTCGGGAGAGATGGGCTTCTTCTCCTCCCACATCTCCTTGGTCTGCTCGCCGGTCACGCCCTCGACCTCGCGGCCGTATGCGCCGCCCTCGATGAACGGGGTCCGGATGACGCCCGGGCAGAGCACGCTGACCCGCACGCCGAGCTGCGCGGCCTCGGCGCGCAGGTTGTGCGAGAGGCCGACGACGGCGTGCTTGGTGGTCACGTAGGACGTGGTGCCGGGGCTCGGGACCAGGCCCGCCATGGAGGCGGTGTTCACGATGTGGCCGAAGCCCTGGTCGATCATCACGTTGTACGCGGCCTGGACGCCGTTGACGGTGCCGCCGAGGTTGACGTCGATGACGCGGCGCCAGTCCTCGATCCGGTAGTGCCGGGCACCCGCGCCCATGCCGTGGCTGATGCCGGCGTTGTTGAACAGGTAGTCCAGGCGCCCGGTCCGCGCGACCGTGTCCTTGACCAGCCGGGCGAACTCGGCGTGGTCGGTCACGTCCAGCCGGGCCGCGGTGGCCTTCCCGCCGGCGGCCCTGATCCGGGCGGCCGTCTCCTCGGCCTGCTCCAGCTGGAGGTCGGCCAGGACCACCTCGCAGCCGCGGGCGGCGAGGTCCTCCGCCAGTGCGCGGCCGATTCCCGACGCGCCGCCCGTGATGATCGCGGTGGCGTCCTTGTAGATTCTGATTGCGCTGCTCTGCGCTGCCATGACCGGGTTCTCCTCCAGGACTCCGATGATCGGCCTCGGTCCGAGGCCGTCAGCCTCTTGTCGAGGCCGTCTGCTCCTGAAAATCGCTCATCGATTTCAGGTTGTTTCCGAAACGGTTGATGGTGCTGGTCTGCACAGAGCCGCTGCCCGGCGGAAGGAGGTACTTCACAAAGGTCGCGAGCGTGGCGCTGGGTCCGAGGTCGATGAAGGTCGCGTCGGTCTCGGCGGTCATTTTCCCGATGGTCCGCGCGAATTCCACCGGATTTCTCATGGCGGCCCAGATCCCGTCGGCCGTCACGGCGTCGACCGGCCCGGCGGCCGTGGAGGAGACGATCGGGATCTGCGGCGGCGCGAAGTCCAGGCCGCCGAGGAGGCCGCGGACCTCCGCCCCGACGGGGTCGATGAGCTCCGTGTGCACGCCCCAGTTCACGGGCAGCCGCTCGCAGAGCACGCCCTCGCGCTTGAGGGCGGCCTGGAGTCCGTCGATCTGCGCGGCGTGCCCGCTGACCACGAAGTTGCCGTCGAAGTTGCGGCCCGTCACCCAGCAGCCGGCGAACAGGGCGGCGTGGGTGTCCAGGAGTTCCGGCGGGCCGACGATCGCCAGCATGCCGGCGCGCGGCGTCCGCTCGGCGAGCAGGTGCGCGAAGTCCACCGCGAAGGAGATGCCGAGCTCCAGCGGGAAGACCTCCGCGACCACGGCCGCGGTGATCTCCCCCAGGCTGTAGCCGAGCAGGAAGTCCGCCCGGTAGCCGAGCTCCTGCACGACCCGCGTCAGGCTGTACTCGACGCAGAGCAGCGCGGCGTTGGAGTCCGCGAGCGAGTCGAAGGGGTCGCTCTTCCGGCGGCCGGGGTCGAAGACGGTGTCCAGCAGCGACTTGCCGAGGATCGGCGAGGCGATCTCGTCGCAGTGGTCCAGCCAGAGCCGGTAGCGCGGGTGCTGCTCGTACAGCTCGCGGGTCATGTGGAAGTACTGGGAGCCCTGGCCCGAGTACATGAACACAGTGGGTTTGGTCATCGCCGGTGCTTCCAAGGGGTGTCGGTCGTGGGCGGGACTGCGGCGTTCCGGAGCGCCGCCGCGGTCAGCATTTCCGCAGGCAGATCGCCGAACTGATCCCGCCGAAGCCCATGCTGAGGCTGACGGCCGTCTCGAACGACCAGGGTTCCGCCTGCTCGCGCACCCAGTGGAACGACGGGTCCACCGGGTCGGCCAGGTTACGGGTGGGGTGCAGCTTCTGCTCGCGCATCTGCAGGAGCGTGGCGACGACCTCCACGGCGCCGGCCGCGCTCAGCCCGTGCCCGGTGATCGACTTGGTGGCGTTGATACGCGCCCCGGTGAGGCCGCACTCGCGCAGCGCCCGCAGCTCGGTGTCGTCCCCGGTGGGCGATCCGGTGCCGTGCGGATTGACGTAGTCCACCGCGGACGCCGGGAGACCGGCCTCCGCCAACGCCGCCCGTACGACACCGACTTCACCGTCGAACGAGGGGTTGGGGTTGCGGTTGCCGTCCATCGCGGTGGCGCCGCCGAGGAACCGCGCGTACGGCGCGGGGTGCCGGCGGGCACCCGCCCGCTCGACCACGACCGCGCCGCAGGCCTCGCCGAAGACGAAGCCGTCCCGGCCCCGGTCGAACGGGCGGCAGGCGGCGGCCGGGTCGTCGGCCCAGCGGCTCGACCCCATCGCGCCCATCGCCCGGAACGCCAGGCACTCCCAGTACGAGAGGTCCATCAGCGCGCCCATGGCGATGCAGACGTCCACCTGGCCCGACTGCACCGCCCGCACCGCCTGGAGCACGGCGAGCAGCCCGCTGGCCGAGGCTCCGCCCAGCGTCTGGGCGAAGCCCCGGATCGGGAAGGCCTCGGTGCAGAACCCGCACAGGTCGGTGTCCATGAAGGCCATGCCGTACGTGGGACGCAGGAACTCGGGGCGGTCCGCGTGGCGGGCGTGCAGCTGCGTCAGCTCCCGCTGCTGGACGTTGGACCCGCCGATCACCAGGCCGATGCGGCGCGGGTCGACGTCGTCCAGTCCGGCCTCGTGCCATGCCTCGTCGAGGGTGGCCAGGGCCACCTGCGAGGACAGCGAGGCCGTCCGCAGCACCCGCGCCGGGATGGCCGCGGGCGTGGTCAGCGTGACGATCTCGGCACCCAGGAAGGCCTGTTCGGCACCGTCCCGGCCGGCCGGGGCAGGCGGCACCTGCCGGCCGGGACGCCGCATCGTGCCGAAGGCGTGGCGGCCGCCGAGGAGTGCGGCGACAAAGTCGTCCTTGCCCTGCCCCACCGCACTGGTGACGCCGAGGCCGGTGACGACGATATCGCGGGTGTCAGGAGTTCGACTTGCCATGGATGAGCCCCGCCAGGTCACCGATGTTCTTCGCGTTCGCCAGCTCGGACAGCGGGATGCTGACCTCCAGCGACTCCAGCGTCATCATGATGATCTCGGCCCGGTCGATGGAGTTGGCGCCGAGGTCCTTCAGCGAGTCCGCCGGGTCGAAGGTGTGCTCCTCCAGCTCCGGGATGACCTCGCGGGTGTGCTCGACGATCAGGTTGAAGACGTCCTGGTTCGACATGTTGTCGGCTCTCCTAGTACTGGGAGGTGATGAGGTCGCGGACCTCGGGCTGGTGGAAGGTCTTGTCGTGCATGGCCACCTCGCGCTCGATGTAGCGCGGAAGCTCCGCGCGCAGCTCGGCCACCAGGTGGTCCTTGAGCGTGATCAGCGAGAGCCTCGGCTTCTCGGCCAGGGTCTCGGCCAACTCGACGGCGTAGGGCAGCACTTCGGCACGCGGGAGGACGGGGAAGGGAATCCCCCGCTCCTTGAGGTCGCGGCCGTAGTAAGTCTTCGCGGAGAGCAGCATCTCCTCGCCGAGGCTGAAGCCGAGCTTCTTGGGGAGGATCAGCGTCGCCCCCATGCCCGGCGTGAAGCCGTACCGCATGAAGTTGGTGGTGTAGATGCTCTCCTGGCTGAGGATCACGAAGTCGGAGAAGAGCCCCATCGCGAAGCCGCCGCCGATGCCGTGGCCCTGCATCGCGGAGATGACGGGAACGGGGCAGTCCAGCGCCAGGCCGTAGATGTCGGAGTCGGTGAAGCTGATCTGCCGGTCCTGGATCTGCAGCAGGCTCTCCTTCCGGCCGCCGCTGGCGAAGTAGGTGCCGTAGCCGGTGAGGATGACCGCCTTGCACCGCTCGTCGGCCTTGACCCTCCCGAAGGCGTCGCTCAGGCCGATGATGAGCTCGTCGGAGAAGGTGTTCTTGTGCTCCTTGTCCTGCATGGTGATCCGGACCACGGAGGGTCCGAGCTGGGTGTAGTCGACGGCTGCGCCCGGCATGTCCTACTCCCCTTCCCAGGGAAACTTCCCTGTGTTCACGTAGCGCGCGATCTTCTGCAGGTTCTCCTGGTCGGAGAACACCTCCCGGTTGGCCTCGACGGCCTTCTCCCGGGAGGGGAGCAGGATGTCGTCGAGGTTGCGCAGGTACTTCTTGTAGCGGGTGATGCCGGTCTTGGGCAGGTAGCGCAGGCGCAGGATGTGCTTGCGCAGCAGGTTGCCGCTGTTCTCCTCGCCGGCGTCCACCAGCTGCCATTCCACCGCCTGCCGGGCGGTGAACGGCTGGGTGGTCAGCGTGATGTAGTTGGCCCTGGCCGGGCCGACCTTCCTGATCAGGAACGGCAGGACGCACGCCGGCATGAGGCCGAAGAGCAGCTCCGAGAGGCTGAACACCGACCGTTCCTCGCACACGACGATGTCGCAGGCGGCCACGAAGCCCAGGCCTCCGGCGTTGACCTTGCCGCGGACGTGCGCGATGGAGACGAACGAGCCGAGAGCCAGCGCGAGCCAGAGGTCGTACAGGGCCTCGGCGTGCGACTTCTCGTGGCCGCCGCTCTCCTGGGAGCCCAGCTCCCGGAAGTCGGCGCCCCAGCAGAACACCTCGGGCAGGCCTTCCAGGACGAGGATCTTGGCGTGCTCCTCGCAGTGGCGCACCACGGCGGTGCACTCCTCGACCAGCCGGCGGTTGATCGCGTTGTCGGCGTCGGGCCGGTGGAGCTGGAGGAAGCAGATCTCGTCCTGGAACCTGACCTTGACGGTCTCGAACTCCGCGGTGTTCAGGAGAGCCACTCGTACTCCCGGTGGAACTCGTTGATCCGCTTGAGGAAGAGGAGTTCCCTGCCGAGCGTCTTCCGGGCCTCGGGCACGATGCCGGTGTCGAGCACGGCGTTGCGGGTGCCGAACTTCACGGCGTGGTTGGTCCGGAGCAGCATGTCGTACTCGGGCATGCTCAGCTCGTAGCGCTTGTCCAGGTGCTTCTCGATGTCGAAGCGGCGCACGTGGTCCTGGCTCTCCTGGCGGACGACGCCGCTGAAGAACTCCGAGCAGCAGCCGGATCCGTAGGAGAAGACGCCGACGCGCTGGGGGCTGGAGAGGTCCGCGTTGTCGATGGTGCTGGCGAGCGAGAGCATCGTGGTCGCGCCCATGACGTTGCCGACGCGCTGGCAGTACGTCAGCCCCGGGTGCATCCGGCGCTGGAAGTCCTCCTCGATCGCCGCCGGGCGCGCCTTGACGAACTTGCGCATCAGGTTGCGGTGCGCGCCCTTGATCATCCCGCCGAAGGGGGTGTGGAAGGCCAGGTAGCCGAAGCTGTTCACGAAGTCGACGTCGCCGACGCGCCGCTGGTACTCCAGGAAGGCGTTCTCGCAGCAGTCGAGGTAGGAGAGGAGCGACAGCTCCGCGTTGCCCGCCTCGCTGTCGGCGAGCGGACGGCAGGTGTCCATCACCTCGTGACCGTAGTAGCCGCTGGCGCCGACGTCGATCTGGAAGACGTTCGGGGTGTCGCTGATGAGCATCGCCACGGCGCCGGCGCCGCCGCTCGGCTCGGCGAAGGACCAGTCCTCGGACAGCGCGTCGCCGCCCTCGGCCACCATGAAGCGCGTGATGTCGGTGGCGATGACCAGGGCCTTCGCGCCCGGGGAGGTCTGCGCGAGGATGAAGTTGGCCGCCATCTGCAGGGCCGCCACGCCCGAGTAGCAGGCGTTCTTGATCTCGAAGAGACGACAGTTGCGGTTGAGTCCGAGCAGGCTGTGGAAGTACGTGCTCATGGACTTGCCGAAGTCGAAGGCCGACTCGGTCGCGGTGATGACGAGTTCGATGCGGTCCCGCTCCTCGGGGGACATCGCGTCGATGATGGGCTTCGCCGCGTTGACACCGAACGTCACCGGGTCCTCGTACGGCAGCGCGACGGTCTTCTCCTTCATGAGGAGGTTGTCGAACCTCGCGGTGTCGAGTCCACGGTGGATCGCCAGCTTCTCCACGTTGACCTGGCAGGTGCCGGCGAAGACGTTCATCGCTTCGATTCCGACGGTCGTCATCTTTTCTCTCCCTGGGGCTTACTGGACTGCTCGGGCCGGTTCGCTGCGCAGGACCTAGTGGACGGGCTCGATTTCGGTGAGATCGAAGTAGCCCCGGTAGCCGTTCATGTAGACGGCCGGCCGGTGACCGAAGAGGACGGTCGCCTCGGTCGCGGTCCGGAGGTCTCCGTAGTCGCCGGCGGTGGACTTCACGAGGGTCCCGACCGGGTGCGCCTCGTTCCACTGCCGGACCAGGTCCGCCGCCGTCGGGCGCGGCCTCGCCGCCGGCAGCGGCTTGGCGGCGGGCGCCGCGTGCCGGGCCGGGTTCGGGATCTCGCGACGGATCTTCTTCACCAGCTTGGTGAGGACGTCGCCGTGCCCGATCTCCTCGAACTCCATTCCCTCGTAACCGAGGAGGTGTTCCACGGTGTCGGTCCACCGCACCGAGCTGACGATCTGCTTCGCCAGGTTCTCCTTGACGAGGTCGTTCTCGTACGGCCTACCGGTCACGTTCGAGATGACCGGAATCCGGAGCTCGGAGAAGGGGATGCCGGCGAGGAATTCCGCGAACTCGGCCCGGGCCGGCTCCATGTAGCGGGAGTGGAAGGCGCCGCTGGTGTTCAGCGCGACAAAGAGGTGATTGCCCGTCTGGAAGTGCGGCTGCGCGGCCCTGATGTCCTCGACCAGGCCCGAAATCACGATCTGCGACGGCGTGTTGTAGTTCGCCAGGTCGACGGAGGTGAGGTCGTTCTGCTCCAGGACGGTTCTGATCTCCTTCTCGGAGGCGTTCAGGACGGCCGCCATGCCGCCACCCGTGGCCTGGGCCATCAGCTCGCCGCGCTTCTTCACCAGCCGCAGGCCGGTCTCGAAGTCGAAGCACTCGGCGGCCAGCAGCGCGTTGAACTCGCCGAGGCTGTGACCGGCCACGAAGTCCGGGACCAGGCCGGTCTCCCGGAGCTTGCGGTAGTAGGAGAGGGCGTTGACCACGTAGAGCGCGGGCTGGGTGTACTCGGTCTGCTTGAGCAGGCCTTCGGGGTCCTCCAGGCAGAGGGCCTTGACCGAGTAGCCCAGGATCGAGTCGGCGGCCCGGGTGAGGTCCTCGAACTCGTCGAACAGCGCGCCGCCCATTCCCTTCCGCTGCGATCCCTGCCCGGGGAAGACGTACGTCCGCATGGAGAACCCTTTCTCGTCTTTCGGTGTGTTGGCGATGCTTGCTCGACCGCTCGACCGCTCGACTGCTCGTGCTGCGATGAATGTGGTGCGCCGGGGCGCCGAGCGCGCTGCCCCTTACCGGCCCGTCCCGGAAATGCCCGCGGCTCCCCGTGCTTCTCGCCGGCCGGCACCTCGTCCCGCCCCGCTCGACCGCGTACCACCGGTCGCCGGATGACGTGACATCAGCCTTTGTGGCCCCCCCTTGGTCACCGACCGTGACGGATAATCAGATCATAGTGCCTGGCTGCACGGGGTGACCAGTGTGACAATCCCCATCGACCGTCGCGCGGGGGCCGACGGTCCACCACCCCGGCCCTCAGGCCAGGGCGTTCAGACGCTGCGTCAGAATCTCGGCGGCCTCCCGCATGAGCCCGGCCGCCATCCGGTCCACGTGCCGGTTGCGCCAGCTCTCCTGCGGCGTCCCCTTCGCCCACTGGTTGAAGGAGCCGAGCGCCGGGCCGGTGTGCACCTGGACGTTCGCCGGGTCGCGCTCCGGGTCCGAGAACGACAGCCGGCTGGTGTAGCCGTAGTACCAGCGGAAGATCAGCGCCATCTTGCGCTTCGGGCTGCGCTCGGCCCGCCCGATCTCCGCCACCCGGCCCGTCCGCTCCAGATGCTCCCTGGTCTCCCGCCAGACCTCGTCCACGCTCCGTTTGAAGTACGTGTCCTGGATCTGCCGCCGGGTACCCTCCGGGATCGCGTCCCAGGAGTCGTACGTCCGGTAGAGCGCGAAGAGCTTGTTGGCCCGGGCCGGAAAGAGCACGCCCTTCCTCAGCACCTGGACCAGCGCGCCGATCTCGAACATGTCACCCGCCGGACAGTAGTCGGTGTCCTGGACGTCGATTCCCTGCAACCGGTCCTTCACCGCGTCGGTGATCCCGGCCTCCACCGTGCACTGGTTGATCGAACCGGTCATCACGAAGTCCGCACCCATGGTGAAGGCCGCGGCCACCGCCTGCGGGGTGCCGATCCCGCCCGCGGACCCGAGGCGGATCGCCTCGGCATAGCCGAACTCCCGCGTCAGGTCGCGGCGGAGGCCCTGCATCGACGGCAGCAGCACGGTGGGCACGCCGCGGTCGGTGTGGCCGCCCGAATCCGCCTCGATGCAGAGGTCCTGGGCCACCGGGATGCCCCGGGCCAGCTCCGCCTGCTCGGGCGTGACCCGGCCCTCGGCCAGCAGCCCCGCGACGATCTCCGCGGGCGCGGGCCGCATGAACTCCCGGGCCACCTCCGGCCGGGAGACCTTCGCCAGGATCCGGTTGCCGCGCACGACGGTGCCGTCGGGCGCCCGGCGCAGCCCGCTCAGGTGGTACCGGACCAGGGCCGGCGTCACCTTGACGAAGGCCGAGGCCTCGACGAAGCGGACGCCCTCGCCGATCAGCAGCTCGACGTTGGCCGTCTCCCGCGCCGGATCCTGAAGGTTGCAGAGCAGGTTGACGCCGAACGGCCGGTCCGGCGCCAGCTCCCGGCGGATGTGGGCGATGTCGCCCCGCACCCGGTCGTGGCTCAGGCCCGCCGCACCGAGGAAGCCCATGAAGCCGCTGCGCCCCATGGCGACCACCAACTCCTTCGAGGCGATTCCCCGGTACATCGATCCCGACAGATACGCGTAGTCGACTCCGAAGTCCCTGCGGAAGGGCTCGCTCCCGAGCCTCCGTGCCACCCTGTCCATGCAGCCCCCTGCTCGACGGCCGGGAGCCGGCCGCCCCCGCTTCCGGGAGGCGGCCGCCCCGCCCACTGTTCCTACCGTTCCTACGGGCACCGCGCCCCGGTCACTTCTTGCTGCGCGACCCCCGCCTGCGCCGGCCGACCCAGGTCTTCGCGGCCGCGATCCGCTTCTCCTCCCGGCTGCCGGAGTAGAACAGCTCGCAGAAGGAGCGGATGGCCGCCAGCGACTTCGGGTCGCTGAGGATCACGAAGTGGTTCGAGGAGTCCACGTCGGTCTGGTGGAAGTTCGGCAGCTGCTTCTGCCACTCCTCCCAGTAGTTCACCTGGTCCAGCGCCGTGCCGTCCTCCTGGGTGGAGAAGACGGCTTCGAGCTCCCCGTAGAAGAGGCCGCTCTTGTTGCGGAAGTAGAAGCAGGTGACGGATTCCGGCCGGGCGAGCGGCCGCACGTCGTACTCCAGGACCCCGTAGGCCTCCTGGACGCGCACGTTCTGCTCCACGCGTGCGCGCAGCGCCTGCGCGGAGCCGCCCAGGCCGCGCTCCTGCGCGACGGCGATCAGCCGGTCCAGCAGCTCGTCGTCGCCCTGGCTCCAGTCCACCTCGGCGGCGGCGATGAACGCCTCCGCGAAGCGCTCCGGCGCCGGCCTGACGGCCGCGAACAGCAGGGCGTTGACCTGCTGGAGCACCATGTCCCTGCGCGACATGGTCATCTCCTTGACCCGGTCACCGTACATCGCGTCGACCATCACGACGGTCTCCACCGTCTCGCCCTGCTCCTGCAGTTGACGGGTGACCTCGTACGCGAGCAGACCGCCGAGCGAGTAGCCGCCCAGATCGTAGGGCCCCTCGGGCTGGACGGTGCGGATGATGTGCGCGTAGTGGGCCGCCATCGCCGTGATGCCGTTGAGCGGAGCGGCGTCGGACATCCAGCCGCGTGCCTGGATCCCGTAGAAGGGCCGCCCGAAGCTGTCGGCGATCGCGCCGTAGACCTCAAGACCGCCGAGCCCGCCGTGGAACCAGAAGACCGGCCGGCCCTCGGCGCCGGCGTTGAGGCGGATCACCTCGGGGAAGCGCGCCGGCGCCGCGGGGACGGCGGCCGTGGCACCGGACGGGGCGGCGGAGCCGAAGCGGCGCACGAGGTCCCGGGTGGACCGGCAGTCGGCGAGGGCCTGGAGGTCGGCCGCGGGGTCGACCTCCGTCTGGACGCCCTTCACCAGCTGCATGGCCAGGATCGAGCTGAACCCGAGGTCCTCGAGCGGGGCGTCGAGGTCGAGCGCGTCCACCGGCACGCCCAGCAGGTCGGCGACGAGAGCCGCGATCCGCTCCGCGGCGCCGGTGTGCGCCGGGGCGGCCTCGCTGCTCACGGGCAGGGCCGACGGCGCCACGGGAGCCTGCGGCCGACCCTCGGTCACCTCCGGCAGCCAGTGCCGCTTCCGGTCGAACGGGTAGGTCGGCAGCGTCCGCAGCATCCGCGGCGCCCGGCCCTCGCGCGGGACGGCGTCCCAGGGCACGCTCCCGCCCCGGGCCCAGAACAGGGCCACGTTCTCGGGCCGGTTCTCCGCGAGCAGCTCGCGGACCACCGCGTCCCCGACCCGCCCGCTCAGCAGGGCGCCGAGGTCCGAGTCGTCGCGCCGGGCGTCGCCCGTGAAGAGCGGCACCGGGGCCTGCCCGGCGGTGCCGTCCAGGTAGTGGCCGAGGCCTGCGAGGAGCTCGCCGGTGCTGCCCGCCACCAGGGCCAGACGGGCGTCCATGGCCTCGCGCCCGCTCTGCAGCGTGTGGGCGAGGTCCGCGAGGGAGAGCTCCGGCTGTGCGGTCACGAAGTCCAGCAGGCGCCCGGCCACGGCCCTGAGGCGGTCCTCGTTGCGCGCGGAGAGGACCACGACCTGCGGTGCGCCGTCGTCCGCGTACTCCTCGGCTGCGTGCCGGACGGGGATGTACTCCTCGACGACCAGGTGGGCGTTGGAGCCGCCGGCGCCGACGGCGCTGATGGTCGCGCGCCTCGGGTACTCGCGTTCCCGGCCGTCGACGTCCACCACCGGCCGGTGCCAGGGCTGCGCCTCCCGCGGGAGGTAGAACGCCGTCCCGTCCAGCGCCACCCCGGGGTTGAGCCTGTGCTGCCCGTCCTGGCCGTCCTGGTCGTTGAGCCCGCCCTGGCCGACGAACGGGACGAGCCGGCGGTGCTTGAGCTGGAGGGCGACCTTGCTGAGCTGGGCGATGCCGGAGGCCGCCTCGGCGTTGCCGAAGGTGGACTTGACCGTGCCCAGGGCGCAGAACCCCTCGTCCCGCGTGTGCTTGCCGAACACCTTGCGCAGCGCCGCGAACTCGATGGCGTCGCCCAGCTGGGAGCCGTTCGCCGACGCCTCGACGTAGCCGACCGTGCGCGGGTGGACGCCGGCCCGCTCCAGGTTCTCCTCGATCAGCTCGGCCTGCCGGTCGGGGCTGGGAACCATCGGGCCGTTGGTGCGGCCCTTGTGGTTGGTGGCGCTGGACCGGATGACGGCGAGGATCTCGTCCCCGTCCGCGACGGCCCGGGAGAGCGGCTTCAGCAGGACGGCGCCGACACCCTCGGCGGGCAGGAAGCCGTCCCCGTCGAGGAAGGCCCGGCTGCCCGGGTCGCTGCCGGTGAGGCCGGTCAGGCTCAGCCCGAGGAACTTCTTCGGGTGCAGGGTGAGGTTGACGCCGCCGGCGATCATCATTTCGCAGTTGCCCCGGCGCAGTTCCTCGCAGGCCATGTGGATGGCGACCAGCGAGGAGGAGCACGTCGTGTCGACGGCGAGGCTCGGCCCCTGGAGGTCGAAGAAGTGCGACACCCGGTTGGCGATGGCGCTGTAGGACATCACCGAGGTGATGGACTCGTGGACGATGTCGGAGGAGAGCAGCTGGTACTGCTGGTACATCGCGCCGACGTAGACCCCGACCCGGCTGCCGTACGCGGTGCGCAGGCGGTCCCGGGTGTAGCCGGAGCCCTCCAGGAGGTTCCAGACGCACTCCAGGAACAGGCGCGTCTGCGGGTCCGTGATCGCCGCCTCGCGGGGCGAGACGTTGAAGAACAGCGAGTCGAAGTCCGCGACGCCGTCGATGAACCCGCCCCACCTGGTGGGGGTCCGGCCGGGCCGGTTCGGCTCCGGGTCGTAGTAGAGGCTGTGGTCCCAGCGGTCCTCGGGGACCTCGGTGACGCAGTCGCGGCCCGCGAGCAGGTTCTCCCAGAGCTCGTCGAGGTCGTTGGCACCGGGGTAGCGGCCGGCGAGGCCGACGACCGCGACGGCGTCCTCCTGCGGCCCGGCCGGCTCGGACCGCCGCTGCGGTGCGACGGCCGCCACGGGTACCGGGGCCGCCACGGGCGCGGCGGGCAGCACGGGCGCGGCGGGCGCGCCGGCGGGCTCCGGTGACGAGGCGGGGAGGCCCAGCACCGTCTCCAGCGCACCCGCGTGGGCGTCGAGGAAGTAGCCGCTGAGTGCGTCGATGCTCTGGTGCTCGAAGAAGAGCGTCTTCGACAGCGAGCCGAAGTCGGTCTCCAGCCGGTTGGTGACGGCGAGCGCCAGCACCGAGTCGATGCCGAACCGCTCGAAGGGAGCGCCCGGGTCGATCCGGTGCGCCGGTACCCGGATCACCTCGGCGAGCGTGTTCCTGAGGTACGTGACCAGCTCGGCGCGCACGGCCTTCCGGCCGGCACCCGCGGCGCCCGCGGCGGGCCGGTCCCCGGCCGGCCGGACGGCCGACCGGACGGCGGCCGGCTGTACGGCGGCCGGCTGTACGGCGGCCGGCTCGGGCTGCGGGGCCCGGTGCAGCACGGTCTCCCGGATCTTCGCGGCGTCCCCGGCGATCACCAGGACCTGGGTCCGCGGCGCGTCGAGCGCGGCGTACAGCGCCGCGAGCCCCGTGGCGGTCGGCATCGGCACCATGCCCAGCCGCTCGCGCATCACCGTCTCGGTGGCGCCGTCCACCCGCATCCCGCCCTCGGCCCAGAGGGGCCAGTCGACGGAGACGGAGGCACCGGAGCGCTGCCCTCGGGCCACCAGCTCCTGGCGGTGGTGCGTGTAGGCGTCCTGGAAGGCGTTGGCGGCGGCGTAGTCGGCCTGCCCGGCGTTGCCGAACACCCCGGCCGCGCCGGCACAGACGGCCAGGAAGTCCAGCGGGACGTCCTTGCTGGCCTCGTCCAGGTTGACCAGGCCCGCGACCTTCGGTGCGAGGACCTCGCGGCACTCCCCGGCGGTCTTGCGCCGCAGGAGTCCGTCCCGCAGGACGCCGGCGCTGTGGATGATGCCGTGCAGGGCGCCGTGGTCCCGCAGGATCCCGTCGACCAGCTCCCGCACCTCGTCCGCCCGGGCGACGTCCACCCGCTCGTAGCGGACGTCCGCCCCCTGCGCGCGCCACCCGTCCAGGACGGCCTCCTGCGCGGGGCGCAGCGGCGACCGGCCGGCCAGCACGAGGGTGATGTCGCGCACCGCGGCCATGTCCCGGGCGAACAGGGTGGCGACGCCGCCGAGCCCGCCGGTGACGAGGTAGACCCCGCCGGTCCGCCAGGGCACCCGGGTCTCGGGGCGGTTGTCGCCCTCGGCCCAGGTCAGCGCCTCGGTGCGGCCGCCGCGGAAGCGCAGGCAGGACTCGCCGGGGTGGCGCCGCCCGGCGGCGACCCGGGCGACCAGCTGCCCGGCGGGCTCCGCCGGGTCGACGAGGACGGCCTGGGCCAGCAGCCGCGGGTCCTCCGCCTGGGCCGACTTCAGGAGGCCGAGCAGGCCCTGAACGGTCGCCAGGCCCTCCCGGTCGGGGACGACCAGCTGCACCAGCACCCGCTCCTGCGCCCGGTCGTCCAGGAGGTCACGGACGTGGGCGAGGGCCTGCTCGGTGTACTCGGTGAACCGCTCGGCGATCCCCGTCGCGGCGGAGGTCAGCGGCAGCACCCGCACCGCCGGATCCTGTCCGGCCAGCGCGTCGGCGAGGGCGGGCAGGTCGGGCAGCAGCACGACGTGCTGCCGCGGCTCGATGGCCGCGGCGCCCGGCGCGGGCTCCCGCCAGGCGGGCAGGAAGGCGACCGACGACACCTCGGCGGTCCCTGCCGCGGACGTCTCGGCGGCCGCGCCCACCTCGCCGTCCAGGACGCGGTAGGACATGCCCCTGATCCGGGCGCGCACCCCGCCCTGCTCGTCGCAGAGGTCGATGTCGAGCTTGAAGACCTTGCCGCCCCGCTCGACGCCCGCGCTGTAGCGGATCCAGGCCCACATGGCGTCGGTGCAGGAGCCGAGTACCTCCAGCTCGTCCAGGGCGAACGGCAGCGAGGGCTTCATGCCGGACACGTCGAGGGTGTCCGCGTCGCCGGCCGCCAGCCCCATGCCGAGCGAGGCCTGGAGCGTCGCGTCGAGGAGGGCGGGGTGCAGTACGTAGTCGTCCCGGGTGGCGCGCACCGAGGCGGGCAGCGCGAGCTGCACCAGGACCTGGTCACGGCCGATGTGCAGCCGCTCGATGCCGCGGTGCGCGTCGCCGTAGCCGAAGCCGATGGCCTCGTACGCCGGGTAGAGCCGGTCGGCGGCGACCTCGGTCCGGCCGCACGCGGCCCGGATGCGCGGGAGGTCGAGCACGGCCGGGGCGACGTCCTTGAGGACCACCTGCCCCTGGCTGTGCACCACCGGGGCGGCGCCGGGGGTGTCGCCGGAGGTGCCGGAGATCTCGTACTCGGCCTCGTCGTGGCCCCTGGGCACCAGTGAGGTGGTGAGGGTGACGGGTTCCGCGCCGGCGGTCACCGGGCGCGCCCAGACGACGTTGCGCAGGGCCAGGCCGGGGCCGTCCTGGGCCGGCCCGCCGAGGGTGAGGGCGGCGGCGGCCCGGGCCATCTCCAGGCAGGCCACGCCGGGGAGGACCTTCCGGCCCTTCACCACGTGGTCCCGGAGGAAGAACTCCTCGCCGGTGAACTCCGACCGGTAGCGCCGGGAGCGGAAGTCCGAGGCCTCGGAGTGCAGCAGCGGGTGCGTGCCGGCCCGGGTACCGCCGTGCGGGCCGGCCGGGAGCGCCGGGCGCTGCTCCGGCGCCTGCGGCACCCAGTACCGCTCGCGGGCGAACGGGTAGGTCGGCAGCGGGACGCGGGTGTACTGCCCGTCGGCGAAGAGCGCGGCGTAGTCCAGGCCGTAGCCCTGGACGTAGAGGTCCGCGACGGTGGCGAGCAGCTCGGCGAGCGAGCCGGGGTCGGTGCCCGCCGCGGCCTGCCGGATGCACTCGTTGCCGAAGTTGCGCAGCGCGGCGCGCTCCTGGTGGCCCTGCGCGGGGACCTCGCCGACGCAGACGCGCGGGCTCTGCCCCTGGGCGGTCCACTGGCGCAGGCTCTCCACCAGCTCGGCCTGGTCGCGCACGACGCAGGCCAGCCGGTGCGGCAGGTGCTTGCGGCCGACGAGCAGGGTGAAGCCGATGTCGCCCGGGTCGAGGCCGGGCTGCTGCTCGCAGTGGGCGAGGAGCCGTTCGGCCTGCTCGGCCAGCTGCTCGGCGGTGCCGGCGGAGAGGGTGACAAGGTGGGCGGACGGCCCGCCGGTGCGGTGGGCCCGGTACGGGGCCTCCTCGATCACCAGGTGGGCGTTGGTCCCGCTGACGCCGAAGGAGCTGACGGCGGCGCGGCGGGTGCCGTCTCCCCCGGCCTCCCAGGGGCGGTCCACGGTGTTCACGTAGAACGGGCTGTCGGTGAAGTCGATGTGTGCGTTGCCCCGCTCGAAGTTGATCGAGGGCGGGATGCGCCGGTGCCGGAGCGAGAGCAGCACCTTGATGACGCCGGCGACGCCGGCGGCGGTGATGGTGTGTCCGAGGTTGGACTTGATCGAGCCCAGCGCGCAGTAGTCCCGCTGCTGGGTGTAGCGGCGGAAGGCCCGCTTGAGCGCGTGGTACTCGATCGGGTCGCCGAGCTTGGTGCCGGTGCCGTGGGCCTCCATCAGCTGGATGTGCTCAGGGTTGATCCCGAACGCGTCGTAGACGGAAGTCTCCAGCCGCTCCTGGGACTTGGCGCTCGGCGCGGTGATCCCGTTCGACGCGCCGTCCTGGTTGATGCCGGAGCCGCTGATCACGCCGTGGATGTGGTCCCCGTCGGCGAGCGCGTCGGCGAGCCGCTTGAGGACGACGACGCCCGCGCCCTCGCCGGGGACGAAGCCGTCGGCCCGGTCGTCGAAGGTGTGGCAGCGGCCGCTCGGCGAGAGCATGCCGGCCTGACCGGCGATCACCCAGAACTTGGGCGTGGTCTGGATGGCGACACCGCCGGCGATGGCCATCTCGGTCTCACCGCCCCACAGGCCCTGGCAGGCGAGGTGGATCGCCACCAGCGAGCTGGAGCAGGCCGTGTCGACGGAGATCGCCGGGCCCTGGAGGTCGAGGTGGTAGGAGATGCGCGCCGGCATCGCCGACAGCGCGTTACCCCACATCGACTGCGGCGGCGCCTCGCCGCCGAACAGCTGCGCGTAGCCGCTCTCCTGGCAGCCGACGTAGACGCCGACCTTGCGGCCCTGGGTGCCGGAGCCGGCGTACCCGGCGTCCTCCAACGCCTTCCAGGACTCCTCCAGGAACACCCGCTGCTGGGGGTCCATGTAGGTCGCCTCGATGCCCGAGATGTTGAAGAACGTCGGGTCGAAGCGGTCGATGTCGTCGATGAAGCTGCCGTGGTCGCAGCGCGGCGCGCCCTCGGGGTGGTAGCCCGACATGTCCCAGCGCGAGATCTTCTCGATCAGGTCGTGCCCCTGCGCCAGGTGGTCCCAGAGCTGCTCGACGCCGGGCGAGCCGCCGAACCGGCCGCTCATGCCGACGATGGCGATCGGCTCCTTGCGCAGCACGCCGGCCGGCTCGTGCGGTGCCCGCGCCGGAGCCTGCCGGGCCTGCGGCGCGGCGGCCTGGTCCGGGGCCGCCGTCTGCGCCGCCGGGAGCGGCGCGGGCCCGGCGGCCGGGGCCCGCAGCTCGGCGGGCAGCGAGGCGGTGGCCTCCGCCCGGTGGGCGCCGGCGATGTACCGGGCCAGTCGGTTCACCGAACCGTGGTCGAACAGGTCGGTGGTGGCCAGGTCGATGCCGATCTTCCGGTTGATCTCCTGGATCAGCTGCACGCCGATGATCGAGTCGATGCCGTAGTCCATGAAGGCGTCGTCGGCGGCGATCTGCGTCCGGTCGACCTTCAGGGAGAGCTTCAGCTGCTCGAAGATGACGTCCTTGACGTGCTGTTCCAGCATCTCGTCGGTGACCGACGGCGTCCGCGCCCCGGCCCGCGCGGGGCGGTGTCCCTGGGCCTCGGGCCGGGCCGGCGTCTCCTGCGCGCGGGCGGCTTGCGCGGGGGCGGCGCCCCCGGCGGCGGGGGCGCCCGCGAGCTCCTGCCGGATCAGCCCGTCGCTGTCGGCCGCGATCACCTGGTGGCCCAGCTCGTGCAGCCGCTGCGCGGGGAACGAGACCGCGCCGAAGCCCTCCTCGTCGAGCACCTCCTCCCAGGACTCGGGGGTCAGGCCCGGGCAGCCGGGGATGCGCAGCTCGGTGTCCTCGTACAGCCACCAGCCTTCGAGCAGACCGAACGTCAGGTGCGTGAAGAGCGAGTGCGCGGAGAGCTCGTTGGCGAGCAGGACGCCGTTCTCCTTCAGCGCCCCCTTGGCGTTGCGCAGCGTCCGGCGGATGTCCTTGGTGGCGTGCAGCACGTTGGTGGCGAGCACGATGTCGTACGAGCCGGGCTCCACGTCCTGGCCGGCGAGCGGCTCCTCGACGTTGAAGATCCGGTAGTCGAGGTACGGGTACCTGGGGCCGTACTCCTTCTCCGCGTACATCAGGAAGGACTTGGACAGGTCGGTGTAGCAGTACGTCTCGACGTGGGCGGCGAAGGGTTCGAGCTTCTCGAAGACCTTCACGCTCCCGCCGCCGGTGCCCGCGCCGATCTCCAGGAGGCGGATCCGCGCCGACGGATCGCTGCGCAGGATCTCGCGCACGATGCCGGCCACCGCGTCGGCCATGACGCCGTTGAAGGTGTCGGTGACGGGGTTGTTCTTGTAGATCCCCTCGACCAGCTCCATCGAGGAGTTGGGGAACATGACGTCGGTGGCGAGCACCTCGCCGGTCAGGATCCTCGGCAGGGCGCGCAGCATGGCGTCCAGGAGCAGGACCTGCGCGCGCAGGTCGGCGTTGCGCGACCACTGCGCGCTGCGCTCCTCCCACTCCGCCCAGACGTCGCGGCTGCTCACCGCGTGCACCGGGCGGGGGTGCGCGTCGTCGCCGTGCAGGTAGCCGCGGTCCAGCAGCTGGCGGACGGACTCGTCCAGCCAGCGCCGCAGCTCGTCGCCGAGCGGCAGACGGGGAGCGGCGTCCGAGAACAGGCCCACGCTCTGCAGCTGGCTGAGCAGCAGGCGGCTCAGCAGGTCGTCGTCGACCAGGGCGTCCGCGTCGCGGTCGGTGCCGTCGACGGCCGGGGCCGACGTGCCGTCCGCGATCTCCCGGCAGAGGCGGGCCAGGGGAACCCGTGTGCCCCTGAGGGCCGTGGTGATGGCTTCGCGCCGGATGATGTGCTGCATGTTACGGGTTACCCCCCTGAGCCTTGACCAGGCCGAGCTGGTCGAACGTGCCGGAAAGAAGGACGTCGAGGGCCGCCATGCCGTCGGCGGGCTCGATCGAGGCCGCGCCGGCCCTGCTCATCCGCTCCTGGTACTCCTGCGAGGCGACGATGCCGACGCTGCCCCAGTAGCCCCAGTTCATGGTCTTCACCGGGGCGGAGAGAGCGGAGCCGAGCCGGTGGGCGTAGGCGTCCTTGAACACGGAGCCGGCCACGTAGTTGCACTGCCCGGGCGCCTTGAGGAACGAGTTCATCGAGGAGAAGAAGAGGACGAAGTCCAGCGGCTCGGTCCGGAAGACCTGGACGAGGCGCACGCTGACGTCGACCTTGGCGGTGACGGCGGCGCGGAAACGCCCCTCGTCCATCCGCTCCAGGCTCTGGTCGAGCAGGACGATCGCCGAGTGGATCACGCCGTGGACGACCGGGTGGCTCTGCTTGATGCGCTCGTACGCGCCCTGCAGTGACTCCCGGTCGGCGGCGTCGGCCTGTACGTACCGGGGCTCCGGGCCCAGCCGGCCCAGGCGCTCCAGCTTCTCGCGGATCGCCGCGTCCTCGGCCCGGCGGCCGATCCAGACGACCTGCGCCCCGTAGCTGCGGATCATGTGCTCGGTCCACGCCTCGCCGATGCCGCCCGCGCCGCCGATCACCACGTACGTGCCGCCTTGCCGGTACACCGGGTGGGCGCCTGGCGCGGAGTTGTCGGCCGCGACGCTCTCCCGGATCGGGAGGAGCGCCTGCTGGTACCAGCGCTTGCGGCGGTACGCCCAGACGCTGCCCCGCTCCTCGCAGGGCAGCGCGAACAGCTCCGCGAGCGGCCAGTCGTACCCCTTGTCGAGGTCGGCCAGGCGCACGGTCCAGCCCGGGTACTCCTTGGCCACCGAG
This sequence comes from Kitasatospora sp. NPDC022785, assembly GCF_055561295.1. NCBI lineage: Bacteria > Bacillati > Actinomycetota > Actinomycetes > Kitasatosporales > Streptomycetaceae > Kitasatospora > Kitasatospora sp. NPDC022785. The sequence continues at coordinate 56,611 of NZ_JBVHHB010000015.1, read as the reverse complement.
CCCAGCAGACCGTGCAGGCCGGCGTGGGTCGGGTCCACGGTGTCGCTGCGCCGAACAGGCAGGCTCTGCTCGGTGACGACGGTCAGGTCGAGCGTGCGGCGGCCGTAACCGAGGCTCAGCAGCGCCTTCAGCGTGCGGAAGCAGGCGTAGAGGCCGCCCTCCTGCGCGTCGACCAGCGCGTCGTCGGTGACGCCCGGCGACGTCTGCTGGGGGGCCAGCCAGACCAGGTGGGCGAGCGGGCCGCCGGCCCCGTCGAGCCGGGCGGCGATCGTCTCCACGGTGTCCGCGGGGCCGACGGGCAGGCGCTCGGCGGTCGGGTGGACGGTGCGGATCCGCTCCCAGTGCTCCTCCGTGCCGCCGGCCACGAGGACGCGGCCGTTCGGCGCGGCGGGGGTCTGCAGGGCGGGCTTCGGGACGACGTCCCAGACCGGCTTCAGCAGGATGTTCGCCGCGGCCGCCGGGGCGGAGGCGGGTGCCCCGGCCGACGGGGCCCGGGCGGGTGCCACGGCCGCGGGCGCGGGCGCGGCGGGCACGGGTGCGGCGGGCACGGCCACTGCGGGCGCGGGAACGGCTGCGGCGGGAGCGTCGGTGCCGTCCTCGGCGGGCGTGAACCAGTAGCTCCCACGGGCGAAGGGGTACGTGGGCAGCGGGACGCGGCGGGGCCGCCCGTCCGCGTACAGCTGTGCCCAGTCGACGGCCGTCCCGGTCACCCAGAGCTCGGCCAGCCGCTCGCACTCCGCCGCGGACGGGGTGCCGCCCGGGGCGGGCGGGGGGACGTGCACGGCGCCCCTCCCCCGGACCTTCCTGGCCTGACCGGTGTGGACACCGCCGGCCCGGCCGCCCTCGGCGAACCGGCTCAGCTTCTCCGCCAGCTCCCCGAGGGTGGCGGCGACCAGCGCCAGACGCTGCGTCATGGCCTCGCGGCCCAGCTGGAGCGAGTACGCCAGGTCCTTCGGGTCCAGCGACGGGTGCGACCGGACGTGGTCGCCGAGGCGGGCGGCGGCCGTCCTGAGCTGCTCCTCGCTCCTCGCCGACAGGACGAAGAGGCGGGGGGCGTGCCGCGGCTCCGGCGCCGTGTCCCCGGCGGCCTCCTCGTACTCCTCCAGGACGAGGTGGGCGTTGGTGCCGCTGAAGCCGAACGAGCTCACGGCCGCACGCCGCGCGGTGCCGGCCTCCGTCTTCCACGGCGTCAGCCCGGTGTTGACGTAGAACGGCGAGCGCTCGAAGTCGAAGTGCTCGTTGTGGCGCTCGAAGTTCAGCGTCGGCACCAGGTGCTTCTGCTGCATGCAGAGCACGGCCTTCTGGATCGAGGCGATGCCCGCGGCCGCGGAGGTGTGCCCGAGGTTGCTCTTCACCGAGCCGATGGCGCAGTACCCGACCTTGTCGGTCTGCTCGCGGTAGACGGTGGCCAGCGCCTCCAGCTCGATCGGGTCGCCCAGCTTGGTGCCGGTGCCGTGCATCTCGACGTAGCCGATGCCGGCCGGGTCGATGCCGTGGCGCCCGTAGACGTCGCGCTCCAGCTCCATCTGGCTCACCACGCTCGGCGCGGTGATGCCGTTGGTCTTCCCGTCCTGGTTGATGCCCGAGCCGAGGATGACGCCGTGGACGTGGTCGCGGTCGCGCACCGCGTCGTCGAGCCGCTTCAGCACGAGCGCGCCCACGCCCTCGCCCGGCACGAAGCCGTCGGCGCCGTTGTCGAAGGTCTTGCAGCGGCCGTCCGGCGAGAGCATCCCCGCGCCGCACATGCTGATGTACGCCTCGGGGCTCAGGTAGAGGGTGACGCCGCCGACCAGGGCCATGTCGATCTCGCCGCTCTTGAGCGCCTGCGAGGCCAGGTGGGTCGCGACGAGCGAGGAGGAGCAGGCCGTGTCCAGGGCGATGGCCGGGCCCTTGAGGTTCAGGAAGTAGGCGATCCGGCCGGCCGTGATGGCGTTGCTGTTGCTGGTGGCCGAACTCGCGTCCGCACCCTGCTTCTGCATGAGCATGCTGTACTCGTTGCTCATGATCCCCAGGTAGACGCCGCACTTCTCCCCGCTCAGCGCCCGCGGGTCGTAGCCCGCGTCCTCGAAGGCGTGGTACGCCTCCTGGAGGAAGATCCGCTGCTGCGGGTCCATCGCCTCGGCCTCGGCCGGCGGGATGTTGAAGAACAGCGGGTCGAAGACCTCGATGTCGTCGAGGACACCCATCGACCGGCAGTAGACCTTGCCCTTCTGGCTCGGGCGCGGGTCGTAGTACTCGTCCACGTCCCAGCGGGACTTGGGGATCTCCCGGACGCAGTCGCGCCCGTTGGCCAGGTTGTCCCAGTACTCCGCCAGGTTCTCGGAGCGCGGGTAGCGGCCGGCCATGCCGACGATCGCGATCGCGTCACCGCGGCGCGGGTCGGCGGCGCGCGCCTCGGCCCGGGCGGGGGCGGGGGCGGAAGCGGCCTGCTGCACGGCCGGCTGCACCGCCACAGGAGCCGGCACGGACTCGGCGGCGGGCACGGGCTTCGGCGTGGGGGTCGGCAGGACGGCGGGTGTGGCCACGGGGGCCGGTGCGGCGGCGGGGGCCGTCCCGGCGGAGGCGGTCCCGGCGGGGGCGGTCAGCCCGCGAAAGGGACGCCCCTGAGGGGCGCCTCCCTTCTCCAGCTCCCGGAGGATGCAGGCCGTCAACTCCTGGATGGTCGGGTGGTCGTAGAGCCTGGTGGCGGGCAGGTCCAACCCGTACTGCTTGTTGATCGCCTTGATCCACTCCACGCCGATGATGGAGTCGAGGCCGAAGTCGGTGAAGCTCCGGTCGAGGTCGAGCTCGTCCTCCGACACGTACAGGGCGGCGGCCAGGCTGCTCAGCAGGTCCGCCTGGACGTCCTCCTCCGAGAGGGCCGGCTGCGGCTGCTCCGCCGGCACGACGGGCGCGGCGGCCACGGGCGCGGCGGCCACGGGCGCGACGACGGCAACCGGCGCGGCCGGGGGCGCCGCCGGGGCGGGCGCCGCGGTGCGCAGCAGGTTGTGCAGGTAGGCCGCCAACTGGCGGACGGTGGGCGTGTCGTAGAGCCTGGTCGCGGCCAGGTCGAGCCCGTACTGCTTGTTGATCGCCTTGATCCACTCGACCCCGACGATGGAGTCCAGCCCGAGGTCGGTGAAGTTGGTGTCGGTGTCGACGTCCTCCTCCGCCATGTACAGGGCCTGGGCGAGGCTTACCGCCAGCTCGTCGACGAGGGTCTCCTCGTCCGGGCCGGCGAACGCCGCGGCCACCGGGGCGGGCGCCTCAAGCGGAGCCGGAGCCGGGGCGGCGGCCGGCGCGGGCGCCGGGGCGGCGGCGGCCGCGCCCACCGGCGCGAGGGTCACCGCCGGGGCGGGACGCCGCACGGGCGCCGTACCGGACGCAGTGGCCGGCTCGCCGCCGAGCGGGGCGAGGCCGATCCCCCGCGGCTTCGCGACGGCACGGGCGCCGCCCGACGGAAGGGGCGCGGTGGCGGTGACGGCGCGCCGCACCGGCGCGACCGGCTTCAGCGCGACGGGCTCGGCCACCGCGGCGGCGGCCGGGACCACGGCGGCGGGCCCGGCAGCGGAGACGGCGGGCGCGGTCACGGCCGGGGCGGCCGGCGCGGACGCCGGGGCCCAGAACCGCTTGCGGGCGAACGGGTAGGTCGGCAGCGAGACCCGGCCCGGCAGCGGCGCCGGGTAGAAGCTCCGCCAGTCCAGGCCCAGCCCGTTGACCCAGAGTTCGAGCAGCTTGCCGAACTTCCGCTTCCGCACCCAGGCCTCGATGGTGTGCGCCATGTCCTCGTCCTCGGCGAGGAAGGACACGGCGTCCTTCGCGCGCTTCACGCGGCCCCGGTACATCTCGCCGACGGCGTCCTTGCCGTCCAGGTGGTCCCGCAGCCGGGCGAGCAGCTCCTCGGCGGAGCCGGCCAGGAAGGCCAGCCGCTCGTCCAGGTGCTCGCGCCCGGTCTGGAGCGTGAAGGCGATCCCGGGCACGTCGGCGTCGCCGATCCGCTCCTCCTGCGCCCAGTCGAGGAGCCGCTGCGCCTGCTCCCGCAGCTGTTCGGCGGTGCGCGCGGTGAGCACGACGACGGACGCCAGCGGCTGCCCGGCCGGGTCGGTCTCCGCCGGGCGGGCGGCCGGGACGTACTCCTCGACGACGACGTGCGCGTTGGAGCCGCCGGCGCCGAAGGAGGAGACACCGGCGATGCGCGGGTACTCGCGGGGGCCGTCGGCGGTGTCGATCACCGGCCGCTCCCAGTCCCCGAGTTCCCGCTGGACGCGGAAGGGCGTCCCCTCGAAGTCGATGTGCGGGTTGAGCACCTCGGAGTGGAGCGAGGGGGCCAGCTTGCCGTGCTTCAGCTGCAGCAGCACCTTGGTCAGCGCCGATATGCCGGCGGCGCTCTCGGCGTGCCCGATGTTGCTCTTCACCGAGCCGATCGCGCAGAACTGCCGGTCGTCGGTGTGGCGGGAGAAGGCCTTGGTGAGGCCGGCGATCTCGATCGGGTCGCCGAGCGACGTCCCGGTGCCGTGCGCCTCGACGTAGCTGACGGTGCGCGCGTCGACGCCCGCCTTGTCCAGGGCGTGCGCGATCACGCCGCTCTGGGCGGTCGGGTTGGGCACCGTGTAGCCGTTGGTCCGGCCGCCGTGGTTGACCGCGGTGGCCTTGATGACGCCGTGGATCCGGTCGCCGTCGGCGATCGCCCGGTCCAGCGGCTTCAGCAGCACTGCGCCGACGCCCTCGCCGGGCACGTAGCCGTCGCCGCCCTCGCCGAAGCTCTCGCACCGGCCCTTGCTCGACGCGAAGCCGGTCTGCCCGAGCAGCAGGTACTTGTTCGGGTGGAGCGACAGGTTGACGCCGCCGGCGACGGCGACCTCGCAGTCGCCGAGCTGCAGGCTCTGGCAGGCGAGGTGGATCGCCGTCAGGGAGGAGGAGCACATGGTCTTGAGCGTGATGCTCGGGCCCTGCCAGTTACAGAAGTACGAGACCCGGTTGGCGATGTTCGCCGCGTTGCCCGGGATCACCCGGCCCTCGGCCATCGCCTGCTCGGTCGCACCGTACAGCTGGTACTCGTCGTACATCGCACCGACGAAGACGCCGACGTTGCCCTCGACGCCGTTCGAGCGGTGCCGGAGGAGGTCCTGCCGCGTGTACCCGGCGTCCTCCAGCGTCTCGTAGACGCACTCCAGGAACAGGCGCTCCTGCGGGTCGGTGAACTCGGCCTCGCGGGGCGACATGTTGAAGAACAGCGGGTCGAACCGGTCGACGTCGTCCAGGAACCCGCCCCACCTGTGCGAGGTCGTACCCGGCTCGGCCGTGTCCTCGGCGGAGTGGGCGCGGTGGTCCCAGCGGTCCGCGGGCACCTCGGTGATGCTGTCCCGGCCCTCGGCCAGGTTGCGCCAGAACTCGCGGAGGTCGCGGGCCTGCGGGTAGCGGCCGCCGAGGCCGATGACGGCGATGTCGGCGCTGCGCGGTGCGACCGCCGCACGGGGCTCGGACACGACGGCGGGCGCCGGAGCCGCCGGGGCCTCGGCCACGGCGGCGGGCGCCGCGACAGGCACGGACACAGGGGCGGGCACCGCCGCGGGCGCGGGAGCCGCGGCCGGCACGCCCAGCAGCTCCGCCAGCCGCTCCCGGTGCGCGTCGACCAGGTAGCCGGTGAGCTGCTTGATGTCGCGGTACTCGAAGAAGAGCGTCTTCGGCAGCCGGCCGAAGACCTCCTCCAGCTTGGCGGTCAGGTTCATCGCCATCACCGAGTCGATGCCGTACCGCTCAAGCGGCAGGTCGGCCTCGATGCGGTGCGCGGGCACCTTGAGCGCGCCCGCCAGCAGCGAGGTGACGTACCCGACGGCCCTGTCCTCCAGGCCGTCGTCCTGCCGCTCCGGTTCCGCGACGGGGATGTCGGTGCTCACTGGTCCTGTGTCCTCACCGGCCTGCTGCATCGTCAGCGCCTGCCTGATCCGGGCCACGTCGCCTGCGGCGACGAGCACTTGGTGGTGGTTCGTCTGGAGGCTGCGGGAGAGGGCCTCGATCCCGGCCGCGCGCTCCAGCAGGGAGATCCCGAAGCGGTCGCGGAGCACCGCCTCCGTGGCGGCGTCCGGGCGCATGCCGCCGTCCGCCCAGAGCGGCCAGTCGACGGAGAGCGTGCGGCCGCGCCGCAGTCCGGCCGCGACCAGGCTCTGCCGGTACTCGGCGAAGCCGTCCATGAAGGCGTTGGCCGCCGCGTAGTCGGCCTGGCCGGCGTTGCCGGTGACGGCGGCGCCGGAGGAGAACGCGACGAAGAAGTCGAGGTCCGCGTCCTTGGTGGCCTCGTCCAGGTTCACCAGGCCGCCGACCTTCGGCGCCAGGACGGCGCGGAACTCGCGGACGGGCTTCTTCAGGATGAAGTTGTCCTCGATCACGCCGGCGCTGTGGATGACGCCGTGGAGGTTCCCGGCGGTGCGCACGATCCGGTCCACCAGGGCCACGACGGCGTCCCGGTCGGTGACGTCGAGCCGGGCGTAGGAGACGTCAGCCCCCGAAGCCCGCAGCCGCTCCACGATCCGCCGTGTCCGCGCGCTCTCCGGCGAGCGGCCGGCGAGGACGAGCGTGGCGTCCTTCACCTGGCCGGCGATCTCCTCGGCGAAGATCCGCCCGAGGCCGCCGAGACCGCCGGTGACCAGGTAGACGCCGCCGGCCCGCCAGGGCGGCCCGGGGCGGTCCGCCGCGGGATCCTCGGCCCAGGTCAGCACCTCGCGCCGGCCGTCGCGGTACCGGACGGCCGTGCCGGCGGCGTGGTCCTCGGCGGTGCCGTCGCCGGTGCCGGCCGGGGTGCGGCGCTCGGCCGCGAGCAGCGCGCGCAGGGCCTCCGCTCCCGTGGCGGCGTCCACGAGGACGACCTGACCGGTGATCCGCGGGTTCTCCAGGCGGGCCGTCCGCAGCAGTGCGCCCAGCCCGGAGAGGGCCGGTGCCTGTGGCCCGTCCGCCAGCAGGACCTGGACGAGCAGCTCGGACCGCGTGCCGTCGGTCAGGACCGCCTTCGTCCGCTCGAACACCTGGAGCGCGTAGTCGGTGTAGCGCCCGCCGAGGCCGGCCGCCGGGGAGGTGAGCACCTCCACCTCGCAGCCGCTGTCCGCGGCGATCGCGTCCGCGAGGGCGCCCGCCTCGGCGAAGACCAGGGTGCGCCGCGCCCCCACGGTCGCCGGCGCGGGCAGCGCCCGCTCGCGCCACTGCGGGAAGGCCAGGACGCTGCCCGCCGCGGGCTCGGACGGCACAGCCCGGACGGCGAAGCCGGTCAGGCGCACCCGGACCTCTCCCGCGTCGTCGCACAGGTCGAGGTCGAAGCGGCGGACGGAGGTCTCCTGCGGGCCCGCCGCGCTCGGGCGGATCCAGACCCAGAGACCGGGCGTGAGGGCGCCGAACACCTCGACCCGGTCGACGGCGAAGGGCAGCAGGGTCTGCTGCGGGGCGTCCGGGTCGGCGGCCGGCATCCCCAGGCAGGCCTGGAGTGCCGCATCCGTCAGGCCCGGGTGCAGACGGGTGGAGTCCCAGCCCGGCTGCGCGGCGGCGGGGAGCACGAGGCGGGCCAGCACCTGGTCCGCGCCGACCAGCAGGTGGTCGATGCCGCGGAACGACGGGCCGTACTCGATCCCGGCCGCCGCGAACGCCGCGTAGACCTCGTCGGCGTCGAGCCGGCGCGCGCCGCACTCGGCCCGCAGCCGTGCCAGGTCGACCCGGCCGGGCGTGCCGCCGCCGGGCACGACCGTGCCGGTGCTGTGCAGGACCTGGGCCGTGGCCGGCCCGGCCGCGTCCTCGTCCGCGGCGAAGACCTCGAACCGGACGCCCTGCGCCTCGTCGGGCCGCAGCGCGACGTGGAGCTCGCGCGGGCTCCCGCCCACCCGGAACGGGCGGGCCCAGACCACGTCGGTGAGGGCCGTACCCGCCGACGGCGTCCGCCCGCCGGCCGCGGCCGCCAGCGCCATCTCCAGGTGGGCGACGCCGGGCAGGATCCGCTCGCCGCGGATCCGGTGGTCGCCGAGGAACGCCTCCTCGCCGGTGAACGTCGAGGTGTAGCGCTGCCGCCCGAACTGGGAGGTGTCACGGTGCACCAGCGGGTGCGGCGCCGCCGGAGCGGCCGCCCCGGCGCCGGCCTGCGCGCCCGGCTGCGCCTCGACCCAGTACCGCTCCTTGGCGAAGGGGTAGGTGGGCAGCGGGATCCGGAACGGCCGGTCGGGCGCGTACAGCAGCGGCCAGTCGACGGCGCAGCCGCCGGCCCAGGCCTGCGCGACGGCGGCGTGGTCCCCGGCCGCGATCCAGGAGCGGACGAGCGCCTTGCGGTCCTCGTCCTCCTCGTCCCAGGTCAGCCGCTCGGGGGCCCGGCCCCGGAAGAGGGCGGTGTCGCCGCCCCGCCCCAGGTGGGTCCGCAGGCCCCGCGCGACCGCGGTGGTGGAGTCGGCCACGAAGGCCAGCCGGTGGTCCATCGCCTCCCGGCCCACCTGGAGCGAGAAGGCCAGGTCGGTCAGGTCGAGCCCGGGCTCGTCCGCCAGGAAGGCGAGCAGGTTCTCCGCCGCGCTGTCCAACTGCGCCTCGGTCTTGGCCGACAGGGTGACGACGACGGCCGCCGAAGCGGTCCGCACACTGCTGTCACGCATTGCGATACTCCTCCAGCACGACGTGGGCGTTCGTTCCGCTGAATCCGAACGAGCTCACGGCAGCGCGCCTCGGCGCCCGGCCGGCCTGGGGCTCCCAGGGCTCGAGGCGGGTGTTGACACGGAAAGGGGAATGGGCGAAGTCGAAGTGCTCGTTGGGCGTCTCGAAGTTCAGCGACGGCACGAGCAGGCCGTGACGCATGCTCAGCAGCGCCTTGTGCACCCCGGCCACCCCGGCGGCCGCCGAGGTGTGCCCGATGTTGCTCTTCACCGAGCCGATCGCGCAGGAGTTGGTGGGCACGCCCCGCTCGCGGTAGACGGTGCCCAGCGCGTCGAGCTCGATCGGGTCGCCGAGCTTGGTGCCCGTGCCGTGCATCTCGACGTAGCCGATGGACGCCGCGTCGATGCCGTGCCGGTCGTAGACCGAACGGACCAGCTCCATCTGGCTGTTGGCGCTGGGCGCGGTGATGCCGTTGGTCTTGCCGTCCTGGTTGGTGCCCGAGGCCGCGACGACGCCGTAGACGTGGTCGTGGTCGGCTTCGGCGTCGCCCAGGCGCTTCAGCACCAGGGCGCCGACGCCCTCGCCCGGCACGAAGCCGTCGGCGTCGTTGTCGAAGGACCGGCACTGCCCGTGCGGCGAGAGCATGCCCGCCTCGGACATCCCGACGTAGGTGTCCGGCAGCAGGTAGAGCGAGACGCCGCCGACCAGTGCGATGTCGATCTCGTGGCTCGCCAGCGCCTGCTGGGCGAGGTGCAGCGCCACCAGCGAGGAGGAGCAGGCGGTGTCGATCGCGATCGCCGGGCCCTTGAGGTTGAGGAAGTAGGCGATGCGCGAGGCGGCGATGGCGTTGCTGCTGCTGGTCGCGGCGTTGGTCTCCGCGCCGTTGCGGAACACCAGGAAGCTGTACTCGTTGCCGCTGATGCCCAGGAAGACGCCGCACTTCTTGCGGCTGAGGGACTGCGGGTCGTAGCCGGCGTCCTCGAACGCCCGGTAGGCCTCCTGGAGGAACAGCCGCTGCTGCGGGTCCAGCCCCTCCGCCTCCAGCGGCGAGATGTTGAAGAACAGCGGGTCGAAGCAGTCCGCGTCCTCCAGGTAGCCCAGCCACTTGCAGGTGGTCCTGCCCTTCTGGCCGGGGCGCGGGTCGTAGTACTGCGCGACGTCCCAGCGGGACGGCGGCACCTCGCGGACGGAGTTGCGGCCGTGGCTGAGGTTGTCCCAGTACTGGCGGAGGTTCTCCGCCCCGGGGTAGCGCCCGGACATGCCGATGACGGCGGCCCGGTCCCCGGTTCGGACGGCGGGCGGTGCGGCCTCGCGCGCGGCCGGGGCCGGGGCGGGCGTGGACACGGCGGGGGTCGACACGGCGGGCGCGGGGGCGACGGGCACGGGGGCGACGGGGGTGACCGGGACGGCGGGGGTGACCGGGACGACCGGCGCGGGCTCCGCCGGAGCGGCGGGCGCAGCGGGCGAGACCGGAGCGGGCGCCGGGGCCGGCTTGACGGCGGCGGGCTCGGCCGGGGCCGGGATCTGCGTCTCCAGGTGGCCGGCCAGCTCGCGCAGCGTCGCGTAGTCGTACAGCCGCGTCGCCGTCAGCGACGTGCCGTACATCCGGTTGATCGTCTTCACCCACTCGACGCCGATGATGGAGTCCATGCCGAGCTCCACGAAGTTGCGGCCGGCGTCGATCTCTCCCGACTCCAGGAACAGGGCCTCGGCGAGGCTGCTCCTCAACTCGTCGATGAGGACGGACTTCGGGCGCACCGGCCGGGCCACGACGGGCGCGGGCTGTGCCGCGGCCTCGGGCGCCGGCTCGGCCACGACGGGGGCGGGCTCCGCCACGGGCGCGTGCGCGGCCACCGGCACCGGGGCGGCCTCCGGTGCCGGCACCGGCGCGGAGGCCGCCATCTCACCGTTCAGGAAGTCCGCGAACTCCCGCACCGTCGGGTAGTCGTAGAGCCGCGCGGCCGTCAACGCGGTGCCGTACTTCTTGTTGAGGGTCTTGATCCACTCGACCCCCACGATGGAGTCCAGGCCCAGCTCGATGAAGTTGCGGTTGAGGTCGATGTCGCTCTCCGGCAGGTACAGCGCCTCCGCGAGGCCGGCCCGCAGCTCCTGCCGCAGGACGCTCGTGGACCGCACCGGCGAGGCCGGGGGCTGCACCGCAACGGCGGAGCCCGCGGCAACCGGGCTCACAGCCGCCGGACTCGCGACCGCCGGACTCGCCACCACCGGGCTCGCGACCGGCGCGGGCCGCCCGCCCGGGCGGCCCAGCTCGCCCAGCCGGACGTTGCGCGGCTTGGCGACGGGCGAGGTGGGCGCGGCCGCCTTCGCGCCCGGGCTCTGCAGCACGATCTTCGCCCGTCCGGCGATGCCCGCCTTCACAGGCACAGCGGGTGCGGCGGGAGCAACAGGTGCAGCGGGAGCAACGGGAGCCGGCTCCACGGGAGTCAACGCCAGCGGGGCCACCGGGGCCACCGGCTCCGCCGCCGCGGGACGCTGCTGCGTGGCCCAGTACCGCTTGCGCGAGAACGGGTAGCCGGGCAGCGCCGTCAGGTGCGGCCGCTCGCCCGCGAAGAGCTTCTGCCAGTCCGGCGTGGCGCCCTGGCAGTAGAGGGCGCCGAGGGCGGCGAGCACGTCGCGGTGCCTGGCCGCCGGAATTCCGGCCGCCGCGAGCTCGGTGAGGAGTGCCTGCGCCTGGATGTCGAGCAGCGAGCGGTCCTTGCGGTCGCGCGGCACCTCGCCGCGACGGACCGTCGGCAGTTCCTCGCCGCGCGCCGCCGCGTCCAGCGCGGCGAGGGCCTCGCCGGCGTCGCCGGCGACGAGCGCGCAGCGGTGGGCGAAGTGCTGCCTGCCCTCCAGCAGGGTGTACGCGGCGTCGCCGAGGTGGGTGGCGTCGAAGTCACCCGCCCGCAGGGCCTCCCGCAGCTCCCGGATCCGCTCGTCCAGCGACTCGGGGGTCTTGGCGGACAGGACGAGCAGCCGGGCCGGGGCCTCCGCGGTCGGCGCGGGGCGCACGGCGGCCCGGTGACTCTCCACGACCATGTGGACGTTGGTCCCGCTCATGCCGAACGAGCTCACCGCGCCGAGCCGGGTGCCCTCCGCGCCGGCCGGCCAGGCCTTGGCCGCCTTGTTGACGTAGAAGGGGCTTTCCTTCCAGGCGATGTAGTCGCTGTCCTGCTCGCAGTGCAGGCTGGCGGGGATGACGCCGTGGCGCAGCGACTGGACGAGGGCGATCAGGCTGACCACGCCGGAGGCGGCCAGGGTGTGGCCGACGTTGGTCTTGGTCGAGGTCAGCGCGCAGTACCCGGCCCGGCCGGTGCGCTCCTTGAAGACCTCGTTGAGCGCGTTGACCTCCACCGGGTCGCCGAGCCTGGTGCCGGTGCCGTGGGCGACGATGTGCTCGATGCGCCCGGCGTCGATCCCGTGCCGGCGGTAGACGCTGCGGTAGAGGTTGGCCTGGGCGGCGCCGTTCGGCGCGGTGATGCCGTTGGTGCGGCCGTCGTAGTTCATGCCGCTGCCGCGGATGACGGCGAGGACGTTGTCGCCGTCGGCCTCGGCCTGCGAGAGGCGCTTCAGGACGACGACCGCGACGGCCTCGCCGAGCACCATGCCGTCGGCCCGCGTGTCGAAGGCGTGGCAGACGCCGCTCTCGGAGAGCATGCCGGCCTTGCTCGTCTCGGCGAACACCCTGGAGGTGGTCGCCAGGTTGACCCCGGCCACCACCGCGGCGTCGCACTCGCCGCTGCGCAGGCTCGCGCACGCCTGGTGGGCGGCGGCCAGGCCCGAGGAGCAGGCGGTGTTGATGGCGAGCACGGGCCCGGAGAAGTCGAGCAGGTAGGCCAGGCGCGAGGCCATGATCGCCTCGTGCTGGGCCGTGATGCTGCCCTCGCCCTGGGTCAGGTGCAGGTAGTCGCCCTGCTCGGCGCCGACGAACATGCCGATCTGCTCGTCACGGAGCCGGCGCTCGCCGTAGCCGGCGTCCTCCAGGGCCCGCCAGGCCTCCTGGAGCAGCAGCCGCTGGCGCGGGTCCATGCTCTGCGCCTCGCGCGGCGAGATCTCGAAGAACGCGGGGTCGAACTCGGCGATGCCGGGGACGAATCCGACCCTGGTCCGCTCCGGATCCTGGGCCTGCGGGTCGCTCCAGTCGGCGCGGCGGTCCTCGGGGACGGGCGACAGCACGTCCCGGCCCTGCTCCAGGATGCTCCAGAGCTCGTCCACCGACCGGGCGGCGGGAAAGCGGCCGCTCATGCCGATGACGGCGATCGCCTCCGGGCCGTCATGCTCGCTGCGCCGCCGGGCCGGCGCGGGCCGGTCCGCGCGCTCGGCCTCGGGGGCCGCCGTGACCTCGGGGGCCGCGGCGGCCGGTCGCTCGGGCCGCGTCGTGTAGCGGGCCCGCAGGGCCTCCTGCTGCTCCGCCACCAGGTGTGCCACCAGCCGCTGAGGGGTGGGGTGGGAGAAGAAGACCGAGGGCAGCACCTCGAAGCCGAAGTGCCGGCTCATGGCCCCGGCGAGCTTCGCCAGGTTGACGGAGTCGAATCCGAGGTGCGAGAGGTTCTCGTCGGCGTGGATCTGCTCGCGGGGTACCCGGAGCGTCTCACCGATCATCGTTTCCAGGTCCGACAGGACAAGGGCGTCGAGGTCCACGTGCTCCGATCCCGGGACAAGCGCGGTGTGCGCGGTGGTGGTGGCAGGTGCGGCCGGTGCCGCGGGTACAGCGGGCGTGGCGGGTACAGCGGGCGTGGCGGGTACAGCGGGTGGGGCGGGCCGTTCGCGGCCGGCGGGCGTCCGGTCCACGCCGAGCAGCCGCCGGACGCGGTCCGGTTCCCCGGCCAGGACGAGCTGTTGGGTCGAGCCCTGCCCCAGCAGCCGTTCGAAGAGCGCGATGCCCTCCTCCCGGTCGAGCAGGCGCAGCCCGCTGGAGGCGAGGTACAGCTCGGCGCCCTGCGCGTCGGCGAACCCCATGCCGCCGTCGCGCCACAGCGGCCAGTTGACGGCGACGGTCGCGCCGGAGAGCGACCCCTGCCGCACCAGCTGGTCGCGGTGCCGGGCGTAGGCCGTCTGGAAGCGGTTGCCGACGGCGTAGTCGCAGCTGCCGAAGTCACCGAGGACGGCCGAGGTGGACGAGAAGTAGCAGACGAAGTCGAGGGGTTCACCGGCGAGGACGTCGTCCAGGACGAGGGTGCCGTCCACCTTGGAGGCGAGCCGGTCCCGGAACTCCCGGGCGTCGCTGGTGAGCAGGCTGCCCTGCCCGGCGACGCCGGCGGCGTGGATGACGCCGTCGAGCGCCCCGAAGCGCTCGTGGGCCGCGGTCACGACGGCGCGCACGGCCTCCCGGTCGGCGACGTCGGCCCGGCCGTACAGGACTTCGCCGCCGAGCGCCTCGATCCGGGCGATCAGCTGCTCCCGGCGGGCGTCGAGCGGCGAGCGGCCGGTCAGCACCAGGCGGGCGGAGCGGGTCCGGGCGAGGTGCTCGGCGAAGAGCAGGCCCAGGCCGCCCAGGCCGCCGGTGACGAGGTAGGTGCCGCGCTGCTTGAGGAGGTCCTTCCCGGCGCCGGGGGTGCTCGGCCGGACCTTGCTGACGTGGCGGACGCCGCCGCGGTAGAGGGCGCTCGCCGGCTCGGCGGCGGTCAGTTCGTCCAGGAGACGGGCGAACCAGTCCCCGGGCGCCGTCCGGCCGTCGCCGTCACGGGCACCCCGGGCACCCCCGGCGTCCTGGGCGTCCCGGGCGTCCCGGGCGTCCCGGGCGTCCCGGGGGTTCTCGACGTCCTCCAGGACGGCGGTGAACCCGACGCCCGGAAGCACCCGGCCGAGGGAGCGCTCGAAGCCGAGCCAGGACTCCAGGTACGCCTCCTCCGTCCCGTCACGGAACTCCCCGGCCTGAAGGATCCGCCGGACCGTCAGCCCGGCCGCGGCCACGGCCCGGAGGAGGTGGACGGTGGCGGGGTAGGCGGCCGGACCGGCGCCGTCCGCCGGCGCCCACAGGTTGAGCAGGGCGTCGACCGGGCCGTACTGCGCCCCGATCTCCTCGAAGGCGCGGACGCAGTCGCCCGCCTCCCGGGCGTCGACCTCGTAGGAGTGGTCGGAGGTCTTCCGGAAGGCCTCGCCCCTGGTCACGAACACCAGCGTGGTGGCCGGGTCCAGGCTGCGGGCGGCGCGCGCGAGCTCCTCCTGGACGGCGCGGTCCGCGCAGAGGCAGACCAGGGTGCGCGGCGCCGCGGCCGGGCCGGGGGGCAGTGCCTCGGGCTCCCAGGACTCCGTGAACACCAGCGCGGACGGGGCCTGTTCCACCGGGGTGCCGGCCACCGCCGCGGCGGTGCGCGAGGTGTCGATCCAGTAGCGGTCCCGGCTGAACGGGTAGGTGGGCAGGGCGATACGCGCCGGCGCCTCGCCGTCGTGCAGCCCGGTCCAGTCGACGGTGACGCCCCTGACCCACAGGTCCAGCAGCCTGGCGAGGTCCCGGCCGGTGAGCGCGTCGTCCAGCCGCTCGTCGGCGGCGAGCCGCGCGAGGGCCTCGGAGTCCCCGCTCGCCCGGCCGCGGACCAGGCCCTCGGCCTCCTCGCCGGCGGCGAAGGCCGTGAGCCGCGCGACCAGGCCCGGCAGGGAGTCCACCACGACGCCGAGCCGCTCCCGCATGGCCTCGCGCCCCACCTGCAGCGTCCGGGCGAGCGAGGGCAGGTCGGCGTCGGTGAGGCCCTTCGCCTCGATCCAGTCGGCGAGTCGGCGCGCCTTCTCGGCCAGGCGGTCGGCGCTGCGGGCGGAGAGCACGACCAGGACGGGCGCTCCGGAACCGGCCTCTGCCACGGCCGCGGGCTCCGCCCGGTACTCCTCGACGACCAGGTGGGCGTTGGACCCGCCGGCGCCGAAGGAGGAGATGCCGGCGATCCGGGGCAGCTCCCGCTCGGCGCCGTCGACCGTCATGACGGGCCGCTGCCAGTCGGCCAGGGTCTGCTGGACGGTGAAGGGCGTGCCGTCGAAGTCGATGTGCGGGTTGAGCTCGGCGGAGTGCAGCGAGGGGGCGAGCTTGCCGTGCCGCATCTGCAGCAGGACCTTGGTCAGGCCGGAGATGCCCGCCGCGCTCTCACAGTGCCCGATGTTGCTCTTGACCGAGCCGATCGCGCAGAACCGGTCGTCCTGGGTGTGCTGCCGGAACGCCTTGGTGAGCCCGGAGATCTCGATCGGGTCCCCGAGCGCGGTGCCGGTGCCGTGCGCCTCGATGTAGCTGACCGCGCGCGGGTCGACCCCGGCCTGCTGCCAGGCGTCGGTGATCGAGCGGGCCTGCGCCAGCGGGCTGGGGACGGCGTAGCCGTTGGTCCGCCCGCCGTGGTTGACGGCGATGCCGCGGATGACGCCGTGGATGCGGTCGCCGTCCGCGACGGCCCTGGCCAGCGGCTTGAGCAGGACGGCGCCCACGCCCTCGCCCGGCACGTAGCCGTCGCCGCCCTTGCCGAAGCTCTCGCACCGGCCCTTGCTGGAGACGAACTTGCCCTGGCCGAGCATCAGGTACTTGTTGGGGTGCACCGACAGGTTGACGCCGCCGGCGAGCGCCACCTCGCACACACCGGACCGGATGCTCTGGCAGGCGAGCTGGATGGCGCTGAGCGAGGAGGAGCACATCGTGTCGACGCTCATGCTCGGGCCGCGGAAGTCGAAGTAGTAGGAGACCCGGTTGGCGACGGCCGAGGGGTTGCCGGAGAGCGCCACCGGGCGCCCGAGGGCCTGCTCCTGGGCGCCGTAGAGCTGGTACTCCTCGTACATCACGCCGACGTAGACGCCGATGTTGGGCACCGCGCCGTTCTCCGAGGGCGCGTTCAGGCCGGCCGGGGTGTAGCCGGCGTCCTCGACGGTCTCGTAGGCGCACTGCAGGAAGAGCCGCTCCTGAGGGTCCATCAACTCTGCCTCGGAGGGCGCGATATGGAAGAACAGCGGATCGAACTCGGCGACGCCGTCGACGAATCCGCCCCACTTGCTGTACGTCTTGCCGGGCGCGTCCTTGTCCGGGTCGAAGTAGGCGCGGTGGTCCCAGCGGTCCGCCGGGATCTCGGTGACGCTGTCGCGGCCGGCGGCCAGGTTGGCCCAGAACTCGTCCAGCGTGCGGGCCTGCGGGTAGCGCCCGGAGAGGCCGATGATCGCGATGTCGAGCCCCCGCGACGCGTCCGGCCCGGCCACCGGCGCCGGCTCGGGCGCGCGGGCCGGCCCGGGCCGGCCGGCCGGCGCGGGTGCCTCGAACCGCGTCGCCCACCGGCTCGACGCCAGGGGCTTGCGCGGCACGGCGCCGCCCGGCACCGCGTCGGCCCGCACGGCACCGCCCGGCACCGCCTTGCGCGGCCGGCCGGCCGAGGCCGGCGTCTCCTCCTCGGCACCGCCGAGGAGGCGCAGCAGCGACGGCCGGTGGGTGGCGAGGAGGTGCCGGGCCAGCCCGTGGAGGTCGCGGAACTCGAAGAAGAGGGTCTTCGGCAGCGACCCGAGGACGGCTTCGAGCTCTGCCGTCATGGTCATCGCCATGACCGAGTCGATGCCGAAGCTCTCGAACGCCCGGTGGGCGTCGACCCGGCCGACCGGCACCTTGGTGGCCTGGGAGAGCAGGCCCTTGAGGTACGCGGTCGCCTTCGCTTCGAGCTCGTCGTTGTCGTTGTGCGTCACGGATTCGTCCCGACGGCAGAGGTGACAGGGAGGGTCTGGTGCGAGGCAGGTGTTCCAGGTGGTCCGGACGGGTCGGCCGCGGTGACCATCACCTGACTGTGCGGGGAGTTGAGGATGCGGTGGAACGCCGTGACCCCTTCGGCCGTCCCCAGCGGGACGACGCCGTGGCGCGAGCGCAGCAGGGCCTCCGTCTCCGCCGCGACGTGCATGCCGCCGTCGGCCCAGAGCGGCCAGTTGACGGACTGGCTGTGCCCGGCGCGCTCGCCGCGGACGACGAGCTCCTGCCGGTACCAGGCGTAGGCGTCGAGGAATGCGTTGGCCGCCGCGTAGTCGACCTGGCCGACGTTCCCGGTGGCACCGGAGACGGACGAGAAGGTCACGAAGAAGTCGAGCGGGAGAGCGCGGGTCGCGGCGTCGAGGTTCACCACCCCCGACACCTTGGGTGCCAGGACGTCGCGCAACTCCCCCGCCTGCTTGCGCAGGATGAAGCCGTCGTGCGTCACGCCGGCGCCGTGGATCACGCCGTCGATCCGGCCGCACCGCTCCAGCGTCCGCGCGACCAGCGCGTCGGCGTCGGCGCGGCTCGCCGTGTCGGCCTGCTCGTAGTACGCGGCGCGGGCGCCGAGGGCCACCAGCTCGTCGAGCGTGCGGCGCTTTCCCCGGTCGGACGGGGAGCGCCCGGTCAGGACCAGGGTGGCGTTCCCGGTCTGCGCGGCGATCTCCCGGGCGAACACGAGGCCGAGCGCCCCCATGCCGCCGGTGACCAGGTACACCCCGTTCTCCTTCCAGGGGAGCGGAGTGGCGGACGCCGTGGCGTCCTCGGCCCAGACCTGCACCTCGCGCCGGCCGTCGCGGTAGCGCACGAGAGTGTCCTCCGGGTGGGCGCGGTTCTCCAGGATCCGTCCGACGGCCGTCGCCGGGGTGTCGGCCGGGTCGAGGAGAAGCAGCTGGCCGGTGACGTTCGGGTTCTCCAGCCCGGCCGTACGGAGCATTGCGGCGAGGCCGGAGAACGGGAGTGCGTCCGGGCCACCGGCGAACGCCAGCTGGAGGTGGGCCTTGCCGGCCGTACCGCGCACCTCGGACTTCAGCCGCTCCAGGAGCTGCACCGCGTAGCCGGCGTACCGGCCGTCGAGGG
This sequence comes from Kitasatospora sp. NPDC022785, assembly GCF_055561295.1. Taxonomy (NCBI): domain Bacteria; kingdom Bacillati; phylum Actinomycetota; class Actinomycetes; order Kitasatosporales; family Streptomycetaceae; genus Kitasatospora; species Kitasatospora sp. NPDC022785. The sequence goes on along the minus strand of NZ_JBVHHB010000015.1, from coordinate 38,247 downwards.
TCCCGCCCTCGGGGGTCAGGACGACGACCTCGCTGTCGTCGCTGCCGCGGAGCAGCTCCGCCGCCTCGGGCAGTCCGCCCAGGAGCACCGTCCGCCGCGCGCCGTCCACGGTGGAGGGCCCGTCCTGCGCGGGCCTCGCCTGCCACGACGGGTAGGAGAGTGCCGCTGCGCCGGGGATCCCCGCGGGACCGACCGGAATATGAGGCAACGTCACTTGAGGAGACGTTACATGATCACCAGTCGACTCCGGGATGGAAATCGGATCATGATTTTTCGTCAGGTCCAGCGTGCGGAACGACAGCCCTCCGATGCGTACACGGACGCATCCGTGCTGGTCGGCCAAGTCCACGTCGAGCTTGCGGGTGGCCGCGTCGCCGCCCTGGTCCGCGCTCGGACGCACCCACGCCCACATCGCGTCCGTGCAGGCGTCGAGGACGAGGACGTCGTCCACGGCGAACGGCACGGCGAGGCCGGAGCCGTCCGCCGCCGCCCCCTCGGCGCCCGGCCGGCCGAGGACGCCGACGCAGGCCTGGAGCGCCGCGTCGAGCAGGCTCGGGTGCAGGGTGAAGTCGCCCTCGGTGCCCCGGAGGACGTCCGGCAGCGCGAGCTCGGCCAGCGCCTGCCCCGGCCCGGTCCGGATGTGCCGGACGCCCCGGTGCGCGGGCCCGTAGGCGATGCCGGCCGCCCGGTAGAGCTCGTAGCACTCGTCGGCGGAGAGCCCGGGGAGGTCGCAGGCCTCCCGCAGGGCCTCCAGGTCGAGCACGGTCTCCTCGACTCCCTCCACGAAGTAGAGGGCCCCCTCGCTGTGCACGACGGGCTCCGCCCCCTCCGGGGAGCTGTAGGCCCGGAACCGGATGTCGCCGTCGGCCTCGGGGTGGAGGCCGACGTGCAGCTCCTGCGGCCGGTCGCCGACCCGCAGCGGCTGCGCCAGCACGATGTTGCGCAGCGCCACCGGCGCGGACGGCCCGACGGCCGTACGGCAGGTGAGGCAGGCGGCGGCGACGGCCATCTCCAGGAACGCCGTGCCGGGCATCGTCCGGGAGCCCTGCACGACGTGGTCGCGCAGGAAGAACTCCTGGCCGCTGAAGACCGAACTGAACCGCTGCTCCGCGAAGTCCGAGGTGTTGGCCTGCACCAGCGGGTGCAGCCGGTCCGGGGCCTGCGGGGCCCGCGCCACGACGGGCGCGCCGTCGAACGGGAAGCAGCGCTCGCGGGCGAACGGGTAGGTCGGCAGCGCGATCCGCCGGGGGGCGCCGGCGCCGTGCAGCAGCCGCCAGTCCAGCGGCACGCCGTTGGACCACAGTTCGAGCAGCTTCTCGTACTTCCCCTTGGCGGCCCAGGCCGCGATCATCGCGTCGAGGTCGGTGTCGGGGACGAACAGCGAGAGCACGCCGCCGTCGCGGGTGGCGGTGCTCCGGACGACCTCCTCGCCGCCGGCGCCGCCGTCGAGGAAGTCCCGCAGCTTCGCGACCAGGTCGGGCACCGACGTCGCGAGGACGCCGAGGCGCTCCTCCATCGCCTCGCGGCCCACCTGCAGGGTGTGGGCGACGTCCGCGAGGGCGAGCCCCGTGTGCTCCGGGCGCTCAAGCCAGTCCAGCAGGTTGCGGACCTGCGCCCGCAGCTGCTCCGGCGTCCGCGCCGAGAGCGGGACGACGGCGGGCTGCTCGTCGCCGGCCGGGGCCGGTTCCGCCGTCTCGGGCAGGTACTCGGCGATGACGATGTGGGCGTTGGAGCCCCCGGCGCCGAAGGACGAGACGCCGGCGACCCGCGGGGCCGCGGTGCCCGTGCCGTCGGCCGGCCCGGGGCTCGGCCAGTCGGCCAGCTCCCGCTGCACGACGAACGGTGTCTGCGCGAAGTCGATGTGCGGGTTGAGCGTCGTCGCGTGCAGCGAGGGGGCGAGCTTGCCGTGCTGGAGCTGGAGCAGGACCTTGGTGATCCCGGCGATGCCGGCCGCGCTCTCCGCGTGCCCGATGTTGCTCTTCACCGAGCCGATCGCGCAGAACTGCCGGTCGTCGGTGTGCTCGCCGAACGCCTTCGCCAGCCCGGCGATCTCGATCGGGTCGCCCAGGGCCGTCCCCGTGCCGTGCGCCTCGATGTAGCCGACGGCGCGCGCGTCCACGCCCGCCGTCGCCAGGGCCCGGCCGACGACGTCGGACTGGGCCTGCGGGTTCGGTACCGAGTAGCCGTTGGTCTTGCCGCCGTGGTTGACGGCCGTGCCCTTGATGACGCCGTAGATCCGGTCGCCGTCCGCGACGGCCTTCGCCAGCGGCTTGAGCAGGACGGCGCCCACACCCTCGCCCGGCACGTATCCGTCGCCGCCCGCTCCGAAGCTCTCGCAGCGGCCGTTGGTCGACACGAACCTGCCCTGGCTGAGCAGCAGGTACTTGTTCGGGTGCAGCGAGAGGTTCACCCCGCCGGCGACCGCCACCTCGCAGTCGCCCCACTTCAGGCTCTGGCAGGCCAGGTGGACGGCCGACAGCGACGACGAGCACATCGAGTCGACGCTCATGCTCGGGCCCCGGAGGTCGAAGTAGTACGACACCCGGTTCGCGATGGACGCGGGGTTGCCGGCCACCGCCAGCGGCGTGCCGCCGAGCTGCGCCTGGGCGCCGAGGAGCTGGTACTCCTCGTACATGACGCCGACGAAGACGCCCACCCGGCCGTCGAGCACGTTGCCCGTCCGGCCCTTCGCCGACGCCCGGGTGTAGCCGGCGTCCTCCAGGGTGTCGTGGACGCACTGGAGGAAGAGCCGCTCCTGCGGGTCCATGATCTCCGCCTCGCGGGGGGAGACGTTGAAGAACATCGGGTCGAAGTCGTAGGCGCCGTCGAGGAATCCGCCCCACTTGCTGTACGTCCTGCCGGGGGTGCCCGGGGCGGGGTCGAACACGGCGCCGACGTCCCAGCGGTCGGCCGGCACCTCGGTGACGCAGTCCCTGCCGGCGGCGAGGTTCTGCCAGAACTCCCGGACGTCGGCGGCCTGCGGGTAGCGCCCGGCCAGGCCGATGATCGCGACGTCGCCGCTGCCGGCGGCGGCGTCCCCGGCCGGGGCGGCCCCGGCCCGGGCCGGGGCCAGGGTGCGCCAGGTGCGCCCGGGCGCGGACGCCGTCCGCTCCGGGGCGGCCGGGGAGGGCTGCGGGCGGGTGCCCGTGGTGGGCAGCAGCTCGCGCATCCGGTCCGGCTCGGTCTCCAGGAAGTGCCGTGTGAGCGCCGCGATGGTCCGGTGCTCGAAGAACAGCGTCTTCGGCAGCGAGCCGAAGACCGTCTCCAGGGTCCGCGTCATGTCCATCGTCATCACGGAGTCGACGCCGTAGTCCTCCAGCGGCGCCTCCGCGTCGATCTTGGCGGCGGGCAGGTCGATGACCGAGGCCAGGAGCTTCCTGAAGTACGCCGTGGCCTTCCGGGCGGTGCCCTCGTCCGGGTCGGTCCCGCCCGCGGCCGCCTCCGGTGCCGCCGGACGGCTCGCGACCGGGCCCGGGGCCACGACCGGGGCCGGGGCGGCGGTGGCCCGGTCGGCGAGGAGGTCGGCGAGCAGGGTCTCCCGCAGCCGGGGCCGGTCGCCCTCCAGCACCAGCACCTGGCTGTGCGGCGAGGCCAGCGCCCGGTGGAGGGCGCGGACGCCGGTCTCCGTCCGCAGCGGGACGAGGCCGAACCGCTCGCGCAGCGACTGCTCGGTGCCCGCGTCGACGTGCATGCCGCCGTCGGCCCACAGGGGCCAGCCGAGCGACACCGTCCGCCCCTGCCGCTCCCCCGCCGCCACGAGGGCGTTGCGGTGGTGCGCGTAGGCGTCCATGAAGGCGTTGGCGGCCGCGTAGTCGCACTGGCCGACGTTGCCGAGGGCCCCGGCGACGGAGGAGAACGCGACCAGGAAGTCGAGTCCGTCCTCGCGGGTGGCCTCGTCCAGGTTCACCAGCCCGGCGACCTTCGGTGCCAGGACGCGGGCGAAGTCGTCCGCGTCCTTGCGCAGGATGAACGCGTCCTTGATGAACCCCGCGCTGTGCAGGATGCCGTCGATCCGGCCGTGCGCCTCACGGACCCTTCGGACGAGCGCCTCGGCGTCCTCCCGCACGGCGACGTCGGCCCGCTCGTAGGCCGCGTGGGCGCCGAGCCGCGTCAGCTCTGCGAGGAGCGCGTCCTTCTGCCCGTCGCGAGGCGCCCGGCCGGCGAGGACGATCCGGGGCTCGCGCACCCGGGCGGCGATGTCCCGGGCGAAAACGGCGCCCAGCCCGCCGGCGCCACCCGTGACCAGGTAGACGCCGCCGTCCTTCCAGGCCGGCTCGGCCGCGGGGCCGTCCTCCTCCTCGCGCCACCGCAGCACCTCGCGCGTGCCGCCGTGGTGGCGGACGGCGGTGTCGGACAGCGCGGCGCGGTCGGCGGCGACGTGGGCCGCCGCCTGCTCCGGGCCGTCCTGCGGGTCGACCAGGACGAGCTGGCCGAGCACCTTCGGGTTCTCCAGTCGGGCCGACCTGAGCACGGCGGCCAGCCCCGCCCACAGGGACGGCTCGTGGGCCGTCGAGGCGACCAGCTGGACGGGGACGCTCCGCTGCCCGCGCTCGCCCAGCACCTCCTTGACGGCGGCGAGGACGGTCAGCGCGTCCTCGGTGTAGCGGGCGTCGACGCCCGGCGCCGCGGAGTCCAGGCGCACGACGCGGGCCGTGCCCTGCGACTCCAGCGCCGCGGCGACCTCGGGCAGCCCGGCGACCAGCACCAGGCCGGCCTCGGTCGGCCCGGTACGCTCCGCACGCTCCGCGGGGACCCAGCACGGCGCGGCCAGCAGCTCGCCGACGGCCGGCTGCCCGCCGGCGGCGGGCGGCTCACCGGTGGCCTGCGCCGTGTAGGCGCGCAGGGAGACGCCCTTGAGCCGGACGCACACCCGCCCCTCGTCGTCGCAGAGGTCGACGTCGAGCCGGCGGACGGCGTCGCCCGCCCGGCCGCCGCCCTCGCGCACCCAGGCCCACATCGTGGGGGTGCACGGGCCGCCGGTCTCCACCTCGTCCACCGCGAAGGGCAGCAGGAGCGGCCCGCCCTCGCCGGCCGGGGGCAGCAGGCCCGCACAGGCCTGGAGGGCGGAGTCCAGCAGGGCCGGGTGCAGGCCGTAGCTGTCCAGCGTCCCCCGCACCGCGGCGGGCAGGACGAGCCGGGCGAGCACCTGGCCGTCACCGGTCCAGAGGCGGTCCAGCCCGCGGTGGCCGGGGCCGTAGGAGATGCCCCGGGCGCGGAACGCCTCGTAGGCCTCGTCCGCGTCCAACTCGGCGCCCCGGCAGGCGGCCTGCAGCTGCGGCAGGTCGAGGACGGTGGCGGCGGCCGGGCCGGCCTCCGGGGCCACCCGGACGAGGCCCTCGCTGTGGATCACCGGCTGCGCCGCCGGAGCGTCCTCGTCGCCGGTGCTGTAGATCTCGAAGCCGACCTCGTCCCGGCCCTTCGGCAGCAGGCGGACCTGGACGGTCCGGGCCCGTCCCTCCACCGTGACGGGCCGCGACCAGACGACGTTGCGGATCCGCAGGGAGCCGTGCGGCTCGTCCAGCGAGGCCGCCACGGCGGCCCGCGCCAGTTCCAGGCAGGCCGCGCCGGAGAGCACGCGCTCGCCCTGGACCTGGTGGTCCTTCAGGAAGAACTCCTCGCCCGTGAAGACCGAGGTGAAGCGCTGCTCGTTCAGGCTGGAGGTGTTGGCGTGGAGCAGGGGGTGGAGCCGCCCGGCGCCGGTGGCCGGCTGCCGGTCGGCGCCGGGCCCCGGGGAGAGCCAGTAGCGCTCGCCCTGGAAGGGGTAGGTCGGCATCGGCACCCGGCGGGCGGTGCCGTCCTGCAGCTTCGCCCAGTCCACCACCAGGCCGGTGACCCAGAGCTCCAGCAGCCTGCCGTACTCGCGCTCGGCGATCGAGGCGTCCAGCGCCCGGGCCAGGTCCTCGTCGGCGGCGAAGACGGCGAGTGCGCCCTGCCGGCGCTCGACCCGCCCCCGGTGGAGCTCGGCGACGCCCGCCTCGCCGGCGAGGAACGCCCGCAGCTTGGCGGCGAGTTCGCCGGTCGTGCCCGCGACGAGGCCGAGCCGCTCCTCGTACGCCTCCCGGCCGGCCTGGAGGGTGTGGGCGAGGTCGGCGAGCGCGACACCGGCGCCCTCCTCCTCGGTCGTCCAGCGCAGCAGCTGCTCCGCCTGGGCCCGCAGACCGTCCCCCGTCCGCGCCGAGAGCACCACGGCGGCGGGCCGGCCGTCGGTGGGCGCGTCGGCCTCGGCGGCCCGCGCCGGGACGTACTCCTCGACGATGACGTGCGCGTTGGAGCCGCCCGCGCCGAAGGACGAGATGCCGGCGATCCGCGGCGTCTCGGTGCCGTCGGCGGCGACCGGGCGCTGCCACGGCGACAGCTCGCGCTGCACGTAGAACGGGCTGTTCGCGAAGTCGATGTGCGGGTTGAGCACCTCGGAGTGGAGCGAGGGCGCCAGCTTGCCGTGCTTCAGCTGCAGCAGCACCTTGGTCAGCGCCGAGATGCCGGCCGCGCTCTCGGCGTGCCCGATGTTGCTCTTCACCGAGCCGATCGCACAGAACTGCCGGTCGTCCGAGTACTCCCGGAACGCCTTCGTCAGGCCCGCCACCTCGATCGGGTCGCCGAGCGCCGTCCCGGTGCCGTGCGCCTCGACGTAGCTCACCGAGCGCGCGTCGACGCCCGCCTCGCGCAGCGCGTGGCCGATCACGTTGTGCTGCGCACGGGGATTGGGGACGGAGTACCCGTTGGTGCGGCCGCCGTGGTTGAGGGCCGTCCCCCGGATGACGCCGTGGATGGTGTCGCCGTCCGCGATCGCCCGGTCCAGCGGCTTCAGCAGCACCGCGCCGACGCCCTCGCCGGGCACGTAGCCGTCGCCGCCCTCGCCGAAGCTCTCGCAGAGCCCCTTGCTGGACGCGTACTTGCCGTTCCCGAGCATCAGGTACTTGTTCGGGTGGAGCGACAGGTTGACGCCGCCGGCGACGGCGAGCTCGCAGCCGCCGGTCCGCAGGCTCTGGCAGGCCAGGTGCAGGGCGGTCAGCGAGGACGAGCACATGGTGTCGACGGCCAGGCTCGGGCCGTGCAGGTCGAAGACGTAGGAGACCCGGTTGGCGATGGACGAGGCGCTGCCGGACAGCGTGACGTTGCGTCCCTTCGCCTGCTCCTGGGCGCCGTAGAGCTGGTACTCCTCGTACATCACGCCGACGAAGACACCGACGTTCCCGGCGAGCCCGCGGTCGCCGTAGCGGCTCAGCGTCTCGCGGGTGTGGCCGGCGTCCTCCAGCGTCTCGTGCACGCACTCCAGGAACAGCCGCTCCTGGGGGTCCATGAACGCGGCCTCGCGCGGCGAGATGTTGAAGAACAGCGGGTCGAAGTGGTCCGCCCGGTCCAGGAAGCCGCCCCACTTGGTGTAGGTGCGGCCCGGCACGTTGCCGTCCGGGTCGAAGTAGGCGCTGTGGTCCCAGCGGTCGGCCGGGATCTCGGTGATGCAGTCCCGCCCCTCGGCCAGGTTCCGCCAGAACTCCCGGACGTTGCGGGCCTGCGGGTAGCGCCCGGCCAGCCCGATGACGGCGATCTCCGGGCCCCCGGAGGCCGATTCGGTACGGCGGGCCACGCCGCGCCGTACGCTCCGCCCGCGGCGGCCGGCGGTGCGGCCCGGGGCGGCGGTGCGGGCCGGGGCGGCGGCCGCACCGGCGGTGGCGGGGATCGCGGCGGGGGTGGTGGCGGCGGGCTCCTGGTCGTCCGAGCCCAGGAGCGCGGCCAGCCGCTCCCCGTGGGCGTCGAGGAAGTACTCGGTCAGCGCCCGGATGCTCTGGTACTCGAAGAACAGGGTCTTGGGCAGCGAACCGAAGACCTGCTCCAGCTTGTTGGTCAGGTTCATCGTCATGATGGAGTCGATGCCGTAGTGCTCCAGGGCATCGTTCACATCGATCCGGTCGGCCGGCAGGCGCAGCTGGGAGGCCAGCAGGCCGACCAGGTAGCGTCCGGCCCGCTCCGCCTGCGTGGTGGCGGGCTGCGGCGGCTCGGTGTCCCGCGCCGGCTCGGGCCCGGTGCGCTCCACCGGTGCCGGGGCGGCGTCCGGGGCCGCGTCCGCGTCGTAGGCCCGGGAGGTGAACCCCCGCAGCCGGCAGCGGACGGCGCCGGCGTCGTCGAGGAGGTCGATGTCCAGCTTGCGGACCCCGAGGGCCGGCCGGTCGTCCGCGCTGTACCGCACCCACGCCCACAGCTCCGGGGCGAGCGGCCCGAAGACCTCCAACTCGTCCAGGGCGAAGGGGAGGTGGAGCACCGTGCCGTCGGCCCGGCCGAACAGGCCGACGGAGGCCTGGAAGGCGGAGTCCAGCAGGCCCGGGTGCAGCACGAACGCGTCGAGGGCCTCCCGCGCCACGGCGGGCAGCACCAGGCGCGCCAGCGCCTGGCCGTCGCCGATCGCGATGCTCTCGACGCCGCGGTGCGCCGGCCCGTAGTCGAGGCCCATGGCCCGGTACGTCCGGTAGCACTCCTCGGCGTCCAGCCGTGCGGTGGAGCAGGCGGCCAGCAGCGCGGCCACGTCCACCGGAGCGGCCGGTGCGGCCGCGACGGGGACGGCCACGCCCTGGCTGTGCACGACGGGCTCGGCCCCGGCGTCGCCGTCCGGCAGGCTCGCGATCTCGAAGGCGACCTCCCCGCCCTCCTCGACCGCGAGTGTGGTCCGCACGTGCACGGGCTGCCCGTCCACCGTGACGGGGCGGGCCCACACCACGTTGCGCAGCGTCACGCCCTGCGGGCGGGCGTCGAGCGAGGCCTCCACGGCCGCCCGCGCCATCTCCAGGTACGCGGCGCCGGGCAGGACCTTGCGGCCGCGGACGACGTGGTCGGTCAGGAAGAACTCCTCGCCCGAGAACACCGAGCCGAAGCGCTGGGCGTCCAGGCTGGAGGTGTTGGCGTGGACGAGCGGGTGGAGCCGGACGGCGCCGGGGGCGGCAGTGGCCCGGCCGGTCGTGAGGTCGCCCACCCAGTAGCGCTCGCGGGCGAAGGGGTAGCCCGGCAGCGGGAGCATCCGGGGGCGCCGCCCGCGGTGGAGGCGGCTCCAGTCGACGGCCAGGCCCTTGACCCAGAGGTCGAGCAGCTTGTCGAACTTGCCCTTCTCGATCCACGCGTCGACGGTCGACGCCATGTCGGTGTCGGTGGCGAAGACGGCCAGGGTGTCCCGGTGGTCCTTGACGTTGCCCAGGTGCAGGTCCTCGACGGTGTCGTCGCCCGCGACGAACGCGGTGAGCTTGGCGGTGAGTTCGACGGCCGAGGTGACGGGCAGCGCGAGCCGGGTCTCCATCGCCTCACGGCCGGACTGCAGGGTGTGGGCGACGGCGTCGAGGTCCGGGCCGGCCTCGCCCTGGCGGGCGATCCAGTCCAGCAGGGCCTGCGCCCGCTCGCGCAGCCGCTCGCCGTCCTTGGCCGAGAGCACGATCAGCCGCGGGGTACTCGCGTCCGCGGTGGCGCCGGCGGTGCCGGCGCGGCGGTACTCCTCCACGACGACGTGCGCGTTGGAGCCGCCCGCGCCGAAGGAGGAGACGCCGGCGATCCGGGTCCGCTCCGCCGTGCCGTCGGCGCCGGCGGGGCGCTGCCAGTCGGCGGGCTCCTGCTGGAGCCGGAAGGGCGTCCGGGTGAAGTCGATGTTGGGGTTGGGCTCCTGCGCGTGCAGGCTGGGAGCGAGCCGGCCGTGCCGCATCTGCAGGACGATCTTCAGCAGCCCGGCGATGCCGGCCGCGGCCTCCAGGTGGCCGATGTTGCTCTTGGCCGAGCCGACGGCGCAGTACTGCCGGGCGTCGGTGTCCTTCGCGAACGCCCGGGTGAGCCCGTCGAGTTCGATCGGGTCGCCGAGCTCCGTCCCGGTGCCGTGCGCCTCCACGTAGCTGACGTCGCCGGCCGAGACCCCGGCGCGGTCCAGCGCCTCACGCACCACCTCGGCCTGCGCGCCCGGGTTGGGCACGGTGTAGCCGTTGGTCCGGCCGCCGTGGTTGATGCTGCTGCCGCGCAGCACGGCGTGGATGACGTCACCGTCCCGCTCGGCGTCCGCCAGCCGCTTGAGCAGCACCACGGCCGCGCCCTCGCCGGGCACGAAGCCGTTGCCGCCGGCGCCGAAGCTGCGGCACTTCCCGTCGTGCGACAGCATCCGCTTGCCGGACATCAGGGTGTAGTTCGACGGGTGCAGGTAGAGGTTGACCCCGCCCGCGAGCGCCAGGTCGCACTCGCCGCGCCGCAGATGCTCCATCGCCTCGTGGACGGCGCTCAGCGAGGACGAGCACATGGTGTCGACGGGCAGGCTCGGGCCCCGGAGGTCGAGCAGGTAGGAGACGCGGTTGGCGACGGAGGCGAACGAGGTCAGCGGGTGGAGGTTCTCGTTCTGCTCCCGGAGCGCGGGCCCGTAGAGGTCGAACCCGGTCTTGGAGACGCCGGCGAAGACGCCGACCCGCCCGCGGTGCGCGTCGGCCAGGCGACGGCGGGTGTAGCCGGCGTCCTCCAGCGCGTTCCAGGACTCCTGGAGGAACAGGCGCTCCTGCGGGTCCGTGTTCATGGCTTCCTGCGGCGAGATGCCGAAGAAGAGCGGGTCGAAGTCGGCGAAGCCGTCGAGGAAGCCGCCCCACTTGCTGTAGCTGCGGCCGAGCGCGACCGCCTCGTCGCGGTCGGGGTGGTAGAAGCCCTCCAGCCCCCAGCGGTCGGCGGGGATCTCCGTGACGCAGTCCCGCCCGGCGGCGAGGTTCTGCCAGTACTCGTCCAGGTTCGCCGCCTGCGGGAAGCGGCCGCTCATGCCGACGATCGCGATGGCGTCGGCGGTGGCCGGGGCCTCGGGCGCGGGGGCGGACGGGGCTTCGGGCGCGGCGGCGGACGGGGCCTCGGGCACGGGGGCGGGCTGCGCGACAGCGACGGGCTCCGCGGCGACGGCCGGGGCCGCGGCGGGCTTTGCGGCGGCGGCGGCCTCTGCGGCCGCGGCCGGCTTTGCGGCGGCCGCCGGTGCGGCGAGCCCGGTCCAGGTGAGGCACGTCCCCCGGTGCTCGCGGAGGAAGTAGTCCGCGAGGGCGTCCAGCGAGTTGAACTCGTAGAGGACCGTCTTCGGGAGCCCCGCGAAGGTCTCGGCGAACTTCCGGTTGAGCCGGGTGACGACGATGGAGTCGATCCCGTAGCTCTCCAGCGGGGCCTCGGCGTCGATCTTCGCCGCCGGGAGGCCGATCACGCCGCCGAGCACCTGCCGGAGCCGCTGCACGACCTTGTCGCGCAGCGCCCCCTCGTCGACGGCCGCGACGGTCACCGGTGCGGCCGTGGGCGCGCCTGCGGGTTCGGCGGCGGCCGGGGCGGGGCCGGCCGCCGGCGAGGCCGTCGGCTGCCCCAACAGGGCCCCGCGGATGCGCGCCCCGTCACCCTCGACCGCCATCACCTGGTGGTGCGTCAGGGAGAGGCTCTCGTGCAGGACCAGCACACCGGACTCGGTCCGCAGCGGATACATGCCGACCTGTTCCAGCAGGGCGCGCTCCGTCTCCGCGTCCGGCGCCATGCCGCCCTCGGCCCACAGCGGCCAGTTGAGCGAGACGCTGCGGCCCGAGCGCAGGCCCTCGGCGACCAGCCCGGCGCGGTGCCGGGCGAAGGCGTCCAGGAAGGCGTTGGCGGCCGCGTAGTCGGCCTGGCCGACGTTGCCGGTGACGGCGGCCGCGGAGGAGAACAGGGCGAAGAAGTCCAGCGCGTCGCCCTGGCTGGCCGCGTCGAGGTTGACCGTCCCGGCCACCTTCGGGGCGAGAACGGCGCGCAGGTCGTCCTCGCTCTTGCGGAGGACGAAGCCGTCCCGCAGGACGCCGGCACTGTGGATGATGCCGTTGATCGCGCCGTGCTCCTGCCGCACCCCGGCCAGGAACGCCTCCACGCCCGCGGCGTCGGCGGCGTCGAGCGGGGTGTAGTGCACCTGTGCCCGCGGGCGCCGCAGCGACTCCAGCAGCTGCCGCCGGCCCGCGTCGAGCGGGGAGCGGCCGGTGAGGTGGACGGTGGCACTGCGGACGGAACGCAGGACGTCCCGGGCGAAGATCAGCCCGAGGCCGCCGAGGCCGCCGGTGATGACGTAGGTGCCGCCCTCCTTCCAGGGCAGCGCGGGCCGCTCCGGGGCCGGCAGCTCCTGCCAGGCCAGGACGGAGCGGCCGCCGTCGTGCAGCCGCACGGCGCGCTCGTCCGGGCGGTCCCGGACGGCGAGGAGCTGCGCGGCGGTGGCGGCGGCCGGCGCGGCGGCGTCGACCAGGACGAGCTGGGGCACGAGCCGGGGGTTCTCCAGGGCCGCGCTCTTCAGCAGGCCCAGCAGGCCGGCGCCGAGGGCGTCCTCGCCGTTCCACGGACAGACGAGCTGCACCAGCGTCCGGGGCAGCGACGGGAGGGCGAGGAGCCGGCGGAGGGCGTCGAGCACCTGGCCCGCGAGGTCGGTGTAACGCTCCGCGACGCCGGTGGCGGGGCTCTCCAGGAGGCGCACCACGGCGGTGGTGTCCGACTCCTCCAGGGCCGTTGCCAGGCCGCGCGGGCCGGCGAGCAGCACGAGGTGGCCGGGCTCGCGCCCGGTCGCCGGGGTGCCGTCCGCCGGCTGCCAGACCGGGTGGAACCGGACCAGCTCCGCGCCCGCCTGCTCCCGGACCGGCTGCTCCCGGACCGCCTGGTCCTGGGCCGCCTGCTCCCGGACCGCCTGGCCGTGGACCGCCTGGTCCTGGCCGGCCTCCTCCTGGCGGCGCCTCAGGAACTCCTTGACGTACTCCTTGGAGACGCGCTCGGCCTTGAGATCCAGCAGCAGCTGCTCGAGTTGCCTGTCCATGGTCAGCGACCCCCGTTGTCCGTGGTGCGGCCGGCGTCGTCGAACGACCGGCGGATGTGCTCTGCGGCGGCTTCCATGCCGAGGGAGTCGTTCAGGTAGCTGTCGAGGACGTCGTCGAGCAGCGCCCCCGGCAGGCCGGCCTCGGCCGCGCCGGTCGCACCCTCGGGACCGCCCGTCCCCGCGGCGTCCGTCCCGGGATCGCCCGTCCCGGCACCGTCGATCGGCTTCTCCGCTATCCAGTACCGCTCGCGGGCGAAGGGGTAGGTGGGCAGCGGGACGACCCGGGCCGTGCGCCCCGGGTGGAGGCTGCGCCAGTCGAGCTCGAAGCCGTTCACCCAGAGGTCGAGCACCTTCGCGAACTTCCCCTTGGCGATCCAGACTTCGAGGATCGCGCCCATGTCCTCGTCGGCGGTGAGCGCGGAGAGCGCGCGGTCGTGGCGCTTCACCCGGCCGCGGTGCAGCCCCTCGGTCCGCTCCGGGTGGCTCAGGAAGCCCTGGAGCCGCTCCCGCAGCTCGCCGAGCGAACCGACGACCGTCCCCAGCCGCTCGGGCATGGCCTCGCGGCCGAGTTGCAGCGTGTGGGCGACGTCGGTGACGGACACCCCGCGCCGCTCCCCGGTCGGCAGCCAGCGCAGCAGGGCGGCGGCCTGCTCCCGCAGCCGGTCCTCGTCCTTGGCGGAGAGGACGACGACGGCGGGCCCGTCGGCCGGAGCGCCCATGGCGGCCGGCGCCTTCGGGACGTACTCCTCGATCACCACATGGGCGTTGGCGCCGCCCGCCCCGAACGAGGAGACACCGGCGCGGCGCGGCACCTCGGCGGTGACGCCGTCCACGGTGACGACCGGGCGCTTCCACTCCGCCTGGTCCCGCTGGACCACGAAGGGCGTGGAATCGAAGTCGATGTGCGGGTTCAGCTCCTCGGCGTGCAGGCTTGGAGCCAGCTCGCCGTGCTGCAGCTGGAGCACGACCTTGAGCACGCCCGCGATGCCCGCCGCGGCCTCGGCGTGGCCGATGTTGCTCTTGGCCGAGCCGATCGCGCAGTACCGGACGTCCCGGGTGTCGCCGGAGAACGCCCTGGTCAGGCCGTTGATCTCGATCGGGTCGCCGAGCGCCGTCCCGGTGCCGTGGGCCTCGACGTAGCTGATGGTGCGCGCGTCGACGCCGGCCCGGTCGAGCGCCTGGCGCACGACCTTGCCCTGCGCCACCGGGTTCGGCACGGTGTAACCGTTGGTCGTCCCGCCGTGGTTGATGCCGGTGCCGCGGATGACGGCGTGGATGTGGTCACCGTCCCGCTCGGCGTCCTCCAGTCGCTTGAGCACGATCGCGCCGACGCCCTCTCCGGGGACGAAGCCGTTGCCGCCGAGCCCGAAGCTGCGGCACTTCTCCTCGTCCGAGAGCATCTGGAGGTTGCACAGGTTGAGGTAGCTCGACGGGTGCAGGTAGAGGTTCACGCCGCCGGTCACGGCCAGCTCGCAGTCGCCGCGGAGCAGGTGCTCGCACGCCTCGTGAAGTGCCGTCAGCGAGGACGAGCAGAGGGTGTCGACGGGCATGCTCGGGCCGTTCAGGTTCAGCTTGAACGAGACGCGGTTGGCCGCCGACCCGAAGGAGGTGTACGGGTAGGCCGTGTCGCCGCGGCGCCACCGCTCGGGCCCGTAGAGGTTGTGCCCGGCGCGCGTGATGCCCACGAAGACACCGACCCGGCCGTCGAACTCCTCCTCGATGCGCGCCCGCGTGTAGCCCGCGTCCTCGAAGGCCTTCCAGGTCTCCTGGAGGAAGAGCCGCTCCTGCGGGTCGATCTCCAGAGCCTCGTTGGGCGTCATCTCGAAGAACAGCGGGTCGAAGTCGGCGAAGCCGTCGAGGAAGCCGCCCCACTTGCTGTAGCTCTTGCCCTCCGCGGCGGCCTTCTCCTTGTCGGGCTCGTAGAACCCGTCGAGAGGCCACCGGTCGGCGGGGATCTCGGTGACGGAGTTCCGGCCGGACCGCAGGTTCTCCCAGTACGCGTCCAGCGTCTCGGCCTGCGGGAACCGGGCGCTCATCCCGACGATGGCGATGTCACCGGTGCGGGCGGGCGCGGCGGCGGGTGCGGGGCGCGACGGCTCGGCCGCCACCACCGGGGCCGTCCGGACGGCCTGCACCACCGGGGCGGCCGGGGCCTCCTGCGCGGGTTCGACGGTCACCACGGCCGGGGCCGCCGGCACCGCCGCGGGGGCGGGGGCGGGTGCGAGGCCGACCGCCCGCTCCAGGGCCTCGTCCTGACGGCCGGCGAAGTGCTCGGTGAGCGCCTCGATCGTGCGGTACTCGAAGAAGAGCGTGCTGCTGACCTCCCCCAGGTCTTTCTTGAGGTTGTTGAGGAGCTGGAGGATGAGGATGGAGTCGATGCCGTAGGCGGACAGCGCCTCCCGGGCGTCGATGGACTCCGCCGGGATGAGCAGGGTGCGCGCGACCAGCTCCGTCAGGTAGGTCCGCATCGCGCCCTGGAACGCCGCCGGGTCCGCCTGCACGGGCTGCGGCGCGACGGCCGGCACGGGCTGCGGCGCGACGGACTGCGGCGCGACCGGCTGGGGCGCAGGCTGCGCCACGGCGGGTGCCACCACCGGCGGCCGGCCGCCGTCGGCCTGGCGGATCACGCCGTCGCTGAAGGCGACGACGACCTGCTGGCCGAGCGGGTGCGCGTCCCGCGCCGGGAACTCGACGGCCGCGAAGCCCTCCCACTCCAGGACGGACTGCCACATCCGGGGCTCCAGCCCCGGGCCGCCGGCGTCCCGCAGCTCCGGGTCGTCGTACAGCCACCAGCCGTCCAGGAGCGCGAAGGTCAGCATGCCGAACACGGTGTAGCCGTCGATCTCGTTCACGACGACGGCGCCGCCGGGCCGCAGCAGGGCCTTGCTGTTGCGCAGCGACACGCGGATGTCCTTGGTCGCGTGGAGCACGTTGGTCGCGATGACGAGGTCGTACCCGCCCTCCTCGAACCCCTGCTCCGCCACTGGGCGGCCGGCGTCGTAGAGCTCGC
The DNA here is from genome assembly GCF_055561295.1 of Kitasatospora sp. NPDC022785. Classification (NCBI taxonomy): domain Bacteria; kingdom Bacillati; phylum Actinomycetota; class Actinomycetes; order Kitasatosporales; family Streptomycetaceae; genus Kitasatospora; species Kitasatospora sp. NPDC022785. The sequence continues at coordinate 22,453 of NZ_JBVHHB010000015.1, read as the reverse complement.
AGCGCAGGAACGGGTTCTCCGCTCCCCACTGCTGCCTGCCGTGGATGAGGAAGGCCCGGGAGAGGTCGGTGTAGCAGTACTCCCCGATGTGCTCCGCGTACGGGCGCAGCCGGCGCATGATCGTGGCGGTGGTGCCGCCGGTGCCGGCGCCGACCTCCAGGATGCGGAACTTCGCACCCGGGTCCTCCGCCAGCCGGCGCTCGACCAGGGCGACGGTGCAGTCGCCGACGACGTCGTTGAAGTAGTCGGCGATCATGTTCCGCTTGTAGATGCCCTCCACGAGGTCCAGGGAGGATCCGGGGAAGATGACGTCGACCGCGGAGGTCTCCCCGGTGAGGATGGCGGTCAGTGCCCGGAGGGTCTTGTCCACCAGGTCCACCGAGGCGCGCAGCTCCGGGTCGGCGAGCCACGCCCGCTTGTTGCGCTCCCACTCGGCCGCGGTGGCGGCCGGGTCGAGCGGGCTCACGGCGCCGGCGCGGTAGCCGGCGCCGGTCTCCACGAGCCAGCCCTGCCGCACGAAGAGTTCGAGGGTCTCCTGGAGCCAGCGGTCGTACTTGCCGGTGATCCCGTTGGCCCGCTGGAAGGCGGCCGCGTCGAAGGCCCCGCCGGCGAACCAGCCACGGCCGTGCAGCTCGCACCAGAGCAGCTTGGCCAGCAGCGCGTCCAGCTCCCGGAGCTTGTCCTTCGCCTGCGTCTCCACCGTCCGCAACGCGCCCTGTCGCGACGGGAGTTCGGGAGTGATCGGGCCGGCCTGGGCGGCCGCCGGGCTCAGCACCCGGACGGACTCGTGGTCCGCGTAGGCCTCGAACCGCTCCGGCTTGCGGGTGTTGACGTAGACCAGCTGGCCGAGCGGGGCGGCCAGCAGCCGCTCGACCGCGTCCATGGCGAGCGCCGGGTCGATGTCGCCCAGGCCCTCCTGCTGGTAGATCCGCTCCCGGACGTGCTGCGGGACGTCGAGCCCGCTCCCGACGGCGCCCCAGTAGCCCCAGTTGACGACCTTGACGGCGTAGCCGCGCCCGGCCGACAGGCGGTCGGCGAGGGCGTCCTCGAAGGCGTTGCCGGCCACGTAACTGCAGTAGCCCATGGTCTGGTTGATCGACGCGATCGAGGAGAAGTACAGCAGGAAGTCGAGGCCCTCGGCGTCGAACACCTCCGCCATCCGCACGCTGGCGTCGACCTTGGCGCTCAGGCCCCGGCGGAACTGCTCCTCGCTGGTGTTGGGCAGGCTCTGGTCCACCAGGCCGAAGACCGACTGGACCACGCCGTGGACGGTGCCGAACCGCTCCCTGACCTTCGCGTACGCGGCCCGCAGCGACTCCGGGTCGGCCGCGTCCGCCGGGACGTACCAGGGCGCGCGGCCCAGGGCCGCCAGCCGGTCGATCTTCTGCTGGATGGCGTCGTCCTTCTCCCGGCGGCCGATCCAGACCACCTGGGCGCCGAAGCGCCGGATGACGTCCTCGCTCCAGAGTTCGCCGATCCCGCCGGCCCCGCCGAGGACGACGTAGACGCCGCCCTCCTTGTACGGGGTCCGGGCCGGCGCCGGGAGCTCCACCCGGGCCAGGCTGCGGCGGAACCACTGCCCGCCACGCAGCGCCCGCACCGTCCGCGCGGGAGCGCCGAGCAGGGCGGCCATGGGGGCCGGCTCGGTCGCGCCGAGGTCGAAGGACTTCACGCCCCAGTCGGGCAGCTCCCTGGCCATCACGCCGGCCAGGCCGAGCACGGCCGCGTCGGCGGGGTGGACCGTCTCGCCCTGCAGCACGGACTGCGTCTGCCGGGTCACCACCGTCCAGCTCAGCTCCTCGCTGCCGTAGCCCAGTGCGAACAGGGCCTTGGTCAGGCGGAAGAACGTCACCACGCCGGCGTCGGTGCGCCGCAGCAGCGCGGTGGCCTCGGCGCTGCCGTCGGCCGGCGAGATCCAGACGAGGTGCCGGACGGTGCCGACGCGCCGCAGCGCCGCGGTGAGCGCCTCGATGCTCTGCGTGTCGCCGGTGGTGAGGAAGTGCGGCGTGGCACAGAGGGCGGCGATGGCGGCGTGCTCCGCGGCGTCTCCCCCGACGACCACGACGTTGCCGTCCAGGGCCGGGACGGTGGCCGGGCCGGCGGCCGGCTCGGGGGCCGGCTCGCGGACCCAGAGCGGCGCCAGCGACAGGTGGTCGCCGTCCTCCGGGCCGGCCGTGCGGGCAGCGGGCAGGGCCGCTGCGGGGGCGGCGACAGCAGGGGCGGCGGGCAGGGCCGGACGCTGCGTCCGGGCCTCCTCGGGCAGCCAGTAGCGCTGCCGCAGGAAGGGGTAGGTCGGCAGCGGGACGCGCAGGTGCGCGCCGGTGGCGAAGAGCCGCGCGTACTCCAGCTCGTAGCCCTGGAGGTACAGGTCGCGCACGGCCTCCAGCTGCTCCGTCCGGGCCGTCCCGGCCGCGCCCTCGGCGCACTGGCGGATGCAGCTGTTGCCGAACTGCTCCAGGGAGGTCTGCGGGCGCGGCGCGTGGTCCGCGAGGTCGGCGACGCGCACGTGCTCCTCGCGGCCGTCCGCGAGCCACTCGCGCAGCCGCGCCACCAGCTCGGCGGTGTCCCGGGCGACGCAGGCCAGGCGGACCGGGCAGTGCCGCCGGCCCAGGAGCAGGGTCAGGGCGATGTCGCCCAGCCCGACGCCCGGGTTGCCGTCCAGGTGGTCCAGCAACTGCGCTGCCTGGGTGCGCAGTTGGTCGCGCGAGAGCGCGGAGAGCACCACCAGCTGGCCTGCGGCGGCCGGCACGGTGCGCGGCCGCTCGGGGGCCTCCTCGATCACCAGGTGCGCGTTGGTGCCGCTGAAGCCGAACGAGCTGAGCGCGGCCAGCCGCGGGCGGCCCGGCCCGGCCGTCCAGTCGCGGTGGACGGTGTTCACGTAGAACGGGCTGCCCCGGAAGGCGATGTGGGCGTTGCCCTGCTCGAAGTGGAGGGAGCGCGGCAGCTCGCGGTGGTGCATGGCGAGCAGGATCTTGGCGAGGCCGGCGACGCCGCTGGCCGGTGCCGCGTGCCCGATGTTGGTCTTCACCGAGCCGATCGCGCAGTACTCCTGCTTCTCGGTGTAGTGGCGGAACGCCCGGCTCAACGCCTGGAACTCGATCGGGTCGCCGAGCTTGGTGCCGGTGCCGTGGGCCTCGACCAGCTGGATGCCGGCCGGGTCGATCCCGAAGGTGTCGTAGACCGTACGCTCCAGCCGCTCCTGCGACCTGGCGCTCGGCGCGGTGATGCCGTTGGAGGTGCCGTCCTGGTTCAGGCCGGAGGCGCGCACCACCCCGTGGATGTGGTCGCCGTCGGCGAGGGCGTCCCGCAGGCGCTTGAGCACGACCATGCCGACGCCCTCGCCGGGGACGAAGCCGTCCGCCCGCTCGTCGAAGGTGTGGCACTGCCCGGTGTCGGAGAGCATGCCGGCCTTGTGGGCCGCCAGGTAGTAGTCGGGTGCGCACTGCACCGAGACCCCGCCGGCCAGCGCCAGCTCCACCTCACCGGCGCGCAGCGCCTGGCACGCGAGGTGGATGGCGACCAGCGAGCCGGAGCACGCCGTGTCGACGGCGATGGCGGGGCCCTGGAGGTCGAGGTAGTAGGAGATCCGCGCCGGGATGATCGCCTCGGCGTTGCCCCACATGGCCTGGGCCGGGGCGTCCTCGGCGGGCGCGGTCAGGTAGTCGCTGACCTGGGTGCCGATGTAGACCCCGCAGGCCCGGCCGCGGACCGCCTCACCGGCGTAGCCGGCGTCCTCCAGGGCCTTCCAGGACTCCTCCAGCGTGAGGCGCTGCTGCGGGTCCATGTAGGTGGCCTCAAGGCCGGATATCTGGAAGAACATCGGGTCGAAGAGGTCGATGTCGTCCATGAGCGAGGCGTACCGGGGGTGGCCGGCGCCGGGGGACACGTAGGTCGAGAGGTCCCAGCGGTCGATCTCGCCGACCAGACTGCGGCCCTCGGCGAGGTGCCGCCAGAGCTGGTGGACGTCCTTGGCGGTACCGAACCTGCCGCTCAGGCCGATGATCGCGATCGGCTCGGTGGACGGGTCCGCCGCAGCGGCGGGAGCGACGGCCACGGGGGCTTCCGGCGCGGGGGCGGTGACGGGGGCGACTGTGGCCGAGGGCACCGGCGCGGGAAGGACGGCGGTGGCGACGACCGGCGCCGGGGCGACGGCGGCGCGGGTCGAGGCGGCCGGCACGGCCGGCGCGGGCTCCCCGACGAAGGCGGCGGCCGGCTCGTCGCGGTGGTACTCCACCACGTAGCGCGCCAGCGCCCGCACCGAGCTGTGGTCGAACAGGTCGGTGGCCGCCAGCGTGATGCCGAGGGCGGTGTTCAGATCCTGCGTCAGCCCGACCCCGAGGATGGAGTCGACGCCGTAGTCGGCGAACGCGTCCTCCTCGGAGATCTCCCGGCGGTCCAGGCCGAGGGAGTGCTCGATCTGCGTGACGATCACCTCCCGGACGCGTGCCTCGGCAGCCGCGGCGTCGAAGGCACCGGCCTCCCGGGCCCCGGCCGGAACGGCGGCCGCAACGGCCGGGATCACGGCCGGGATCACGGCCGGGATCACGGCCGGGACCTCGGCCGGAACCACCGCCGGAGCTTCGGCCGGGGCCGCCACCGGGGCCACCAGCGCCCGCGCCTGCTCCGGGAAGGTGTCGGCGACGTACGCCGCCAGCCGGCGCACCGAGCCGTGGTCGAAGAGGTCGGTGGTCACCAGCACGCCGCCCAGCACCTCGTTGAGGTCCTGGATCAGCTGCACGCCGAGGATGGAGTCCACGCCGTAGTCGGCGAACGCGTCCTCCTCGTGGATCTCGCTCGCGGCCAGCCCGAGGGAGGTCTGGATCCGGTCGACGATCGTGCGCTGCACCTGCGCCCGCACCTCGCCCTCGCCCGGCACGGCGGCGGTCACCGTGACCGGCACGCCGGCGGTCACCGCGGCGGCCGCGGCAGCGGGCCCGACCAGGTCGGCAGAACCGGCCACGAAGGCGGCCCCGGCCTGCACGGCCGCGACGGCACCGGCCCGGGCCACGACGATCTGGTGCCCGGCGTCGTGCACCGCGGCGGCCGGGAACGCGACGGGGCCGAACCCCTCCTCCTCCAGCACCGTCCGCCAGGTCGCGGGCGCCAGGCCGGGGCAGCCCTCGATCCGCAGCTCGGCGTCCTGGTAGAGCCACCAGCCGTCGAGCAGACCGAAGGTCAGGTGCAGGAACAGCGTGCGCGCGGCCATCTCGTTGAGCACGAGCTCGCCGTCGGCGCCCAGCAGCGCCTTGGCGTGCCGGACGGCCGCCCGCACGTCGCGGGTGGCGTGCAGGACGTTGGTGGCGAGGACGATGTCGTAACCGCCCTCGGTCACGCCCTGCGCCGCGGGCTCGCGCTCCACGTCGAAAAGGTCGAACCGCATGTAGGGGTGCTCGGCGCCGAACTCCTTCTGCCCCTTGAGCAGGAAGTACCGGGAGAGGTCGGTGTAGCGGTACTCGGCGACGCCGTCGCGGTACGGGGCGAGCCGGCGCAGCACCTTCTCGCTGGTGCCGCCGGTGCCGGAGCCGATCTCGAAGATCCGCACCTTGCGGGCCGGGTCCCGGTCGAGCAGGGCCGCGACCCGGGCCGCCACCTCGTCCGCCATGATCTCGTTCAGGGCGTCGGCACTGTCGCAGTGCCGGTAGACGCCCTCGACCAGCGCCATGGACGAGGCGGGGAAGATGACGTCGGTCGCGGGCCGGCGGCCGGTGAGGACCTCCGGGAACGCGCGCAGCGCCGGGTCCAGCAGGTTGACGTAGGCGCTGGCGCCGTTGCTCTCCCGGCACAGCGCCTCCCAGCGCCGCCACACGGCGTCACCGTCGGCCGGTGCCTTGGCGGTCGGCGTGTAGTGCCCGGCGCCGTGCCCGTCGTACGCCAGGTAGCCGTGGCCGGCCAGGATGCGCAGGCTCTCGTCGAGCCAGCGGTCGTAGCCGCCGCCCGGCTTCAGGGCGGCCCGGAGCTCGGCGACGCTGCCGCCCGCCGCCTTCAGCCCCAGGGCCCGCAGCTGCGTGAAGAGGAGCTCGCAGAGCAGCTCGTCGTCGAAGCCCCGGGCGCTGCCGGAGTCGGCGAGGACGCGCTGCAGCCGGCGCTCGTCCGCGGTCCGCACCGTGCCGGCGGTACCGGCCGCCCGGTGCCCGGCCCGCTTCGGGGTCGTGGTCTTCTCGACGGCGAGCTGGTCGAACGGGCCCGAGAGCAGGACGTCCAGGGCCGCCATGCCCTCGGCGGGCTCGATGGAGCCGATGCCGTCCAGCTCCATCCGCCGCTGGTAGGCGTCGGCGGCGACGACGCCGACGCTGCCCCAGTAGCCCCAGTTCATCACCTTCACGGTGGCGGGCCAGGTCTGCTGAAGGAGCCGGGCGAAGGCGTCCTTGAAGACGCAGCCGCAGACGTAGTTGCTCTGCCCGGCGGAGCGCTGGAAGGAGTTGAGCGAGGAGAAGAACAGCACGAAGTCCAGCGGCTCTCCGGCGAACACCTGGGCCATCCGGACGCTGACGTCCACCTTGGCCTGCACGGCGGCCCGGAACCGGTCCTCGGTCATCCGCGCCACGCTCTGGTCGAGCAGGGCGATGGCGGAGTGGACGACGCCGTTGATCTGCGGGAAGCGCGCCTTGACCCGGGCGACGGCGGCCGCGAGGGAGTCCCGGTCGGTGGCGTCGGCCTGGAGGTACCAGGGCGCGGGGCCGAGCCGGCCCAGCTCGGCGATCCGGGCCCGGATCGCCTCGTCCTCGGGGCGGCGGCCGATCCAGACCACCTGCGCCCGGTAGTCGCGCACGACGTGCTCGGTCCAGGCCGCCCCGAGGCCGCCGGCGCCGCCGATGACCACGTAGACGCCGCCGTGCTTGTACGCCGTGGCGTCCTCCCGGGCGGCCGCGTCGGCCGGCACGGGTACCAGGGTCTGGCGGAACCACCGCCCGCCGCGGTGCGCCCAGGTGGCGGCCACCGGTTCGGCCGGGAGGTCGAGCGCCTCGCGCAGGACGGACTCGCGCAGCTCCTCGACGTCGGCGAGGCGCACCCGCCACCGCGGGTTCTCCTTCGCCAGCGAGCCCAGCAGGCCGTGGACGCCGGCGTGGGTCGGGTCGACCTCGTCGGCGTCGTCGACGAACTGGCTGCGGACGGTCACGGCGGTCCACTCCAGGGCCCGCTTCTCGTAACCGAGCGCCAGCAGTGCCTTGGCGAGCCGGAAGCCGGCGTACGCGCCCTCCTCCTGCCGCTCGACCAGGGCGTCGCTCTCCGGCCCCACCGGCGTGCCGCCGCCGGCCACCCAGACCACCTGGTCGTAGGCCGCGCCGCCGCGTGCCAGGCGGGCCCGCAGGCCCTCGACGGTGTCGCCGGCCCGCAGCAGCAGGACCTCGACGCCCTCGTGCCCGGTGAGGACCGAGCCCAGCGCGTCCGGCTGGTCGCCGACGAGCAGGATCCGGCCGCCGGGGCCACGCTGCGCGGCCGGCGGGAACGGCGGCTCGGCCTGCTCCCAGCCCGGCTTGAGCAGCGTCAGCCGCCCCGCGGCCGGGGCCTCGGCGGGCACCGCCTGGGTGTCGCGCCTGACGGGGCGGGTGCTGAACGCCCTGATCCGCACGCTCACGTTGCCCTGCGCGTCGCACAGGTCGATGTCGAGCTTGTCGCCGCCCTGCGCGGCCGGCCGGCCGCTGCGCCGCAGCCAGGCCCACATGGTCGGCGTGCAGGGCCCGAGGATCTCCAACTCCTCCAGCGCGTAGGGCAGGTGGGCGCCGTCGGTGGCGTCCAGCAGGCCGACGGAGGCCTGCAGCGCGGCGTCGAGCAGGCTGGGGTGCAGCACGAGGCGGTCGAGGCCGTGCTCCGCCTCCTGCGGCAGCGCCAGCTCGGCGAGCGCCTGCCCCTCACCGACGAGGATCCGCACCAGGCCCTGGAAGGCCGGCCCGTAGGCGATCCCCCTGCGCCGGTACGAGGCGTAGGCCTCGGCGGCGGCGATCTCGAAGGATCCGCACTCGGCCCGCAACCGGGCCAGGTCCAGCGGGTCCGGGCGCGGGGTGTCGGCGACGACGATGCGGCCCTGGCTGTGCACGGCCGGCTGCGCGCCGGCGACCGGGGCGAGGATCCGGTAGCGCACGCCCGCGGCGTCCGGTTCGAGCTCGACCCGCACGTCCGACGGGGTGTCACCGACCTTGACCGGCCGCATCCAGACGACGTCCCGGATCGAGACGCCGCCGGTCCGCCCGCCCCCGTCCGCCCGGTCGGCGGCGTGGGCGGCCCGGGCCAGCTCCAGGTGGGCCACACCGGGGAGGACCTTCTCCCCGGCCACGACGTGGTCGCGCAGGAAGAACTCCCGGCCGGTGAGGGTCGTGCCGGCCGGCCGGCCGGGCTCGGCGGCGCGCAGCAGCGGGTGGCCGGGCACGCCCGGCGCCTGCGGCGCGACGTCCTGCCACAGCTGCTTCCGGGCGAAGGGGTAGCCGGGCAGCGAGACCGGGGCCGGGCGGCGGCCGCCGAACAGCCGCAGCCATTCGAGGTCGTTCCCCTGGCAGTAGGCCTTGGCGGCGGCGCGCAGCGCGTCGGTGTGCAGCGCGGCGTCGTGGTGCAGCAGGGCCGCCTGCTCCAGCAGCCGGTTACCGGCCTCGCGCACCTCCTCCTTCGGCGCGAAGCCCTTGGGCACCCGTGCGGTGAAGACGTCCGGCGCCTGCCCGTCCCGGCTCCACCGCCGCAGCAGGCGCACGGCCTCGGCGGCGTCGCGGGCCACCACGGCGCAGCGGTGCCGGAAGTGCGGCCGGCCGTCGAGCAGGGTCGCGCCGACCTCGCGCAGGCCCTGCGGGCGGGTGGCGTCCTCCAGGAAGTCGATCAGGTCGGCGACCCGCTGGCGCAGCGACTCCTCGGACTTGGCCGACAGGGCCAGCAGGTGGGCGGGCATCGTCGCGGCCTCGTCGTCGTTCTGCACCGGATAACTCTCCACAACCATGTGTGCGTTGGTCCCGCTCATCCCGAACGAGCTGACGGCCGCGACGCGCCTGCGCCCGGGGCGCTCGGGCCAGGCCCGGTTCGCCTTGTTGACGAAGAACGGGCTGTCCTTCCAGGCGATGTACTCGCTCTCCTGCTCGCAGTGCAGGCTCGCCGGGATCGTCTCGTGGCGCATGGCCTGGACGAGCCCGATGAGGCTGACGAGGCCGGAGGCCGCGAGCGTGTGCCCGACGTTCGACTTGACCGAGGTCAGGGCGCAGTACTGCTGCTTGTCGGTGAACCCCTTGAAGGCGTCGTTGAGCGCGTTGATCTCGACCGGGTCCCCGAGCCGGGTGCCCGTCCCGTGCGCGACGACGTACTCGATGTCCGCCGGGTCGACCCCGTACTGCCGGTAGGTGGAGCGCAGCAGCTCGGTCTGGGCGTCCCCGTTGGGGGCGGTGATGCCGTTCGACCGGCCGTCGTAGTTGATTCCGCTGGCGCGGATGACGGCGTGGATCCGGTCCCCGTCGGCGACGGCCGCGGAGAGCTTCTTCAGGACGACGACGGCGACGGCCTCGCTGAGCACCATGCCGTTGGCGCGCTTGTCGAAGGCGTGGCAGACGCCGTCCTCCGAGAGCATGCCGGCCTGCTGGGTGCCGGTCAGCAGCTGCGGGGTCGTGATCAGGCTGACCCCGGCGGCGAGGGCGGTCTCGCACTCGCCGTTGCGGATGCTCGCACAGGCCTGGTGGGCCGCCACGAGGCCGGATGAGCAGGCCGTGTTGAGGGCCATCACCGGGCCGTTGAGGTCCAGGAAGTAGGAGAGCCGTGCGGCGAGGATGCCGTCGTGGTTGGCGGTGATGCTGTCGGTGCCGCGGGCGAGGTCGCCGTAGTCGCCCTGCTCGACGCCGACGAACATGCCGACCCGGCGGGTGGCCGCCGGCTTCCAGCCCGCGTCCTCCAGCGCCCGCCACGACTCCTGGAGGAGCAGCCGCTGGCGCGGGTCGAGGCTCTGCGCCTCCTTGGGGGAGAGCTCGAAGAAGAGCGGGTCGAACTCGTCCGGCCCGGACAGCTGGCCGACCCGGAAGGCGCCGAACGGGCTGTCCTCGGGCTCGCCCCAGAGGGCGAGGCGCTCGCGGCCGACCGGGGTCACGGTGTCGCGGCCCTCGGCGAGGACGGACCAGAGCCGGTCGACGTCGTCGGCGCCGGGGAACCGGCCGCTCATGCCGATGACGGCGATGGCGTCGTCGTCCCCGCCCCGCCCGAACGGTGCCCGGGCGGCGGGCTCCGGCAGGGTGCCGGCCGTCCGCTGCCCGCCGTACGGGGACTGGCCCGTGGCGGCCTCGACGGCGGCGATGGCCTCGGCCGCCTCACCGGTGGCGACGGTGGCGACGGCAGCGGGCCGGTCCGGGGCGGCCTCGGGTGCGGCCTGGTCCAGCGCCTCCCGGAACCAGTCGGGCTCGGCCACCTCGACGACGGGCGCGGCGTCGCCCGCGCCGCCGCCGTAGAACGCGGCGAGGACTTCCTTGTGCTCGGCCGCGTACCAGCCCCTGAGCTTGCGCAGCGTGGAGTGGCTGTAGAAGAGCGAGGGCGAGACCTCGACGCCGTAGTGCGCGCCGAGCCGGGCCGCCAGCTCGGCCAGGCTGACCGAGTCGAAGCCGTAGTCGGAGAGGTTGTCGTCCTCGTAGATCTTGTCGAGGGCGATGTTGACGGCCCCGCTGATGATCTCCCTGAGGTCCCGGTCCAGACCCTCCTCGGGGCTCACCGCCGGCGCGGCGGGTACGGCCGGCCGGGTCGGGGCGGCGGCCGGCTGCGGCTGCGTCAGGCCGAGGAAGCGGACCACCCGGCTCGGCCGGCCCACCAGGATCATGTGCTGGGAGGCGTCCTGGGCCAGCAGCTGCTCGAACAGCGCGATGCCGTCCCGCGTCTCCAGGAAGTCCTGGCCGCTCGACCGCAGCAGCATCGTGGTGGTGTCCTGGTCGAAGCCCATCCCTCCCTCGCGCCACAGCGGCCAGTTGACGACCACCGTCCGCCCGGAGAGCTGCCCGGCCCTCACCCGCGCGTCGCGGTGGGCGGCGTAGGCCATCTGGAAGCGGTTGCCGACCGCGTAGTCGCAGGTGCCGAAGTCGCCGATGACGGCCGAGGTCGAGGAGAAGTAGCAGACGAAGTCGACGTCCTCGCCCGCCAGCGCCTCGTCCAGCGCCAGCGTGCCGCGGATCTTGGGCTCCAGGATCCCCTCGAAGGCGCTCAGCTCCTTCTGGAGGACGCTGCCCTCGCCCTGGACGCCGGCCGCGTGGACGACGCCGTTCAGCGCTCCGAAGCGCTCGCGGGCCTGCGCCACGACGCGCTTCATGTCCTGCGCGTCGGCCACGTCCGCCTGCACGTACACGGCCCGGGCCCCGGCGGAGGTCAGGCCGTCGAGCTTCTCCTGCCGCGCCGCGTCCAGTGCGGAACGGCCGGTCAGCACGAGGTTCGCCGCGTAGTTCTCGGCGAGGTGGCGGGCCACGATCATGCCGAGGCCTCCGGCCCCGCCGGTGACCAGGTAGGTGCCGCCGTGCCGCAGGACGCCGGGGCGCTCGGCGAGGGCGACGGGCCGGACCCGGCTGACGAAGCGTCCGCCCGCGCGGTAGAGCGCGCTGACGGCCTTCTCCGTGCGCAGTTCGGCGAGCAGCCGCTCCGTCCACGCGGCCGCGGTGGCGGGCCGCTGCGGGTCGGCGGCGTCCTGGAGCACGGCCGCGACGGACAGCTGCGGCATCACGAGGCCCAGCGAGCGCTCGAAGCCGAGGTTCGCCTCCAGCAGGGCGCGCTCGACGCCGTCGCGGTACTCCCCCGCGAGCACGAGGCGCCGCGCGGGGAGCTTGGCCGCGGCCACGGCCTGGAGGGTCAGGACGACGTCGCCGAAGTCCTCCGGGTCCGAACCGGGCTCCAGCGCCCGGAGGTCGACGACCGCGTCGATGCCGGGCCGGTTCGCCGCGAGGTCGCGGAACGCCTCCCGGTAGTCCTCGGGCTCACCGCGCCTGACGTCGTGGGAGTCCGGCGAGACCTTGCGGCAGGTGTCGCCGAAGCCGACGAAGGCGACCGGCAGGGTGGGGTCGAGCGCCCGCACGGCCCGGGCGATCTCGGCCTGGCGCTCCGCGCCGGTGCAGAGGAAGACGATCCCGCCGACCTTGCGCGCCGCCGCCCCGTCCAGGGCCTGCGGCTCCCAGCCCTCCACGAAGGCGAGCGGCCTGGTCCGCTCCCCGGACACGGGGGCCGGGGCGGCGACGGTCGACGCCGCAACGGCCGGCGCCACGGCAACCGGCGCGACGGCGGCCGGCTCAGCGGCGACCGGCCCGGCCGGTGCCCGGCCGAGGGACAGCGGCCTGGGCGCGTCCAGCCAGTGCCGCTCCTGCGCGAACGGGTACGTGGGCAGCGGGATGCGGCGCACCTCGGCGCCTCGGGCGAGGGCGTCCCAGTCGAGGGCCAGGCCCTTGACCCAGAGCTCGGCCAGCTTCTCGCCCCGGCCCCGCTCCAGCCACCGCGCCACCACCTCCTGCATCTCCTCGTCGGCCTCCAGGAGGGCGACGGTGTCCTTGTGCTGCCGCACGCCGGCGTGGAAGACGTCCTCGACGTCCTGCCCGCCGTCCAGGAAGGCCCGGAGCTTCTCGCGCAGCGCGTCGTGGCCGTCGACCACCAGGGCGAGCCGCTCCTCCATGGCCTCCCGGCCGACCTGGAGCGTGTACGCGATGTCCGGCAGAACGGCGTCGCGGCCCTGCTCCGACAGCCACGCCAGGAGCGCCCGGGCCTTCTCCCGCAGGCGGTCGCCGTCCTTGGCGGAGAGGGCGATGATCTGCGGCTGCGCGGTGCGCCCGGTGCGCGGCTCCTCCGCGGGGACGTACTCCTCGATGATCACGTGGGCGATGGCGCCGTGGGCACCGAAGGAGGAGACGCCGGCGATCCGGGGCAGCTCGCGCGTCACGCCGTCGACCGTCCGCGTGGGGCGGGTCCACGGCTCCAGCTCCTGCTGAACGTAGAACGGCGTGTTCGCGAAGTCGATGTAGGGGTTCAGCTTCTCGGAGTGCAGGGACGGCGCGAGCATCCCGTGCCGCATCTGCAGCAGCACCTTGGTGACGGCGACGACGCCGGCCGCGCCCTCCAGGTGGCCGATGTTCGACTTGACCGACCCGATCGGGCAGTACTGCTTCTTCGCGGTGTGCTTGCGGAAGGCCCGGGTCAGACCGGTGATCTCGATCGGGTCGCCGAGCGAGGTGCCCGTCCCGTGGCCCTCGATGTAGCTGATGTCCTCCGCCGAGAGGCCGGCGTCGGCCAGGGCGGCCGTGACCATCTCCGCCTGGGCCAGCGGGTTGGGCACCGTCATCCCGTTGGTCTTGCCGCCGTGGACGGTGGCGACGCCGCGGATCACGCCGTGGATGTGATCGCCGTCGGCGACGGCCTGGTCCAGCGGCTTGAGCAGGACGCAGCCCACGCCCTCGCCGGGCACGTAGCCGGTGCCGCCGTCGCCGAAGGAGCGGCAGCGCCCGTCCTTGGCGAAGAAGTTCATCTGGCTGAGCGACACGTACTTGTTGGGGTGCAGCGAGAGGTTGGCCCCGCCGGCGAACGCCAGCGAGGCGGTGCCGTTGCGGATGCTCTCGACGGCCATGGCGATCGCGTAGAGCGAGGACGAGCAGGCGGTGTCGACGGTCAGGCTCTGCCCGTGCAGGTTGAAGAAGTAGGAGACGGCGTTGGAGGCCGCGGCACGGTCGGAGAGGACCACCTCCTGGCCGCTGAGCAGCTGGTACTCGTTCCACATCATGCCGAGGTAGACGCCGACCTTGCGCGCCTTGTCGGGGCTCAGGGTCTTGCGCGTGTACCCGGCGTCCTCCATCGCCTCCCAGGCGGACTGGAGGAACAGCCGGCTCTGCGGGTCGGTCAGCGCGGCCTGGTTCGGCGACATGTTGAAGAACAGGGCGTCGAAGTTCTCGGCGCCGTCGATGAACCCGCCCCACTTGCTGCTGCTCTTGCCGGGCGTCTTCTCGGCGGCGTAGTGCTCGTCCTTGTCCCAGCGGTGCGGCGGGATCTCCTCGATGCAGTCCTCGCCGCGCTCCAGGACCTTCCAGAACTCGTCGAGGTCCCAGGCCTTCGGGTAGCGGCCGCTGACGCCGATGATCGCCACGTCGCGCGACCGTCCGGCGGCCTGCGGGCGCTCCTGCACGGCCGGCGCGGCGGTGGCCGCCGGGGTGACGGAGACGGCCGGAGCCGGCTGGGTCCGGAGCGGCTGAGCGGGGGCGGCCGGGGCCGCGGCGGTCTGCCCGATGTCCAGCAGCTCGCGCAGCCGCTCCGCCTGGTTCTCCGAGAAGTACCCCGCCAACTCGTCGATCGTCCGGTACTCGAAGAACAACGTCCCCGGGATCGACTCGAAGTCCTTCCCCAGAAGCCGCATCAACTCCATGATCTGGATCGACTCGATCCCGTACTCACCCAACTCCGCAGCAGCGTCGATCCGCCCCTTAGGAATCCGGAACACCTGCGACAACCGGTCCTTCAGATACTCGACCGTCCGCCCCAGCAACTCCTCCGAACCACCACCCGCAACCACCACCGGCTCCGGCACGGCCGGCACCGGCTGCGCGGAGACCACCGGGGCGGCCGGCGCCGCGGCGGCGGACTCCCCGAGGCCCAGCAGCTCGCGCAGCCGCTCCGCCTGGTTCTCCGAGAAGTACCCCGCCAACTCGTCGATCGTCCGGTACTCGAAGAACAACGTCCCCGGGATCG